>NZ_JBJGYK010000009.1:0-151466 GCF_054049955.1 Geodermatophilus sp. SYSU D00758
TGCTTGAAACCCGGCCGAGAACCGCGACCTGACAGATCGCGATCAATCTCAACCAAAGGAACCCACAAAGGGGTTGTTACTTGGCACTGACTTTCGGCACGCTGTTGAGTTCTCAAGGAGCGGACGCACACCAACCCGACCCTCCCGGGCCTCGTCGATGGCGGCTTGTCCCACTCTACGCCCCGCCCGGGCGGCCCTCCAGGGCCCCCCGCCGGCCACCCTCAGGCGGTCTCGCGCGGCGCAGAGAGAAAGTTACGTGGGCCCGGAGGCCGTGTCAAACCGGTCCCGGGTGACGCCGGACACCCGGCCGAGACGTGCCCGTCACGAGCCGTTCACACGGCCCGCCGGGGTCAGGGGACGCGCTCGACGCCGGCGACCGAGCGCTTGCCGCGGCGCAGGACCAGCCACCCGCCGGGCAGCCAGGCGTCCTCCCCGGGGACGGCGTCGGCGTCGGTGACCCGCTCGTTGTTGAGGTAGGCACCGCCCTCCTTCACGGTGCGGCGGGCCTCGGACAGGCTGGCGACCAGCCCGGTGCGCTGGAGCAGGTGCGCGATGGTGGGCACCTCGCCCTGCACCGTCACGCTGCCCGCCTCGCGGAGGGCCGCGCCGAGGGTGTCGGCGCCGAGGGCGGCGAGGTCGTCCCGGCCGAACAGCGCCCGCCCGGCGGCCTCGGCCTGCCGCAGCTCGTCGTCCCCGTGCACCAGCAGGGTCAGCTCCTCGGCCAGGGCCCGCTGGGCCGCCCGGGCGGCGGGCCGCTCGAGGGACTCGGCGACCAGTGCCGCGACCTCCTCGGCCGGCCGCTCGGAGAACAGCGGCAGCCAGGCCCGCGCGTCGGCGTCGTCGGCGTTGAGCCAGAACTGGAAGAAGGCGTAGGCGCTGGTGAGCTCCGGGGACAGCCACACCGCGCCGCTCTCGCTCTTGCCGAACTTGGTGCCGTCGGACTTGGTCACCAGCGGCGTGGACAGCGCGTGCGCGCCGACGCCCTCCGTCCGGCGGATCAGGTCGATGCCGGCGGTGAGGTTGCCCCACTGGTCGGAGCCGCCGCTCTGCAGGGTGCAGCCGTGCCGCCGGTACAGCTCGAGGAAGTCGTTGGCCTGCAGGACCTGGTAGCTGAACTCGGTGTAGCTGATGCCCGCCTCGGAGGCCAGCCGGGCGGCGACCGCCTCCTTGGCCAGCATCCGGCCGACCCGGAAGTGCTTGCCGACCTCGCGGAGGAAGTCGATCGCCGACAGCGGGCCGGTCCAGTCCAGGTTGTCGACGTACACCGGCGGCCGCAGCCCGTCGCGCTCGGCCGGCACGTCGAGGAACGGCGCCACCTGCCGGCGGATCCCCGCCACCCACTCCGCGACGGTGGAGCGGTCGTTGAGCTGGCGCTCGGCCGTGGGCCGGGGGTCGCCGATCAGCCCGGTGGCGCCCCCGACGAGGACCACCGGCTGGTGCCCGGCCCGTTGCAGGGCCCGCAGCACCATGAACTGCAGCAGGTGGCCGACGTGCAGGCTCGGCGCGGTCGGGTCGAAGCCGCAGTAGTAGGTGACCGGTCCCCCGGCGAGGTGCTTGCGCAGCTCCTCCTCGTCGGTGCTCTGGGCGATGAGGCCCCGCCGGTGCAGCTCGTCGATCACGTCGCTCACGGGGCACCATCCTGCCCGCCGCGCCGGCGTGGGCGCCCACCCGGCCGGAAGGCGCTCACCGAGGCCGCGCCCGTCTCCCAGAACCGCCAGGGCAGCCCGGTGGCCACGCTGATCCCGACGCGCGGGCCGGCGGAGACCCCGGCCGGCGCCGTCCCCCGGTGCAGGCGGACGTCGCCGGCGGCCGACAGCAGCCCGGTGCCCTTGTCCCCCGGGCCGATGCCCAGCGCCCGGGTCAGCCGCGCCGGGCCGCGCGCGAGGTCGCGCGTGGCCCGCACGGCGGGCCGGCGGGCGCGGGCGACGTCCTCCCCCACCACCACGTCGCCGGCGCGCAGCAGCACCGCCGCGCCGTCCCCCTCCGGGCCGACGACCACGTTGGCGCACCAGTGCATGCCGTAGCTGAGGTAGACGTACAGCCGCCCCGGCGGGCCGAACATGACCTCGGCGCGGGGCGTGGGCCCGCGGTGCGAGTGGGCCGCCGGGTCGCTGCCGTCGCCGGCGTAGGCCTCCACCTCCGTGAGGCGGACGGCGACCGTGCCGTCGGGCCGGTCGGTCACCAGCCAGCAGCCGAGCAGCGCCGGGGCGACCTCCTCGGGCCGACCGAGCAGCTCGTCGGCGGTCAGCAGCGGTCCGGGAGCGGTCAGAGCGCCGCCGCCACGGGCGAGTCGGCCGCCCAGCGCGCGTGCTCGGCCGCGAGCTCCCGGAGCGCGGCCAGCTGCCCGGCGACCCGCTCCGGCGCCGTGCCGCCGCGGGCGCTGCGGGCGGCCAGCGCACCCGGCACCGAGAGCACCGAGCGCACCTCCGGGGTGAGCCGCTCGTCGATGCCGGCGAGCTGGTCGTCGTCCAGCTCGCCGAGCTCGAGCCCGGCCTGCTCGCAGAAGGCCACCATCTCGCCGCTGATCTCGTGGGCCGAGCGGAAGGGCACGCCCTGCCGGACCAGCCACTCGGCGACGTCGGTGGCCAGGGCGAAGCCCTGCGGCGCGGCGGCCTCGAGCACCTCCGGCCGCAGGGTGAGCGTGGCCGTCATCCCGGTGACCGCCGGCAGGAGCAGGAGCAGCTGCTCCATGGAGTCGAAGACCGGCTCCTTGTCCTCCTGCAGGTCGCGGTCGTAGGCCAGCGGCAGGCCCTTGAGCATGGTGAGCAGGCCGGTGAGGTTGCCGACGAACCGGCCCGACTTGCCCCGCGCCAGCTCGGCGATGTCGGGGTTCTTCTTCTGCGGCATGATCGACGACCCGGTCGCCCAGGCGTCGTCGAGGCGCGCCCAGCCGAACTCGGTCGACGTCCAGAGCACGACCTCCTCGCCCAGCCGCGAGAGGTGGACGCCGACCAGCGCGGCGGCGAAGCAGAACTCCGCGGCGAAGTCCCGGTCGCTCACCCCGTCGATCGAGTTGTCCGACGCCCGGTCGAAGCCCAGCTCGGCGGCGACGGCGTCGGGGTCCAGCGGCAGCGAGGAGCCGGCCAGCGCGCCGGAGCCGTAGGGGCTCACCGCGGCCCGCCGGTCCCAGTCCCGCAGCCGGTCCACGTCGCGGGCGAAGGCGTGCGCGTGCGCCAGCAGCTGGTGGGCGATGAGCACCGGCTGGGCGTGCTGCAGGTGCGTCATGCCCGGCGCGGCGACGTCCCGGTAGCGCTCCGCCAGGCCGACGAGGGCGTACTCCAGGGACGACAGCTCGGCGACCAGCGCCCGCACGGAGTGGCGCAGGTAGAGCCGCAGGTCGGTGGCGATCTGGTCGTTGCGGCTGCGGCCGGCGCGCAGCTTGCCGCCCAGCGTGCCGAGCTTCTCGGTGAGGCCGCGCTCGAGCGCCTCGTGCACGTCCTCGTCGGACTCCACGGGGGCGAAGGTGCCGGCGGCGACCTCGTCGGAGAGCTCGCGCAGCGCCCGCAGCATCTGCTCGAGCTCGTCGTCGGCCAGCAGGCCGGCGCGGTGCAGCACGCGCGCGTGGGCGCGCGACCCGGCCAGGTCGAACGGGGCGAGCCGCCAGTCGAAGTGCGTGGACCGCGACAGCGCGGCCATCGCCGGGGACGGGCCGCCGCCGAAGCGGCCGCCCCACAGGCGGGTGGTCTGGGGCGCGCTCACTCGGGGTTCTCCTCCGGGTCGGTCGGGTGGTGCGGGGCGGACGGCGACCGCTCGGCCATCCCCCGCAGGGTGTCGGCGAGGGCGGGGCCCCCGTGCGGGTCGCGGGAGACGACCAGCAGCGTGTCGTCCCCGGCGATGGTGCCCAGGACGTCGGGCAACCCCACCTTGTCCAGCGCCGAGGCGAGGAACTGCGCCGCCCCGGGCGGGGTGCGCAGCACCGCCAGGTTCGCGCTGCCCTCGGCGCTGGTGAGCAGGTCGGCCAGCAGCCGGGTGAGCCGGGCGGGGGCCGCCTGCGCCGGTCGCAGGGGCGCGTTCTCGGGGGGGAGCACGTAGGACGCCGGGGCGCCGTCGGAGCCGCGCATCTTGACCGCGCCGAGCTCCTCGAGGTCCCGGGACAGCGTGGCCTGGGTGACCTCGATGCCCGACTCGGCCAGCAGCGCGGCCAGCTGGGTCTGCGAGGTGACCGGCCGGTCCTCGACGATCCGGCGGATCCGCGCCTGGCGCGCCGACCGGGTGACCGCCGAGGTCATCGTCGCCCCGTCACGACCGCTCCAGGAGCCAGGCGAGCAGCGCCTTCTGGGCGTGCAGCCGGTTCTCCGCCTCGTCCCACACCGCGCTGCGCGGCCCGTCGATGACGGCGGCTGCGATCTCCTTGCCGCGGTAGGCCGGCAGGCAGTGCAGCACGACGGCGTCGGTGGCCGCCCGGGCCAGCGCCCGCTCGTCGACCGCGTAGGGCAGGAACGGCGCCACGCGGGCGTCGTGCTCGCCCTCCTGGCCCATCGACACCCAGGTGTCGGTGGCCAGGACGTCGGCGCCCTCGACGGCGGCCGCGGGGTCCGCCGTCCAGAGCACCGAGCCGCCGGTGCCGGCGGCGATCTCCGCGGCCCGCTCCAGCACCGCCTTCGACGGCCGGTAGGCCTCGGGGGAGCCGATCCGGACGTGCATGCCGGCCGTCGCCCCGCCCAGCAGGTAGGAGTGCGCCATGTTGTTGGCGCCGTCACCCAGGTAGGTCAGCGTGAGCCCGGCCAGCTCGCCGCGGCGCTCGGCGACCGTCTGCAGGTCGGCGAGGATCTGGCACGGGTGGAACTCGTCGGTGAGGGCGTTGACCACCGGGACCCGGCTGACCGCGGCCATGGCCTCGATGCGGTCCTGGCCGAAGGTCCGCCAGACGATGGCGGCTGCCTGCCGGTCGAGCACGCGGGTGGTGTCCTCGACGGGCTCACCACGGCCGAGCTGGCTGGACCCCGCGTCGATCACCAGCGGGTACCCGCCGAGCTCGGCCACGCCCACGGAGAAGCTCACCCGGGTGCGGGTGGAGGGCTTGTCGAACAGGACGGCGACCGCCCGGGGCACGCCGTTCGGCGCGCGCAGCGGGGCCGGCGCGGCGTCGGTGTGCCGGGTGCGCTTGAGCTCGGCGGCCAGCGCCAGCACCTGCGCCTGCTCGGCGGGGGTGAGGTCGTCGTCGCGCAGGAAGTGCCGGGTCACGGTGCGGCCTCCAGGGCGGTGTCGAGGGCGGCCGGGAGGGCCGCGACGAAGGCGTCCACCTGCGCGTCGGTGAGCACCAGGGCCGGCGCCAGCCGGAGCACGCCGGGGGCGACCGCGTTGGTGAGGAAGCCGGCCTCCCGCAGCGCCACCTCCAGGGCGCCTGCGACGTCGGCGGTGAGGACGACGCCGAGCAGCGCGCCGCGCCCGCGGACGCCGGCCACGCCGTCGTGGCCGAGGCCCTCGATGCCGGCGGTGAACCGGTGCTCGAGCTCCTTGGCCCGCTCCAGCAGCCCCTCGTCGCGGATGGTGTCCAGCACCGCCAGTGCGGCGGCCGCGGCCACCGGGTTGCCGCCGAAGGTCGAGCCGTGCGAACCGGCGGTCAGCAGGTCCGCTGCCGGCCCGAAGGCGAGGGTGGCCCCCAGCGGGAGCCCGCCGCCGATCGCCTTGGCCAGCGTGATGACGTCCGGCTGGAGCCCGTCGGCCTGGTGCGCGAACCAGTGCCCCGTGCGGCCGGTGCCGGTCTGGACCTCGTCGACGGCGAACAGCGCGCCGGCCTCCCGGGCCGCGCCCGCCGCCGCGGCGAGGTAGCCGGGCGGGGCCGGCAGCACGCCCCCCTCGCCGAGCATCGGCTCGAGCAGCACCATCGCGGTCCGCTCCCCCACCGCCCCGGCCAGGGCCTCCGGGTCGCCGTAGGGCACGTACCGGACGCCGCCGGGCAGCGGCGCGAACGCCGCGGCCTTGCTCGGCTGGCCGGTGAGCGCGAGCGCGCCCATCGTCCGCCCGTGGAAGGCGCCCTCCGCGGTGACCACCTCGGGCCGGCCGGTCAGCCGGCTGATCTTGAACGCGGCCTCGTTGGCCTCGGCGCCGGAGTTGCAGAAGAACACCCGCCCGGGCCGGCCGGCCAGCTCCAGCAGGCGCTCGGCCAGCCGGATCCCGGGCTCGTGCATGGCGAGGTTGGAGACGTGCGCCAGCGTGGCCACCTGCCGGGCCACCGCCTCGACCACCCGGGGGTGGGCGTGGCCGAGGATCGTGGTGGCGATCCCGCCGAGCAGGTCGGTGTACTCGCGGCCGTCGACGTCCCACACCGTCGCCCCGGCGCCGCGGGCCAGGGCGACCGGCGGCGCCTTGTAGTTGGCCATCATCACCGCCGACCAGCGGGCGGCCAGCTCCTCCGTGCGCGTCATGGTGCCGGCTCCCCTCCGGTGCCCTGGGCCGGGACGACCATCGTCCCGGTGCCCTCCGACGTGAACATCTCCAGCAGCAGGGCGTGCGGGGTGCGCCCGTCGACGACGGTCGCCCGCTTCACCCCGCCCTCGACCGCCCGCAGGCAGGCGGCCATCTTCGGGACCATCCCGGCGTCCAGGGTCGGGAGGATCTCGGCGAGCTCGGCGGCGTCGATCTGCTGCACCAGCGAGTCGCGGTCGGGCCAGTCGGCGTAGAGCCCCTCGACGTCGGTGAGCACGACGAGCTTCACCGCGCCGAGCGCGACGGCCAGCGCGGCTGCGGCGGTGTCGGCGTTGACGTTGTGCACCACGCCGTCCCGGTCGGGGGCGACCGTGGCGATCACCGGGATGTGCCCGGCGGCCAGCAGCGCCTGGACCGGGGCGGGGTCGACGTCGACCACGTCGCCGACCAGGCCGACGTCCACCGGCTTCCCGTCGACGAGCGCGGAGGTGCGCTCGGCGGTGAACAGCCCGCCGTCCTCGCCGGACAGCCCGACCGCGCGCGGACCGTGCGCGTTGATCAGGCCGACCACCTCCGGGGTGACCTGCCCGGTGAGCACCATGCGGACCACGCCGATCGTCTCCGGGGTGGTCACCCGCAGCCCGCCGCGGAACTCGCTCTCGATGCCGAGCCGGCCGAGCATGCTGTTGATCTGCGGGCCGCCGCCGTGGACGACGACGGGCAGGATGCCGCAGGTCCGCAGGAAGACCATGTCCTCGGCGAAGGCCCGGCGGCACTCCTCGTCGACCATGGCGTGGCCGCCGTACTTCACGACCACGACGTTGCCGTGGAACTCCTCCAGCCACGGCAGCGCACCGGTGAGGACGGCGACCTTGAGCCGGTCGCCCTCGGGGTCGTAGGTGCGCATGACCCGGCGGGTGCCGACGGTGCGCCGCGGCGGCGGGGGGACCTCGTCGACCCGGACGTCCGGCGGTGTCGGGTCCTGCGACGTGCTCGCGTGCGCCGGGTCCTGCGCCGTGCTCGCGTGCGCCGGGTCCTGCGCCGTGCTCGCGTGCGCCGGGTCCTGCGCACGCGCGTCGCGGGCGGTGGGCACGTGCGGCTCGGGTGCGTTCGCGGGGTTCATGTGGAGTAGGCCGAGTTCTCGTGGACGTAGGCGATCGACAGGTCGTTGGTCCAGACGGTGGCCTGCTCCTCGCCGGCGCGCAGGTCGACGTCGATGGTGACGGCGCGGCCGGTGAGGTCCACGCCCTCGCGCGGGTCGCCGATCGCGCCGCCGCGGCAGACGGTGACGCCGTTGATCGTGACGTCGACCCGGTCGGGTTCGAAGGCGGCCCGCGTGGTGCCGATGGCGGCCAGCACCCGGCCCCAGTTGGGGTCGTTGCCGAACAGCGCGGTCTTGAGCAGGTTGTTGCGGGCGCAGGCGCGGCCGGCCTCGAGGGCGTCCTCGACGCTGGCGGCGTTGCGCACGGTGATCGCGATGTCCTTGGTGGAGCCCTCGGCGTCGGCGAGCAGCTGCATCGCCAGGTCGGTGCACGCGGCGGTGAGCGCCTCGGTGAGCTCCTCGGGCGTCGGGGTGGCCCCGGCGGCGCCGTTGGCCATCACGAGCACGGTGTCGTTGGTGGACAGGCAGCCGTCGGAGTCCACCCGCTCGAAGCTCACGCCGGTCGCCCGCCGCAGCGCGGCCTGCAGGACCTCCGGCGGCACGGCGGCGTCGGTGGTGAGGACGACGAGCATCGTGGCCAGGCTCGGCGCGAGCATGCCGGCCCCCTTGGCCATGCCGCCGACGGTCCAGCCGTCGCGGGCCTGGACCGTCGTCTTGGGCACGGAGTCGGTCGTCATGATCGCCCGGGCGGCGTCGGCCCCGCCCTCGGCCGACAGGCCGGCGGCCGCGGCGGTGACCCCGGCGGTCAGCCGGTCCATGGGCAGCCGGACGCCGATCAGCCCGGTGGAGGCGACGGCGACGTCGATCGCCCCGATGCCGAGCTCGGCGGCCACGTGCTCGGCGGTGGCGTGGGTGTCACCGAAGCCCTCGGGTCCGGTGCAGGCGTTGGCGCCGCCGGAGTTGAGGACGACGGCGCGCACCCGGCCGGTGCCGAGGACCTGCCGGCTCCACTGCACCGGCGCGGCCGGGAACCGGTTGGTCGTGAAGACCGCCGCGGCGGCGTCGTCGGGCCCGTCGTTGACGACCAGCGCGACGTCGGGGTCGCCGCTGGACTTCAGGCCGGCGGCGACGCCGGCGGCGCGGAACGCCTGCGGGGCGGTGACCGTCACGGCGCCACGCCCACGAGCGGCAGGCCGGTGGTCTCCGGCAGGCCGAGGGCGAGGTTGGCGCACTGCAGCGCCGCTCCCCCGGTGCCCTTGGTGAGGTTGTCGACCGCGGCGACGACGACCAGCCGGCCGGCGTCGGGGTCGACGGCGACCTGCAGGGCGACGGTGTTGGCGCCGAGCACCTGCGCCGTCGTGGGCCACCGGCCCTCGGGCAGCAGGTGCACGAACGGCTCGTCGGCGTAGGCCTTCTCGTAGGTGGCGCGGGCCGCGGCGGCGTCGACACCGGCCCGCAGCCTCGCCGAGCAGGTGGCGAGGATGCCCCGGCTCATCGGCACCAGGGTCGGGGTGAAGCTGACCCCCACCGGCTCGCCGGCCGCCTGCGAGAGGGTCTGCACCATCTCCGGCGTGTGCCGGTGCACCCCGCCGACGCCGTAGGCGCTGACCGAGCCCATGACCTCGCTGCCGAGCAGGTGCGGTCTGGCCGACTTCCCGGCGCCGGACGTGCCGCTGGCCGCCACGACGACGACGTCGGGCTCGACCAGGCCGGCGGCCAGTGCCGGGGCGAGGGCGAGGGTGACCGAGGTCGGGTAGCAGCCGGGCACGGCGATCCGCCGCGCGCCGGCGAGCTGCTCCCGCTGGCCGGGCAGCTCGGGCAGGCCGTAGGGCCATGCTCCCGGGTGCGCCGCGCCGCCGTGCTCGGAGCCGTACCAGCGGGCCCAGGCCGCCGGGTCGTTCAGCCGGTGGTCGGCCCCGCAGTCGACGACGAGGGTGTCCTCGGGCAGCTGCGCGGCGATCGCCGCGGACTCGCCGTGCGGCAGGGCCAGGACGACGACGTCGTACCCGGCCAGGCTCGCCGCGTCGCTGGGCTGCACCTCGAGGTCGGCGTACGGGAGCAGGTGGGGCTGCAGCTCACCGAGGCGTCGGCCGGCGCTCGAGTTGGCGTGCACCCCGGCCAGCCGCAGGTGCGGGTGCCCGGCCAGCAGCCGGCACACCTCACCCCCCGCGTACCCGGTGGCGCCGGTGACCCCGACCGTCCACGTCTGCGCTGAGCTCATGCTGCATGACCATACACAGGTATGCATGAACCTTCACGAGGAGGTCTCCGGGACAGCAGGTCCGCGCCGCTGCACCGGGCGCCGGCGCCCGGTGCGTCCCAGGGCGACGGCCTACGTCTCCGGGTGCCACTGCACTCACGGACGTGGGCGGCCGGAGGGGATCGAGGCCGGGGTCGACGCGGGGGTCCGAGGCCGGGGTCGCGGACGGGAGGACGGTCGGGGACCTCACCGCCGCGGGTCAGGCCAGCGGGTCGTCGTCCCCGTAGGGCACGAGCCGCAGCTGCCGGGCGACGTCGTCCGGGCCGAGCCGGCGCAGCGTGTCGAGGTCGTCGGTGCCGGCCCGCAGGTAGCGGCCGGACCAGGCGTCCAGCTCCCCCGCGGCGATGGCGGCCACCACCTCGACCACGCGCTCGGGCGGGGTCCAGTCGGTGTAGCCCTGCCAGACCGGCATGGCGCGGGTCATCGCGGTCTCGACCACGCCGGGCGAGACGTCGAAGGCCCGCACGTCCAGGCCCTCCAGCGCACCGGCCAGCGCCTCGGTCATGCGCATCAGCCCGGTCTTGGCGACCGAGTAGGCGGAGTACTCCGGGCGGGCCCGCACGCTCATGCCGCTGGCCAGGCTCACCACCCGGCCCCGGTTGCGCAGCACCATCCAGGGGACGACGGCGCGGCAGAGCAGGAAGCCGCCGCGGACGTGGCTGGAGACGACGTCCCACCACTGGTCGGGGTCGGCCTCCCACAGCGGCACCTCGGCCTCGTCCACCACGCCGGCGTTGTTGACCAGCAGGTCGACCGGGCCCAGCTCCTCCCGGACCCGCGCGACGGCCTCCTCGACCGCGGTGCGGTCGGTGACGTCGGCGGGGACGGCGAGGGTGCGGGCGCCGGTGGCCGTCGCCACCTCGTCCATCGCCGCCTGCAGCCGGTCGGCGCTGCGGGCGAGGCCGGCCACCGCCATCCCGCGGCGGGCCAGACCCTCGGCGAGGTGCCGGCCGATCCCCGTGGACGCCCCGGTCACCAGCGCCACCTGCCCCGAGAGCTCAGCCACGGAGCACCGCCCCCGTGCGCTCGGCCGCGGCGGCCACCGCGGCGTCCCGGACGGCGGCGGCCTCCTCGCCGGTGAGCGTGCGGTCGGGGGCGCGCAGGGTGAGCGCGTAGGCCAGCGAGCGCGACCCGGCCGGCACCGGGGCGCCGGACCAGACGTCGAAGAGCCGCAGCGACTCCAGGAGGTCCCCGGCCCCGGCCCGCACCGCGGCGTCCACCTCGGCGGCCGGGACGTCCTCGGCGACCACCAGGGCGAGGTCCATGAGGACCGGCGGGAAGGCCGACACCCGCGGGCCCACGGGCACCCCTGCCGCGGGGAGGGCGTCGAGGTCGAGCTCCATGACCGAGGTGCGGGCCGGCAGCTCCAGCGCGGCGCACACCCGCGGGTGCAGCTCGCCGGCGTACCCGACGACCGCACCGTGGACCAGCAGCTCGGCGCAGCGGCCGGGGTGCCAGGGCGCGCGCTCGCCGGCGCGCACCGCCACCTCGACGCCCGCCGCCGCGCCCACCAGCCGGGCGGCCTGGACCGCGTCGGCCCAGACCGCGGGCCGGCCCGGGCCCCACCACCCGCGCGGCTCGCGGTGCCCGGCCAGCGCGACGGCCACGTGCCAGGGCTGCGCCGGCACCGCGCCCAGGAGCGCGGCCAGCACGTCGTCGTCGGGCCGGCGGTCGACGCCGGGCAGCGGCGCGGGGCTGCGCCGGTCGCCCGGGAACACCGAGCCGTGCTCGAACAGGGCGAGGTCGCGCTGCCCGCGGGCGAGGTTGCGGGCCAGGGTGGCGAGCAGCCCCGGCAGCAGCGTCGTCCGCAGCGCCGGCTCCTCCTCCGACAGCGGGTTGCGCACCAGGACCACCGCGCGGCGGGGGTCGTCCTCGGGCAGGCCCAGCGCGTCGAGGGCCGCGGTCCCGACGAAGGGGTAGGCCGGGGCCTCGACGTAGCCGGCCTCGGCGAGGGCCCGACCGACCGCGCGGCGGCGGCGCTGGGTCTCGGTCAGCCCGCGCCCGGGCGGGGCGGTGGGCAGCACCGAGGGCACGTCGTCGTACCCGGCCAGCCGGACGACCTCCTCGACGAGGTCGGCGGGGTCGGTGAGGTCGGGGCGCCACGGCGGCGGGGTGACCGCCAGCTTCTCGCCGTCCCCGTCGACGGTGCAGCCGACCGCGGCGAGCAGCTCGACCACCTGGGCGCGGGTGTAGGGCACCCCGGCGACGCGGCCGGGCAGCGCGGCGTCGAGCGGGACGACCGGGCGGGGGGCGCGGGTGTCGACGTCGACCGGCGTGCCGACGACGCGGGCGCCGCCGTACTCGCCGAGCAGCGCCGCCGCCCGGGCCAGCGCGACCATCGTCATCTCCGGGTCCACGCCCCGCTCGAACCGCTTGGCCGCCTCGCTGGGCAGCCGGTGCCGCCGCGCGGTGCGGGCCACCCCGGTCGGCTCCCAGTGCGCGGCCTCGAGCAGCACGCTGCTCGTGCCGTCACCGATCTCGGTGGAGGCACCGCCCATGACCGCGGCCAGGCCGATGGCGCCGGTGCCGTCGGTGATGAGCAGGTCGTCGGCGTCCAGCGCCCGGTCGACGCCGTCGAGGGTGGTCAGCCGCTCCCCCGGGCGGGCGAGCCGGACGGCGACGGGCCCGGTGACGCGGTCGCGGTCGAAGGCGTGCATCGGCTGGCCGAGCTCGAGCATCACGTAGTTGGTGACGTCGACGGCCAGGGAGATGCTGCGCACGCCCGACTGCGCCAGGCGCCGGCGCATCCACCACGGGCTCGGCGCGGTGGGGTCCAGCCCCTCCAGCGCGATCATGGAGAACCGGTCGCAGCGGGCGGCGTCCTCGACGGTGACCGCCCAGGCCGGGTCCCCGGACCACGCCGGCGGGGTGAGCGCGCCCGGGTCGCGCCACGCCACGCCCAGGCCCGTGCCCATCTCGCGGGCGATGCCGCGCATGGACAGGCAGTAGCCGCGGTCGGGGGTGACGGCCAGCTCGACGACCACGTCGTCCAGGCCGACGACCGGGCCGGCCGGGGTGCCCGGCGCCGGGCTGTCGTCACCGGTGGCGATCACCAGGATGCCGGCGTGGTCCTCGCCGATGCCGAGCTCGCGGGCCGAGCAGATCATCCCGTCGGAGACGTGGCCGTAGGTCGTCCGCGCGGAGATGGCGAAACCGCCGGGCAGCACCGAACCCGGCAGGGCGACGACGACCGCGTCGCCGACGGCGAAGTTGGTCGCGCCGCAGACGACGCCCCGCGGCTCGTCCTCGCCGACGTCCACCCGGCAGTACCGGATGGGCTTCTTGAACCCGGTCAGCTCCTCGACCTCCAGGACCCGCCCGACCACGAGCGGCCCGGTGACCTCCTCGGGCCGGTGCACCGCCTCGACCTCCAGGCCCAGGCGCACGAAGGCGGTGTCGAGGTCCTCGACGGTGGTCTCCGCCGGGAGGTCGACGTGCTCGGCCAGCCAGCCGATGGGGACCCTCACTGCGCTGCCTCTCCCTGCTGCCGGTCGGTCACTGCTCCACCCCGAACGCCCGCGTGAACCGGACGTCGCCCTCGACGATGTCGCGCATGTCGCCCACCCCGGAGCGGAACTGCAGCGCCCGCTCGATGCCCAGGCCGAAGGCGAAGCCGCTGTACTCGTCGGGGTCGACCCCGCAGGCGACGAGCACCCGCGGGTTCACCATCCCGCAGCCGCCCCACTCCACCCACCGGGGTCCGTCGCGGTGCTCGGGGAACCACACGTCGAACTCCGCCGAGGGCTCGGTGAACGGGAAGTAGGAGGGCCGCCAGCGGGTCCGGGCCCCGGCGCCGAACAGCGACCGGGCGAGGTGGTCGAGCGTGCCGCGCAGGTGCGCCATGCTCAGGCCGCGGTCGACGGCCAGCCCCTCCACCTGGTGGAACACCGGGGTGTGCGTCGCGTCGAGCTCGTCGGTGCGGTACGTGCGCCCCGGGGCCACGACGTAGATCGGCGGCGTGCGGGCCAGCATGGTCCGCGCCTGCACGGGGCTGGTGTGGGTGCGCAGGACCAGGCCCGAGTCCTCGTCCTGACCCGGCCCGCCCGCGACGAAGAACGTGTCCATCATCGTGCGGGCCGGGTGGTCGCGGCCGATGTTGAGCGCGTCGAAGTTCAGCCACTCCGCCTCGAGCTCCGGGCCCTCGGCCACCTCGTAGCCCATCCCGACGAAGACGTCGCCGATCCGCTCCATGAGCGTGGTGATCGGGTGCCGGGCCCCGCGGGGGGTGCGGTCCCAGGGCAGGGTGACGTCGACGTGCTCCTCGGCCAGGACCCGGGCGTCGCGCTCGGCCTCCAGCTCGGCCAGCCGGGTCTCGTAGGCCGCGGTCAGCGCCTGCCGGGCGGCGTTGACCCGCTTGCCGGCGTCGGCCCGCGCGGCCGGCGGCAGCGCCCCGAGCTCGCGGCGGGCGAGCAGCACGGGCGCGCGGTCGCCGAGGTGGGCCGGCCGGACGGCCGCCAGCGCCGCCAGGTCGCCGGCGCCGGCGAAGGCCCGCCGCGCCTCCTCGACCGCGGCGTCGAGGGCCTCGGCGGACAGCGCGGCGACCTGCTTGGGGTCGTAGGGGTCGTTGGCGCCAGACACGGGGAGCCATTCTGCCCGCCACCCCGCCGGGGGCGCCCGCGGGTTCCGGGCCGCCGGGAGTGAGGGCGCGCGGACGGGTGGCCACCGGGACCGTGCCGGCGGCCGGGCCCACCCGTCGGGGTGAGCCGCGGCCCGCAGCGGGAGAGCCCCGGACCGGGACGGCCGATGAGAGGGCCGTGACCGTCCCCACCCTCGGAACCGGCATCGACGACGTCCTCGCCGGCGCCGGCGTGCGCAGCGTCTTCCAGCCCATCGTGGACCTCGACAGCGGCGCGGTCGTCGCCTACGAGGCCCTCGCCCGCGGCCCGGAGGGGCCCCTCGAGCGGCCCGACGCGCTCTTCGCCGCCGCCCGCGCCGCCGGCCGGCTCGCCGAGCTGGACGCCGCCTGCCGCAGCGCCGCGCTGCGCGGCGCCGTCGAGTGCGGCCTGCAGGCGCCGCTGACGCTGTTCGTCAACGTCGAGCCGGAGGTGCTCGACCGGGCGCCGCTGGAGGACCTGATGGCGCTGGCCACCGCCGCGCCCGGCGGCCTGCGCGTCGTCCTGGAGATCACCGAGCGCGCCCTCGCCGCCCGCCCGGCCGAGCTGCTGCGCACCGTCGAGCGGGTCCGGGCCGTGGGCTGGGGGGTGGCGGTCGACGACGTCGGCGCCGTGCCCATGTCCCTGGCCTTCATGCCGCTGCTGCGCCCCGACGTCATCAAGCTCGACCTGCGGCTGGTGCAGGAGCGGCCCGGCCCGGTGGTCGCCGAGATCATGAACGCGGTCAACGCGCACGCCGAGCGCACCGGCGCGGTGGTGCTGGCCGAGGGCATCGAGGACGACGCGCACCTGGCCACCGCCCGCGCGCTCGGCGCCACCCTCGGCCAGGGCTGGCTGTTCGGCCGCCCCGGTCCGGGCCCGGTGCCCGGCGCCGTCCACGGCGAGCTGGCGCTGCCCGGGCAGCGGGCCGACCCGGTCAGCCGGGACGCCGACGTCTCCCCCTTCGCCTGCCTGCCCGCCGACGTCCCCCTGCGGACCTCCCGCAAGACGCTGCTCATCGAGCTGTCCAAGCAGCTGGAGCGGGAGGCGATGCGGCTCGGCTCGGCGTGCGTGGTGGCCGCGACGTTCCAGGAGGCCCGGCACTTCACGCCGTCGACCACCCAGCGCTACCGCGACCTGGTGGAGCGCACCGGGTTCGTCTGCGCCCTCGGAGAGGACCTGCCCGTCGAGCCGCTGCCCGGGCTGCGCGGGGCCGCCCTGCACCCCGCCGACCCGGTGCGCGGGGAGTGGGACGTCGCGGTGGTGGGCCCGCACTTCGCCGCGGCGCTGCTGGCCCGCGACCTGGGCGACGCCGGCCCGGACGCCGAGCGGCGCTTCGCCTACGCGCTGACCTACGACCGGGACACCGTCGTCCGCGCCGCCGCCGCCCTCCTGGCGCGGGTCGCCCCGCGGCAGGAGCCGCTGCCGGACACCCCGGCGGCCGCCGCGCCGGCCCCGGCCGCCCCGTCCCGCGCCGCTCAGCAGCTCCGCCCGGCCGTGCTCGCCGGCGGCACCCTCGTCGAGCACGCGCTGGCCGCCACGCCCAGCGGGGTCTCCATCGTGGACATGCGGCTGCCCGACCAGCCGCTGGTCTACGTCAACCCGGCCTTCGAGCAGCTGGCCGGGCTGCCCCGCGAGCAGCTGCTCGGCCGCAACTGCCGGTTCCTGCAGGGCCCGGACACCGACCCCGCGGTGGTCGCCGCCGTCCGCCGTGCGGTCGACGCCGGCGAGGAGTGCCGGGTCACGGTGCTCAACCACCGCGGCCCGGAGCGGACGCCGTGGTGGAACGAGCTGCACCTGGCGCCGGTGCTGGGCCCCGACGGCGCGATCGCGCAGTACATCGGGGTCCAGGTCGACGTCACCGCCCGGGTCGAGGCCGAGCGGGCGCTGGAGCAGGAGCGCGACCGCACCCGCACCTACCTGGCCCGGATCGAGCAGCTGGCCTACACCGACCCGCTGACCGGCCTGCCCAACCGCCGCCGGCTGGAGGAGCAGGTCGAGCTGGCGCTGTGGGACGCCCGGGCGCGCGACGAGGCGCTGGCCCTGCTCTTCGTCGACCTGGTCGGCTTCAAGGGCGTCAACGACCGGCTCGGCCACGCCGCGGGCGACGAGCTGCTCGTCACCGTGGCCGACCGGCTGCGGCGGCGGCTGCGCCGCGGCGACCTGCTGGCCCGGCTCGGCGGCGACGAGTTCCTCGTGGCGCTGGTCGGCCTGCCCCAGGGGACCGCGGCGGCGGAGGCCCGGCGGGTGGCCGACGAGCTGGTGGCCGCGGTCGGTGCCCCGGTGCCGCTGGGCGGCGGCGAGGTCCGCGTCGGCGCGAGCATCGGCGTGGGCGTCTGGCCCGGGGACGGCGCCGACTTCCCGGCGCTGCTGCACGCCGCGGACATGCGGATGTACGCCTCCCGCCGCTGAGCGGGAGCCGGGGTGCCCGGGGCGGGCGCGGGGTGCCCGGGGCGGGCGGGAGCGGAGCGCGAGGGACGCGGGAACCGCGCCCGCGCACTCCGGTCAGGCCTGGGCGAGCTGGGTGGTGTAGAGGCAGATCGCGGCGGCCGCGGCGAGGTTGAGGCTCTCCGCCCGCCCGCGCATCGGGATGCGCACGCGGGCGTCGGCCAGCGCGGCCAGCTCGGCCGGCACGCCCCTGGCCTCGTTGCCGAACAGCCACACCACCGGCCCGGCCAGCCCCCCGGAGGCGGCGATCTCGTCGAGCGCCGCCTCCCCGCCGCCGTCGGCGGCCAGCACCCTCACCCCGGCGGCCCGCAGCTCGGGCAGCAGCGCGGGCAGCGGCGCGCCGCGGACGACGTCGACGTGGAAGAGGCTGCCCGCGCTGGCGCGCACCGCCTTGCCGCCGTAGGGGTCGGCCGAGCCCGCACCGAAGACCACGGCGCCGGCCCCGCAGGCGTCCGCGGTGCGCAGCACGGTCCCGGCGTTGCCCGGGTCGGCCAGCTCGGCCAGCGCCACGGCGAGGGGCGGCGGGGCGGCGACCAGCCCGGCGGCCGGGACGTCGCGGAGGGCGCACACCGCGAGCAGGCCCTGCGGGGTCACCGTCTCCGACAGCGAGGCCGCGGCCTTCTCGGTGACCGTCCGCACGGGCACCGCCGTCCCGGCCAGCAGGTCGGCGTGCGCGGCCGCGGCCGCCTCGGTGACGAGGACCTCGCGGACGGCGTCCGGGTCGGCCAGCGCCTCGGCGACCGCCTGCCGGCCCTCGGCGAGGAAGAGCCCGGCGGCGTCCCGGCCGGCCCGGCGGGTCAGCTTGCGGGCGGCCACCACGCGGGCGGAGCGGTCGGTCAGCGGCCGGTTCACGGCGTCCTCCCCCACGGGATCGGCGCGGTCGGGGTCACCGGGGCCGCCGGGCCCACGGATCTCGCGGCGCGGGGACGGCGGACGCGGCGTCGGGGTGCTGCGCTCAGGCGGCCTGCTCGCCGGCCGGGGCGGCGGCGACGGCGGCGCGGGCGGTCTCCACCAGGGCGGTGAAGGTGGCCGGTTCGCTGACGGCCAGCTCGGCCAGCACCCGCCGGTCGAGGTCGATGCCGGCGAGCTTGAGGCCCTGCATGAACCGGTTGTAGGTCATGTCGTTCTGCCGCGCGGCGGCGTTGATGCGGGTGATCCACAGCTTGCGGAAGTCACCCTTGCGCGCCTTGCGGTCGCGGTAGTTGTAGGTGGCCGAGTGGAGGATCTGCTCCTTGGCCTTCCGGTACAGCCGCGAACGCTGCCCGCGGTAGCCGCTGGCGGCCTCCAGCGTCGTCCGGCGCTTCTTCTGGGCGTTGACCGCCCGCTTCACGCGTGCCACGTGAGTGCTCCTTCGTTCTCGGTGCGGGGGGCGCTCAGCGGCCCAGCAGCTTCTTCAGGTTCTTGGCGTCGGCCGGGCTGATGACCTGGTCCTGGTCGAGCCGGCGCTTGCGCCGCGACGACTTGTGCTCGAACTTGTGCTGGTTGTTCGCCTGCTCGCGCATGAGCTTGCCGGTGCCGGTGATGCGCACCCGCTTGGCGGTGCCCTTGTGGGTCTTCTGCTTCGGCATGTCGTCCTCGTTCGTCGGTCTGCCCGGCGCGGCACGGCAGCCTCGAGCTGCCGCGCCGGCGCCGGTACGTCGGTGCGGTGGCGCCTGGGTCCGCGTCAGGCGTCGGGCGCTTGGTTCCCGGCCTGCTTCTCCGCCTTGGCCGAGCGGCGCGAGGCGTCGGTCGCGGCCTGGTTGCGGTGCGGGGCGATCACCATGACCATGTTCCGCCCGTCCTGCTTCGGGTTGGACTCGACGACGCCCAGCTCGGCGACGTCGGCGGCCAGCCGCTGCAGCAGCCGGTAACCCATCTCCGGCCGGGACTGCTCGCGACCGCGGAACATCACGGTGATCTTGACCTTGTCGCCGCTGCGCAGGAAGCGCTCGACGTGGCCCTTCTTGGTCTCGTAGTCGTGCGGGTCGATCTTCAGGCGCAGCCGCATCTCCTTGATGACGGTGAGCGCCTGGTTGCGCCGGGCCTCGCGGGCCTTCTGCGCCGACTCGTACTTGAACTTCCCGTAGTCCATGAGCTTGACGACGGGCGGCCGGGCCATGGGCGCGACCTCGACGAGGTCGAGCTCGGAGTCCTGGGCCAGGCGCAGCGCCTCGCCGATCGGCACGATGCCGACCTGCTCGCCCTCCGGGCCGACCAGGCGGACCTCGGGGACGCGGATACGGTCGTTGATGCGGGGCTCGGTGATGGCCTCTCCTCTGCTGTCTGCACGGGAGGAGCCGCTCGCCCGACCGGGCCCGGGACGACGACGGGCCCCGCGAGCGGTCTGCTCACGGGGCCCACTCGACCCGGGGGCGACGGGCACGGGGCTCGTCGCGCGACGCGGACCGCCGGCGGGCCGGTGGTCCGCGATCCGGGGACCTGGACGCCCGGGGGGCGGCAGGTGGGAGCGGGCTCCTCTTGGTGTCGGCGGCCCGGGGCAGGGCCGCCGAAGTGGTTCGCGCGCCTCGGTGTAGCGGGGAGGCACGCCCATGCTACAGCGCGACGGGCGCGCAGGTCATTCCCGGGGTCGGGTCACTCCCCGGGGCCGTACAGCAGCGGCGGCGGCGCCGGCTGCCGGGCCAGGGCGGCGGCGTGCAGGGCGCGCAGCCCCTCGACCGCGTCCGCCGCCCGCTCGCCGTCGGCGCCCTGGACGGCGAGCAGCGCGAACTCGTCGTCGTTGGTGAGCAGCAGCGTGGCCCAGCGGAACCGCCGGTCGAAGCGGATGGCCCGCACCGCCGTCCACGGCACCGTCCGCACCCCCGCCAGGTTGCGCACCCGCACCCCCTCGGCGTCGGCGTCGAGCCGGGGCCGGCCCAGGGCGAGCAGGCCGAGGGCGAGGAGCACCCCCAGCAGGACGACGGCCACCTGGTCGGCGGCGGTGTACCGGACCACCCCGGAGGTCTGCTCGTCCAGGGTCAGCCCGACGAAGGCGAGGACGGCGAGCACGGTGGCCGCCGCGAGGGCGCAGAGCAGCCGCCACCGGCGGGGGACGGCGGAGACGGGAGGCGGTGCGGGCGTCGGCACGCCCCCATGGTCCCAGGCCGGCCCGGGCGGTGGTGCTGGCAGAGTGGCCGGCATGGAGGTCCCGGGCACGGACGTCTCGGGCACGGAGGTCACCGGCACCGTGCAGCACGAGGCGTGGCAGCAGCGCGTGCTGCCGCCCGTCGAGGAGGTGCGGCCGGGCCTGTGGTCGCTGCCCGTCCCCATCCCGCACAACCCGCTGCGCTACGTGACCACCTACGCCCTCGCCCTCGCCGGCGGCGGCCTCGGCCTGGTCGACACCGGCTGGGAGAGCGAGGAGGGCTGGCGGGCGCTGCGCGACGGGCTGGCCTCGGTCGGCGCCTCCGTCGCCGACGTGCGGGGGGTGCTCGTCACCCACGTGCACTGGGACCACATCGGGCTGGGGGCCCGCGTGGCGGCGGCCTCGGGCGCCTGGGTGGCCATCCACCCGGCCGACCTGCGGGCGGTGCACCACTTCACCCGCAAGCCCCCGGAGCAGGTGGTCGCCGAGGAGGTGGCCTTCCTGGTCTCCCTCGGCGCCGACCCGGACGAGGCCGCGGCCGACGTCGGCGCCCCCGCCGGCATGGCCCGCCTGGCGGACATGGTCGTGCCCGACCGGCTGCTCGAGCACGGCGACCGGGCCGACCTGCCCGGCTGGTCGCTGCGCGCGGTGCACACCCCCGGGCACACCGCCGGGCACCTGTGCTTCGCCGAGGAGCGCACCGGCCTGTTCTTCTCCGGGGACCACGTGCTGCCGCGGATCAGCCCCAACGTGTCGACGTCCGGGTTCGGCGCCGCGGACCCGCTGGGCGACTTCCTGGCCTCGCTGGAGTCGGTCGGCAGCCGGTTCGGCGGTTCGTCCGGCGGCCGTGCGGCCGCCGAGGTGCTGCCCGCGCACGAGTGGCGCTTCCGCGGCCTGGCCGGGCGGACGGCGCAGCTGCGGGTCCACCACGAGCGCCGGCTGGCCGAGCTCCTGGCCGCCATCCGCGCCCACCCGCACGCCACCCCGTGGCAGCTGGCCGCCCACCTCACGTGGTCCCGGCCGTGGGAGGACTACGAGCGGCGGATGCGCATCTTCGCGGTCACCGAGACCGACGCCCACCTGCGGCTGCTGGCCCGCCGCGGGCTGGTCGTCGGCAGCGGTGGGCCCGTGCCGACGTGGACCGTCGCGGCCCGCTGACGCCGGGTGCGGACCCCGCGGGGGCGGCCGACGCGGCCTCCGCCCGGGTGACCGCGCTCGCCGTCCGGGTGCGCGACGCCGCACCGCGCCTGGGCCGGACCCGGCTGGTCTGCGTCGACGGCCCGGCGGGCTCGGGCAAGACCTCCCTCGGCCGCGCGCTCGCCACCGCGCTGGGCGCGCCCCTGGTGCACATGGACGACCTCTACGCCGGCTGGACGCTGACCGGCGCCTGGGCGCGGCTGGCCGCCGGGGTGCTGCGGCCGCTGGCCGGCGGCGAGGGCGGCGCCTTCCACCGCTACGACTGGGCCGCCGGGCGGTTCGCCCCGGTCCCCGTCGACGTCCCGGCCGGGGACGCCCTCGTGGTGGAGGGCTGCGGGAGCTGCCCCCGGGCGGCCGACCCGTGGGCGGTGCTGCGGGTGTGGGTGGAGGCCCCGGCGGCGCTGCGGCTGGCCCGGGGGCTGGCCCGCGACGGCGCGGCCCTGGAGCCGCAGTGGCGGCGCTGGCAGGGGACCGAGGCGGCGGCGTTCGCGGCCGAGCGCACCCGGGAGCGGGCCGACGTGCGCGTGGACGGCACCGGGGGCAGGCAGTGACGTGCGTCGCACCGACGCACGGGCGCGACGCCGGCCCGGGACCATGGGGTGGTGCGGGGCCGCTCCCGGGCCGCCGCGACGACGAGGGGGACGCGTGAGCCAGACCGCTCCGGAGGGGACCGCCGGTCCCCTGCCGCTGACCGGCTACACCGTGGCGGTGACGGCGGCACGCCGGCGTGAGGAGCTGGGTGCGCTGCTCGAGCGGCGCGGTGCCCGGGTGCTGCACGCCCCGGCGATCCGGATCGTGCCGCTGGCCGACGACGCCGAGCTGGTGGCGGCCACCCGCCGGGTCCTCGAGCGCCCGGTCGACCTGGTCGTCGCCACGACGGGCGTGGGGTTCCGCGGCTGGCTGGAGGCCGCCGGGGCGTGGGACCTGCCGCTGGTCGACCACCTGCGCGGCGCCCGCGTGCTGGCCCGGGGCCCCAAGGCGCGCGGGGCGATCCGCGGCGGCGGCCTGGTCGACGCCTGGTCACCGCCGTCGGAGTCCTCGGCGGAGGTGCTCGAGCACCTGCTGTCCGGCGCGGAGGGGTCGCTGGCCGGCCGCCGCATCGCCGTCCAGCTGCACGGCGACCCGCTGTCGGACTTCGTCGCCGCGCTGCGCACCGGCGGCGCCGAGGTGCTGACCGTGCCGGTCTACCGGTGGGTGCTGCCCGAGGACGTCGACCCGCTGCGCCGCCTGGTCGCCGCGGTGGGGGTCCGGGCGGTGGACGCGGTGACCTTCACCAGCGCGCCGGCCGCCGCGAGCCTGCTCTCCGTCGCCGAGGACCTGGGCCGGCGGGCCGAGCTGGTGGCGGCCCTGCAGGACGGCGTCCTGCCGGTCGCGGTGGGGCCGGTGACCGCGGCCCCGCTGGAGGCGGCCGGCGTCCGCACCGTCCAGCCCGGGCGCTCCCGGCTCGGCGCGCTGGCGCGGGAGGTGGTGGCCCGGCTGCCCGAGCGGGACCCGGTGCTGCACGTCGGCCCGCACGCGCTGCAGGTGCGCGGGCACGTCGCCCTGGTGGACGGGCGGGTCGTCGACCTGCCCCCCGGGCCGATGGCGGTGCTCCGGGCCCTGGCGGCCCGCCCCGGGGCGGTGTGCTCCCGGCCCGAGCTGGAAGGTGTGCTCCCCGGGGGCGGGGACGGGCACGCGGTGGAGACGGCGGTCACCCGGCTGCACGCCGCCCTCGGGGTGCCGCTGGTCGAGACCGTGGCGAGTCGGGGGTACCGCCTGGCGGTGTGATCCGCCGGCCGCCGGCCTCCCCACTTCTGGTGATCATGGGCTTCTCGCCGATGACACGGGAGGACACGCCGGGCCGGCCGGCGAGAAGCCCATGATCAGGGCGGGGATCGGCGGGCGCGTGACCTCCCGGCAGGGACCCGCGGCGCCGGCCGACCTCCTCCGGGCCGGCCGACGCTGCCCCGCTGGGGGGAGCCGGGCGACCGCGGGCGTGCGTGGTGCCGCGCCCACCGGGGAGGATCCGCCCGTGACCGCTCCCGAGGACCCGCCGGCCCCCGGCCGCACCCTGGTCGAGGCCGGCTCGCTCGTCGCCGGCTCGATGGCCCGCACCGCGGCGACGCTGCTGTTCGACCCGTCGTCGGCCCGCGTCCGGCTGGAGCCGGCCCTGGCCGAGGTGCTCCGCCGCGCCGCCGCCGAGGCGGCGGAGCTGCCCGGCAGCCGGGCGGGTGCGCGGGCGGGCGCGGCGCTGGCCTTCGCCGCCGAGCTGGCGGTGACCCGCGCCGCCGAGGGCCGGGCGGTGCGCAGCGACCGGGTCGTGTCCGACGGGCGCACGCCGCTGGACGAGCTCGCCGGCGAGGTGCTGCGGGAGGCCGCGGCCACCGCCGAGGAGTGGCGGGTGCGCCACCTGGGCTACCTGCTGGCCGAGACGGCCGTCTCCCCCGACCTGGACGCCGGCGCGGTGCGGACCGGGCTGCGGCTGGCCTCCGGGCTGACCGGCCGGCAGCTGGCGTGGCTGGCCGCGGTCGGCCGCCGCGACCGGGTGCCGCTGCCGATGGCGCCGCTGCCCGCCGAGCCCCGCGGCTGGCCCGCGTGGGGCGCGCTGGAGGACCTCGGTGACCTGCAGCGTCGCGGCCTCCTGGACCCGCCGCCCCACCGGTCCCGGCCGGGGGGTGCGGCGCTGCCCCGGCTGCGGTGCACCGACCTGCGGCTCACCCGGCGGGGCGTGCTCGTGCACCGGCTGCTGGTCCTGGACCTGCTGCGCGACGACCTGGTCGCGGCCACGCTGGCCGACCTGGGCCTGCCGCGCTCCTGAGCCGACGGCCCCGTCCCGCGCTCACCGGGCCCGGCGCCGGGCGCGCAGCACCGCATCGGCGACCCCGTGGCCGTGCCCGTCGGGACCGTGCCCGTCGGGACCGTGCCGGCCCGCGCCGTCCACCTCGTGGGGGCGGGCCGGCCGCGGCCGGGCCCCGGCGACCTGGACCTCCCACTCGGGCGGGTCCAGCAGCGCCGCCAGCTCCTCCGCGGACACGAAGAAGTCCGGCGGCGCCTCGGGCCGCAGGCCGCGGGCCAGCTCACCGGGGTCGTGGGCGACGACCAGCAGCGTCCCGCCCGGGACGACCGCGGCGGCGAGCCCGGCCAGCACCGCGTCCCGGACGGCGGCCGGCGGGTGCAGGTAGGCGCTGCACACCAGGTCGAAGGCGGCCGGCGGCGGGGGCTCGGCGGCCAGGTCGGCCTGCCGCCACTCGATCCGGTCGGCCAGCCCGCGCTCGGCGGCGGCGCGGGCGCCGCGGTCCAGCGCCACCACCGAGAGGTCCACCGCGGTGACCTGCCACCCGCGCCCGGCCAGCCAGAGCGCGTCGCCACCCTCCCCGGCGCCGGCGTCCAGGGCCCGGCCCGGCGGCAGGTCGGCGACCTCGCTGACGAGGACGTCGCCCGGCCGCCCGCTCCACAGCCCGGGCGCCGACCGGTACCGCTCCTCCCACCACGCCCGGTCGTACGCCGGCCCGTCGGCCCCCGGCGGTCCGACCGGGTGGTCGTGGCCGCCGGGCCCGCCGGTGCGGTCCCCGGCCCGGGAACGGGTGGCGGGGGGATCGTCGTCGCGCATGCCGGCAGCGTCCGCCGACCGGCGCCCTAGCGGCAAGCGTGCTTGCCATTGCGGCAAGTGGATGACGGCGCCCGCCGAGTGCGCACCCGCGGCCGGGGAGGACGGCGTGTCCGCGCGTGCCCGCGACCGGAAGTGCGCTGTCGGCGGCGGCCACCCGGAGCAGCACCTCGCCCCGGGTCGACTCGACCAGCGGGGCGGTGGGCACGGGGGCGGCCTGCGCGGCGGCCGCCCCCCGGCCGCGGCATCGGCGTCACCCCTGCGTTCCGGCCCCCTCACCGCGACGGGGTGGCCGGCAGGAGGGCCTCGTGCTGGACCCACGGTGTGACCTAGGTTACGGACCACCACATGACACCGACGTCAGGAGGACTCCCGTGCCACTGGACCCGCAAGCCCAGGCCCTGCTCGACGCCATGGAGGCGCAGGGCGCACCCGACATCTCGGCCCTGTCGGTGTCCCAGGCCCGCGACATGGCCAACTCCTTCCGCGAGATGCAGGGCGAGCTCGTGCCGGTCGCCGCCGTGGGCGACCGCACCGTGCCGGGTCCGGCGGGTGCGCTCCCGGTGCGGATCTACCGGCCGCACGGGTCGCCGCGGGGTGCGCTCGTCTACTTCCACGGCGGCGGCTGGGTGATCGGCAACATCGAGGTCGTCGACGGGCCGTGCCGCGCGCTGGCCGAGGCGACCGGGTGCGTGGTCGTCTCCGCGCAGTACCGGCTGGCCCCCGAGTCGGCGTTCCCCGCCGCGCCCGAGGACTGCTACGCCGTCACCCAGTGGGTGGCCGAGCACCTGGAGGAACTGGGCACCGAGCCGGCCGGCCTCGTCGTCTCCGGGGACAGCGCCGGCGGCAACCTCGCCGCGGTCGTCGCGCTGATGGCCCGCGACCGGGGTGGCCCCGAGATCGCCTTCCAGGCGCTGATCTACCCGGTCACCGACTGCGCCGACATGGAGACCGAGTCCTACCGGTCCAACGGCGAGGGCTACCTGCTCACCGCCGCCTCCATGCGCTGGTTCCGCGACCACTACGTCCCGGACGAGGCCGCCCGCACGGAGCCCTACGCCTCCCCGGCGCGGGCGGCCGACCTCAGCGGCCTGCCCCCGGCCTTCGTCGCGGTGATGGAGTTCGACCCGCTGCACGACGACGGCGCCAAGTACGCCGAACGGCTCCGGGAGGCCGGCGTACCGGTCACGCTGCAGCGCTACGAGGGCCAGATCCACGGCCTGTTCTGGCTGGGCGGCATGTGCGGCCGCTACCAGACCCTCGTCGAGGACATCGCCCGCGAGGTCAAGGGCGCCCTGGGATGAGCCTCCCGGGAGGGACGGCCGCCGCGCCGTCCCTCCCGGGCCGGTGGTGGGATGGCCCGGTGAGCGAGCCGGGGACGACGATCCGCCTGGGCACCCCGTCGGTGCGCCGGGCCGAGCAGCGCGACGTGCCGCGGATCGCCGCGACGCTCACCGTCGCGCTGGCCGACTCCCGCTGGGTGCGCTGGGCGCTGCCCGAGGACGGCCGGGTGCAGCGGCTGACCCGCTGGCACGAGCTGGACGCCGGGCACCGGGCGGTCTCGACCGGCACCGGCTGGGTCACCGAGGACGTCACCGCCGTCGCCACCTGGGAGCCCCCGCCCGGCGCCGAGGGCACCACCCCCCTGCCGGGCGACGTGCGTGCGGCGCTGGCCCGGGAGCTGCCCCACCTGTCGGGCCCGCACGCCGCCCGGGTGGCCGCCACCGCGCAGCTGCTCGCGGCGGCCCGGCCCGCGGAGCCGCACTGGTGGCTCACCCACCTCGGCACCCGGCCCAGCAGCCGCCGCCGCGGCATGGGGGCCGCGGTGCTGCGGCCGGTGCTCGACCGCTGCGACGCCGACGGGGTGCCGGCGGCGGCCGCCGCGTACACGTGGGCCGGGGTCCGGTTCCTGCGCCGCTCGGGGTTCGAGGTCGACCGGGCGACGCGGACCGCGGACGACGAGCTCCCGCTCTGGCTGCTGGTGCGCCGCCCGGGCGGCTGAGGGACGGGCCGGTCGGGGTGGCGGGGTGCACGGACCGGGATCCCCCGCCGCGGCAGAGCCCCGTCCGCGCACATCCGGGTGGCGCGGGTGTCGATCCGGGCGGTGCCCGTTCGTACGGGGGGTGAGCGGCCGCCACGAGGGCGCCGCGCGACCCGAGGAGGACGACATGGCGCAGTACCTGCTCAACCTGGTCCAGCCCGTCGGCGACCCGCCGCCGCCCGAGGAGCTCGAGCCGATCATGCGCGAGGTCCGGGCGGTCTCCGACGACATGCGGGCCACCGGGTCCTGGGTGTTCGCCGCGGCCCTGCACCCCCCGGAGGCCAGCACGGTGCTCCAGCCCTCGGGGGACGACGTCCTGGTCGTCGACGGCCCGTACGCCGAGGCCAAGGAGTTCATCGGCGGGTTCACCGTCGTCGAGGCCGAGGACCTCGACGCCGCCCTGGAGTGGGGCCGCCGGTACGCGCGCGCAACCGGCCTGCCGATCGAGGTCCGGCCGGTCGCGGACCGGGGCGTGTAGCCGGTGCCGGACGTCGGCGCGCCCGGCGTCCGCGCGCCCGAGGTCGAGGCGGTGTTCCGCGCGGCCTACGGGCGCGCGGTCGCCGTCCTGACCCGCCTCCTCGGCGACATCGACGCCGCCGAGGAGGCGGTGCAGGACGCCTTCCTGACCGCCGTGCAGCGCTGGCCGGCCGACGGCGTGCCGCCCAGCCCGGCCGGGTGGATCGTCACCACCGCCCGCAACCGGGCCATCGACCGGCTGCGCCGCGAGGCCGGCCGCACCGACCGGTACGCGGCCGCCGCCCGGCTCGCCGACCCCGACCCGCCGCCCGAGGAGGGCGCCGTGCGCGACGACCGGCTCCGCATGCTGTTCACCTGCTGCCACCCCGCCCTGGCCCCCGCTGCCCGGGTGGCGCTGACCCTCCGGCTGGTCGGGGGGCTCACCACCGCCGAGGTCGCGCACGCCTTCCTCGTGCCGGAGGCGACGATGGCCCAGCGGCTGGTACGGGCCAAGGCGAAGATCCGGGCGGCGCGGATCCCCTACCGGGTGCCCCGCGAGGCCGACCTGCCCGACCGGCTGGCCGGCGTCCTCGCCGTGGTGTCCCTCGTCTACACCGAGGGGCACACCGCCAGCGCCGGGGACGACCTCACCCGCCCCGACCTGGCCGCCGAGGCGGTCCGGCTGGCCCGCGCCCTCGCCGAGCTCCTGCCCGACGAGCCGGAGGTCACCGGGCTGCTGGCCCTGCTGCTGCTCGCCGAGTCCCGCCGGCCGGCGCGGGTGGGGCCCGGCGGGGAGCTGGTCCCGCTCGCCGAGCAGGACCGCACCCGGTGGGACGCCGCGCTGGTCGCCGAGGGCCAGGAGCTGGTGCGCCGCTGCCTGCGCCGCGGGGCGCCCGGGCCCTACCAGGTGCAGGCCGCGATCCAGGCCGTGCACGGCGACGCGGCGACCGCGGCCGACACCGACTGGGGTCAGGTGCTGGCGCTCTACGACCAGCTGCTGGCGCTCACGCCCACCCCGGTCGTCGGGCTGCACCGGGCGGTGGCGCTGGCCGAGGTCGCCGGGCCGGAGCCGGCGCTGGCGGTCCTCGACGGGCTCGCGCTGCCCGGCTCGCACCTGCTGCCCGCCGTCCGCGCCGACCTGCTGCGCCGCCTGGGGCGGACGGCGGAGGCCGACGCCGCCTACGCGCAGGCGCTGGTGCTGACCGGCAACGCCGCCGAGCGCGCCTTCCTCGAACGCCGGCGGGCCGACCTCCCCCGGTGACCCACCGGAGCGGGTCGGGCCCCTCTGCAGGGGCCCGCGCCGAGCCTCGATGGCCCCGTCCGGAGGCTCACCCCGAGCGTGCGAGGGGTGAGGGGGACGGGGTCCTTCACGAAGGGCAGGGGGCCTCAATCCGTGCCGGACTCCATGGCGGCGCGGTCGAGCAGCTCCTCGTCCTCGGAGACCTCGCCGCGGGAGGCGATCGCCTCGGCGCCACCGGCGTCCATCGCCCCGATGAGGCCGGTCGAGGCCGCCTGCGCCACCCCGATCGGCGCCGGGTGCGCCCCGCCGACCATGCCCAGCGCCGCGTACTGCTCGAGCTTGGCCCGGGAGTCGGCGATGTCGAGGTTGCGCATGGTGAGCTGGCCGATCCGGTCCACCGGGCCGAACGCGGAGTCCTCGGTCCGCTCCATCGACAGCTTGTCCGGGTGGTAGCTGAACGCCGGGCCGGAGGTGTCGAGCACGGAGTAGTCCTCGCCGCGGCGCAGCCGCAGGGTGACCTCGCCGGTGACCGCGGTGCCGACCCAGCGCTGCAGGGACTCCCGGAGCATGAGCGCCTGCGGGTCCAACCAGCGGCCCTCGTAGAGCAGCCGGCCCAGCCGCCGGCCCTCGCTGTGGTAGGTCGCGATCGTGTCCTCGTTGTGGATGGCGTTGACCAGCCGCTCGTAGGCGGTGAACAGCAGCGCCATGCCCGGGGCCTCGTAGATGCCGCGGCTCTTGGCCTCGATGATCCGGTTCTCGATCTGGTCGGACATGCCCAGGCCGTGGCGGCCGCCGATGGCGTTGGCCTCGAGCACCAGGTCGACCGCGCTGGGGAACTCCTTGCCGTTGAGGGTCACCGGCCGGCCCTGGGCGAAGCCGATCGTGACGTCCTCGGGGGCGATCTCGACGTCGGGGTCCCAGAACCGCACCCCCATGATCGGCTCGACGATCTCGACCCCGGCGTCCAGGTGCTCGAGCGCCTTCGCCTCGTGGGTGGCGCCCCAGATGTTGGCGTCGGTGGAGTAGGCCTTCTCGGTGCTGTCGCGGTAGGGCAGGCCGTGGGCGACCAGCCACTCCGACATCTCCTTGCGCCCGCCGAGCTCGCTGACGAAGTCGGCGTCCAGCCAGGGCTTGTAGATGCGCAGCGAGGGGTTGGCCAGCAACCCGTAGCGGTAGAAGCGCTCGATGTCGTTGCCCTTGAACGTGGAGCCGTCGCCCCAGATCTGGACGTCGTCCTCGAGCATGGCGCGCACCAGCAGGGTGCCGGTGACCGCGCGGCCCAGCGGGGTGGTGTTGAAGTAGCTGCGCCCGCCGGAGCGGATGTGGAAGGCCCCGCAGGTCAGCGCGGCCAGCCCCTCCTCGACCAGCGCCGCGCGCCCGTCGACCAGCCGGGCGACCTCGGCGCCGTAGGCGCCGGCCCGGCCGGGCACCGAGTCGATGTCGGGCTCGTCGTACTGGCCGATGTCGGCGGTGTAGGTGCAGGGCACCGCCCCCTTGTCGCGCATCCACGCGACCGCCACGGACGTGTCGAGACCACCGGAGAAGGCGATCCCCACGCGCTCGCCGACGGGCAGGGAGGTGAGCACCTTGGACATGGGAGGAAGTATGCGCAGTCGTGCATGACCATGCAAACAGCGGGGTGTGAGGTCAGTCCCAGCGCCGACGGGAGCGCTTGAGCTGGCCGCGCTGCTTCTTGGCCTCCAGCCGCCGCTCCTGCGAGCCGCGGGTCGGCCGGGTCCGCCGCCGGGTGGGCGCCGGGGGTGCCAGCGCGGCCCGGAGGACGGCGGCCAGCCGCTCCCGCGCCGCCTGCCGGTTGCGCAGCTGCTGCCGGTGCTCGGCCGCGACGACGGTGAGGACGCCGTCGACCAGCCGGGCCGCCAGCCGCTGCCCGAGCCGCTGCCGCTGCGCCTCGCTCAGCCCCGGCAGCGCCAGCGGGCTGACGGACAGCTCGACCCGGGAGTCGGCCGTGTTCACCCCCTGCCCGCCCGGCCCCGACGAGCGGGAGAACCGCCACGACAGCGCGGCCGCCGGGACGACGAGCGCCCCGGTGACCGGGAGGTCCCCCGCGGCGTCGTCGACCGGCACGCCGTGCAGTCTCCCCCACGCCGGCCCGCCCGCTGCCCGGCCGCTGCCCCGGGCGGACGGGGGCGTCCCCGAGCCCCGGGTCAGGCGGCCGCGGGTACCGGGTCGGCCCCGCGGCCGCCGCCCGGGCGGCAGCGGGCCAGCCGGCGCAGCGTCAGCCGGCCGCCGCGGGCCGCGCCGTGCCGCTCGAGTGCGGTCACCGCGTAGGTCGAGCAGGTCGGCTCGAACCGGCAGGACGGCGGACGGCGCGGGCTGACCTCGCGCTGGTAGACGCGGACGGCGGCCACCAGCCGGTCCCGCACCCGGTCCCCGGGCGTGCCGGCCCCCGCGGCGTGCACGTGGCGCACGGTCGTCGGCACGAGGAAGAGCCCGTCGATGCCGCAGCCGATCGCGTTGGCCAGGCAGCACCCGGTGTTGAGGAACAGCAGGTCGCGCAGGCAGCCGCCGTCGCGGTCGGCGCGGTACCGCCGCCCGTAGCGGGGCGGGGGGCCGTACCCGCGTCCCCAGCCGGGGCCGTACCCGTAGCCGTACCCCGGTCGGGGGCCGTACCCGCGCCGGCGCCGGGGGCCCCAGCCGCTGCTCCAGATGATCACCATGCGCCCTGCAGTACCGCGGGAGTATCGGGGGCATGCCCGACCGCTCCTTCGCCGCGGCCCTCGCCGCCGCTCCCGTGGTGCTCGACGGCGGCCTGGCCACCCGGCTCGAGGCGCAGGGGGCCGACCTGTCCTCCGCGCTGTGGTCGGCCCGGCTGCTGCGCGACGACCCGGGGGCGGTCGTGGCCGCGCACGCCGCCTTCGCCGCCGCCGGCGCGCAGGTGGCGACCACGGCGAGCTACCAGGCCTCCGAGGCGGGCTTCGCCGCCGCCGGGGTGGACGCCGCCGGGGCGCGCCGGCTGGTCGCCCGCTCCGTCGAGCTGGCCCGCGCGGGCGCGCCGGAGGCGTGGGTGGCCGGCTCGGTCGGCCCCTACGGCGCGGTGCTCGCCGACGGCTCGGAGTACACCGGGGCCTACGTCGCGGAGCTGTCGGTGGCCGATCTGCGCGCCTTCCACCGGCCGCGGATGGCGGTGCTGGCCGAGGCGGGCGCCGACGTCCTGGCCTGCGAGACCGTCCCGGCGGCCGCCGAGGCCGAGGCGCTCCTGGCCGAGGCCGACGCGCTGGGGGTCCCGGTGTGGCTGTCCCTGACGACCGTGGTCGACGCCGCGGGTCTGGCCCGGACCCGCCGCGGCGAGCTGGCCGCGGACGTGTTCGCGATGGCGGCCGGCGTCGACGCGGTCGTCGCCGTGGGGGTCAACTGCACCGCCCCGGCCGGCGTGCGCTCCGGCGTCCTGGCCGCGGCCACCAGCGACAAGCCGGTCGTCGCCTACCCGAACAGCGGCGAGGGCTGGGACGCCGCGGCCCGGCGCTGGACCGGGTCCGGCGGCCTCCCCCTCGCCGAGGTGCCGGGCTGGGTGGCCGCCGGGGCGCGGGCGGTCGGCGGCTGCTGCCGGATCGGGCCCGGCGACGTCGCCGGGCTGGCGCGGGTCCTGCGGGAGGCCGGCCCGAGTATGTCGGTCCCCTGACGAATCCCGTGGACCCGGTTGCGCGGGGCCACCGGCGCGCATCCCCCGGGGGACGCACGCCGGACAGGAGGGATGGCATGGCACACCGGAGGGCGACGATCCGGACCGCGGCCGCAGCAGGGGTGGCCGTGGCCGCCGCGCTGGGGGTCTCCGCCTGCGGCGGCAGCGCGGGTGACGAGGAGAGCGTGACGTTCTCCGACCTCCAGGAGGGGACCGCCGACCTCACCGAGGAGGCGTTCACCGTCTCGGCCGCGATCGGCGACGTCTACTCGGGGCACGCGTTCACCCTCACCGGTGACGACGGCGGCGACCCGGTGCTGGTCGTCTCCCCCGACGACGTCGTCGGCATCACACCGGAGCTGGCCGCCCGGGTCACCGGGGTGGTGCAGGAGGGCCTCGACGTGCCGGCCGTGGAGGAGGACGAGGGCGTCGACCTCGACGACGACGCGCTCGCCGACTGGGCCGGCCGGCCGTACGTCCTCGCCGAGGAGGTGGACCTGTTCGAGACCGACGACGAGCAGTGACGCAGAGGACCCCGCCCCGGGCACCCGGGACGGGGTCCTCCTCGGCCCTCAGAGGATCGGGCGCCCCCCGGTGACCGCGACCCGCGCGCCCGAGACGTAGGACGCCTCGTCGCTGGCCAGGAGCACGTAGACCGGTGCGAGCTCGGCCGGCTGCCCGGCCCGGCCCAGCGGGGTGTTCCCGCCGAAGCTCGCCACCTTCTCCTCCGGCATCGTCGAGGGGATCAGCGGGGTCCACACCGGCCCCGGGGCGACGCTGTTGACCCGGATGCCCTTCTCGGCCAGCAGCTGGGCGAGGCTGGCGGAGAAGTTGGCGATGCCGGCCTTGGTCATCGCGTAGGGCGCCAGGGTGGGGCTCGGGTTGTCGGAGTTGACCGACGAGGAGTTGATGATCGACCCGCCCGCGGGCATGTGCGGCAGCACGTCCCGGCAGAGGGTGAACATCGCGGTCAGGTTGAGCGCGAGGGTGTGGTCCCACTCCTCGTCGGAGATCTCGTCCAGGGACTCGTGGCTCATCTGGAACGCCGCGTTGTTGACCAGGACGTCGATCTTCCCGAACGCCTCCACGGCCTTCGGGACGACGGTCTTCTGGTGGGCGCGGTCGGCGAGGTCCCCGGGGACGAGCACGCAGGTCCGGCCGGCCTCCTCGACGTACTTGGCGGTCTCCCGCGCGTCCTCGTGCTCGTCGAGGTAGGCGATGAGCACGTCGGCGCCCTCCCGGGCGAACGCGATCGCCACCGCGCGACCGATGCCGCTGTCGCCGCCGGTGATGACCGCGGCCTTGCCGGCGAGCCGGCCCGACCCGCGGTAGCTCTCCTCGCCGTGGTCGGGCTTGGGGTCCATCTCCCCCAGCGTGCCGGGCGGGGTCTGCTGCTGCTCGGGCTGTGATTCCGGGCGGGGCTCGGACACGTCGTCCTCCAGGGGGTGCCGTCGGTACGTCCCGCGCCTACCCGTGCGGAGCCGCCCGGAACCGGAACCGTCCGGGGGCACGAGCCCGGTTCCGGGGAAGGGTCGGGGCGTCGGGCACGCTGTCCCCCACGATGACCGCCACCGCCCCTCCCCTCCTCGCCGGCCCGGCCGACCTCGACGCGCTGCGGTCCCGGGCGGCCGACCCCGACACCCTCTTCACCGACGTCGCCACCTGGGCCGAGGGCAACGGCACCCCGCTGTACCCGCACCAGGAGGAGGCGCTGATCGAGGTGGTCAGCGGCGCCAACGTCGTCCTGGCCACCCCGACCGGCTCGGGCAAGTCGCTCGTGGCCACCGGCGCCCAGTACGCCGCCCTGGCCGCCGGCCGCCGCAGCTTCTACACCGCACCGATCAAGGCGCTGGTCAGCGAGAAGTTCTTCGCCCTGTGCGGCGTCTTCGGCGCGGCCAACGTCGGCATGCTCACCGGTGACGCCGCGGTCAACCGGGACGCACCGGTCATCGCGTGCACGGCGGAGGTGCTGGCCAACATCGCGCTGCGCGAGGGGGCGGAAGCCGAGATCGGCCTCGTCGTCATGGACGAGTTCCACTTCTACGGCGACCCCGACCGCGGCTGGGCCTGGCAGGTGCCGCTGCTGGAGCTGCCGCGGGCGCAGTTCCTGTTGATGAGCGCGACCCTCGGCGACACCACCGCGCTGCGCGAGGACCTCACCCGCCGCACCGGCCGGCCCACCGCGCTGGTGGCCACCGCCGAGCGCCCGGTGCCGCTGCACCACTACTACGCGACCACGCCGGTGCACGAGACGATCCAGGAGCTGCTGGACACCCGGCAGGCCCCCGTCTACGTCGTCCACTTCACCCAGGCCTCCGCGCTGGAGCGGGCGCAGGCGCTGATGAGCGTCAACGTCTGCACCAAGGAGGAGAAGGCCGCGATCGCCGGCATGATCGGCGGCTTCCGGTTCTCCTCCGCGTTCGGGACGACGCTGTCGCGGCTGGTCCGCCACGGCATCGGCGTCCACCACGCCGGGATGCTGCCGAAGTACCGGCGGCTGGTGGAGCAGCTGGCCCAGGCCGGCCTGCTCAAGGTCATCTGCGGCACCGACACCCTCGGCGTGGGCATCAACGTCCCGATCCGGACCGTGGTGTTCTCCGCGCTGAGCAAGTACGACGGCAGCCGCACCCGGCTGCTCTCCGCCCGCGAGTTCCACCAGATCGCCGGGCGGGCCGGGCGCGCGGGCTTCGACACCGCCGGCACCGTCGTCGTCCAGGCGCCCGAGCACGAGGTGGAGAACCTCAAGCAGTTCGCGAAGGTCGCCGACGACCCCAAGAAGCGCCGCAAGCTGGTGCGCCGGAAGGCGCCCGAGGGCATGGTGCCGTGGAGCGAGGGCACGATGCGCCGGCTGATCGACGCCGAGCCCGAGCCGCTGGTGAGCAACATGCGGGTGACCACGGCGATGCTGCTCGACGTCGTCGACCGGCCCGGCGACCCGTTCGTCGCGATGCGGCGGCTGCTCACCGAGAACCACGAGCCGCGCAAGCGGCAGCTGCGGCACGTGCGCGAGGCGATCGGCATCGCCCGCTCCCTGCTGCAGGCCGGCGTGGTCGAGCGGCTGCCGGAGCCCGACGCCGACGGCCGGCGCTACCGCCTGACGGTCGACCTGCCCCCGGACTTCGCGCTCAACCAGCCGCTGTCGACGTTCGCCCTGGCCGCCATCGAGCTGCTCGACCCGGGCTCCGAGACCTACGCCCTCGACGTCGTGAGCGTCATCGAGTCCACCCTCGACGACCCCCGGCAGGTCCTGGCCGCGCAGCTCAACAAGGCCCGGGGCGAGGCGGTGGCGCAGATGAAGGCCGAGGGCATCGAGTACGAGGAGCGCATGGAGCTGCTCGAGGAGGTCTCCTACCCTCGGCCGCTGGAGGAGCTGCTCGAGCACGCCTTCGAGGTGTACGTGCGCGGCAACCCGTGGGCGGCCGACGCGCACCCGTCGCCGAAGTCCGTCGTCCGGGACATGTGGGAGCGCGCCCTCACCTTCCGGGAGCTGGTCGGCACCTACGGGCTGACCCGGGCGGAGGGGGCGGTGCTGCGCTACCTGTCGGACGCCTACAAGGCCCTGCGCTCCGGCGTACCGGCGGCCGCGCGCACCGAGGAGGTCACCGACCTCGTGGAGTGGCTCGGGGAACTGGTCCGCCAGGTCGACTCCTCCCTGCTCGACGAGTGGGAGGCGCTCACCGACCCCGACCGCCCGGCCGACGAGCCGGTCGCCGTCCCCGCCCGTCCCCGCCCGTTGACCGGCAACGAGCGGGCCTTCACCGCGATGGTGCGCAACGCGCTGTTCCACCGGGTGCAGCTGTGGGCCCGGCGCCGGTGGTACGACCTCGGCGAGCTCGACGCCGGATCCGGCTGGGACGCCGAGCGCTGGGGCGAGGTGGTGCAGGCCTACTTCGCCGACCACGACGAGGTGCGCACCGGCGCGGACGCCCGCGGCCCGGCGCTGCTCGTCTGGGACCGGGGGACGCCGGGGGTCTGGCGGGTGCGGCAGGTCGTCGACGACCCGGCCGGCGACCACGACTGGGGCATCGACGCAGAGGTGGACCTCGCCGCCTCCGACGAGGAGGGCGCGCTGGTGCTCCGCGTCGTCGACGCCGGGCGCAGGGACGCCGCGTGGACCTGAGCCCGCCCCCGGCCGCGCCCCCGGCCGTGATCATGGGCATCCGGCCGGCGCCGCCGGCGTGTCCTCCCGCGTCGCGGGCGAGAACTCCATGATCACGGCGTGACCGGCGGCCTGCGGCACGTCACCACCGCGCGGCTGCGCCTGGACGCCGTCGTCCCCGCCGACCTCGACGCGCACGCCGCGCTGATGGCCGACCCCGGCACCTGGGCGCACCTGCCCACGGGCCGGCACACCTCGCCGGAGCAGACCGCGGCCGGCATCGCGCACACCCAGCGGCACTGGGCCGACGACGGCCTGGGCTACTGGACCGCCCGGCTGCGGGAGGACGCCGCCGAGCCCGGCCTGGAGCCCGGCCGGGTGGTCGGCACGGGCGGCTGCGCCCGACGGGTCGGCACCGACTGGTGGAACCTCTACTACCGGTTCACCCCGGCGGCGTGGGGCCGGGGCCTGGCCGCCGAACTGGTCGCCGCCGCGCTGGCCGCCGCCCGGGCGGTCGACCCGGCCCGGCCAGTGGTGGCCTACCTGCTCGAGCACAACGTGCGCTCGCGCGGCCGGGCCGAGCGGGCCGGCCTGACCCTGGTGTGGCGCGGCCCGGACGCCGGCAACCCCGACCCGGGCGCGGTGCGGCTGGTGTACGCCGACCGGCCGCTGGACGCGGAGCTGCTGGACCGGGTCGCGGCGCTCGCGTGACCCCGCTCGAGGCCGTGGCCGTGACCGCGGCGGGCCTGGCCGCCGGCGCCATCAACGCCGTGGTCGGCTCCGGCACGCTGGTCACCTTCCCCGTCCTCCTCGCGGTCGGGCTGCCGCCGGTGACCGCGACGGTGAGCAACTCCCTCGGCCTGGTCCCGGGCAACCTGACCGGCTCCCTCGGCTACCGGCGGGAGCTGGCCGGGCAGGGCGGCCTGGTGCTGCGTCTCCTGCCGGCCTCGGTGCTCGGCGCCCTGACCGGCGCCTTCCTCCTGCTGCACCTGCCCGCGGCGGCCTTCGAGGCGGTGGTGCCGGCGCTGGTGGGGCTGGCCGTGGTGCTGGTCGCCGTGCAGCCGCTGGTGCAGCGGACGCTGGCCCGGCGCCGGGCGGACGACGCGCCGCGACCGCTGGGCCGGGGCCGGCTGCTCGCCCTGCTCGCCGGCGCGTACGCGACCGGCAGCTACGGCGGCTACTTCGCCGCCAGCCAGGGCGTGCTGCAGGTCGGCGTCTTCGGGCTCCTGGTGCGGGAGTCGCTGCAGCGGCTCAACGCGCTGAAGAACGTGCTCACCCTCGCGGTCAACGCCGTGGCGGCCGGGGCCTACGTGGTGGTGGCCACCGAACGGGTCCACTGGGCAGCGGCCGGCCTCGTCGCGGCGGGCTCGCTGGCCGGCGGGTACCTCGGGGCCCGCTTCGGGCGCCGGCTGCCGTCCCCGGTGCTGCGGGCGGCGATCGTCGTCCTCGGCTGCACGGCCGTCGCGGTGCTGCTCACCCGGTGAGGACACGGGGGGCCGGGGCGCTGCATGCTGTCGGCATGACCCGTCCGGCCGCCGAACGCTTCGACGACGCCCTCCGCACCGTCCCGCCCGAGCTCGCCCGGCCCGAGCTCCTGCCCTCGCGCCTGGCGCGCGCCGCCGCCGCCGCGCTCCCGGTCGACGGGGCGGGCCTGAGCCTGCACGTCGGTGCGCTGCGCACCCCCATCGGCGCCAGCGACGAGCTGATCGCGCACGCGGAGCGGCTGCAGTTCACCCTCGGCGACGGCCCGTGCCTGCGCGCCCACGACGTGGGCGACACCGTGACCTTCGACCCCGAGGACATCCAGCACAACTGGCCCGAGCTGTGGGCCGCGCTCTCGGCGGCGACCCCGTTCCGCGCCGTCCTCTCGGTGTCGCTGCCGCCGCCGCTGGGCCCGCTCGTGGTGCTCGACCTCTACGCCCGCGAGCCGGAGGGCCTCCAGCGGCTGGACCGCGAGGAGGTGCGCACGATCGCCACCGCCACCACGCAGGAGCTGGCGGTGGCCGTCCGCGGCCCCGACTTCCCGGACGACGGCAGCGGCTGGCTCGAGGGCCCCGACGCCCGCCGCCGGGCGCGGGTGTGGCAGGCCATGGGCCTCATCGGGGTCGCCTGCGACCTGGACGGCCCCGACGCGATCGCCACCATGCAGGCCGCCGCCCTGACCAGCGGCCGCGTGGTCGACGACATCGCCGAGGACATCGTCTCCGGCCGGCTCTCCCCCCGGGACCTCGCCGGGGCACCCGTGCCCGACGACGACCTGGGGTGACGCCCCTCGAGTTCGGGTTGCTGGTCCTGGCCGGGCTCGCCGCCGGGCTCACCGGGAGCATCGCCGGGCTCGCCTCGCTGGTCAGCTACCCGGCTCTGCTGGCGACCGGGTTGCCGCCGATCACGGCCAACGTGACCAACACCGTCGCCCTGGTGCTCAACAGCGTGGGGTCGGTGAGCGCGTCCCGCCCGGAGCTGACCGGGCAGGGACGGCGGCTGCTGCCGCTGGCCGCGGCCGCCGTCCTCGGCGGGGTCGCCGGCGCGGTGCTGCTGCTGCTCACCCCCGGCGAGGCGTTCGAGCGGATCGTGCCGTGGCTGATCGCGGCCGCGTCGGTGGCCATCCTGGTCCAGCGCCCGCCCCGGGACCTCGCCGCGGAGGGGGCCGCCGGGCAGGCGACCCACCCGCACCGGGACCCGTGGTGGCTGCCGCTGGGCACCCTGGCGATCGCGGTGTACGGCGGGTACTTCGGCGCCGCGGCCGGGGTGCTCATGCTGGCCATGTACCTGCTCACCACGGGGGAGGGCCTGCCGCGGGGCAACGCGCTGAAGAACGCCGTCCTCGGGGTGGCCAACGCCGTGGCCGCGCTGGGCTACGTGTTCTTCGCCTCGGTGGCCTGGTCGGCGGCGCTGCCGCTGGCCCTCGGCCTGTTCCTCGGCGGCCGGCTCGGCCCGGGCGTCGTGCGCCGGGCACCGCAGACCGCGCTGCGCCGGGTGATCGCGCTGGCCGGCCTGGGCCTGGCCGCGCACCTCGCGGTGCAGGCCTACACCTGACGCCGGTCGGCCCGCGGAGATCAGCGCACGGGGGCTCCGCGCAGCGCGGTCAGCTCACGTAGGCGGCGAGGAAGAGCACGAACGCCGACGCGGCGAGCAGCAACCGCGCCGGCGTCAGCCCGTTGAGCAGGCCGGCGGTGGCCTCCACCGACGCAGGCCGCACCGGGAGGTCGCGGGAGCGGCGCAGCAGCCGGACCTCGTCGGCCAGCAGCACGACGGCGGCACCGAGCAGGGTCAGGCCCACGGTCACGAAGACCAGCGCCAGCCGGGCGGCGAAGCCCTCGGCGACCCCGGCCAGCAGCAGGACGACGAGCAGCCCGGCGACCAGGCCGGCCAGCGCCCCGGCCACCGGCGCCCACGGCCCCATCCGGGTGAGCGGGCTCGGCCGGCGCGGGCGGACCCGTGGCCGGCCGGTGACCGGAGCGGTCGGCTGGTGCCCGTCCGCGGGCGGGGTGGCGGGCGGCGCGGCCTCGGGCGTGGCACGGGGCCCGGCGGCGGAGGCGGCGGTGGCCCCGGACGGGGGCTCCCCCGCCGGCCCGGTGAGCGACGGCCCCGCGCCCGCCCCGGCGGGCGACGGCCCCGCGCCCGCCCCGGCGGGCCTGGGCGCCGGCGGCGGCACGGACGGCACCGGACCGGTGGCCTGCGGCGGGGCCGGCAGGGTCGCGGTCGGCGGCGGCCCCGGGGTCTGCTGGGGGGAGGACGGCTCGGGCGTCGGCGACTCGGGCATCGCCGTCCACGCTAGGCGGCGGGGCCGACGGTTCCGGGGACCTGCGCCCGGGGTGTCGGCATGTCGACCTGTCGACCTCCTCGCGAGGGGCCCACCCCGAGCCTGCAGGAAGCGGGGAGGGACGGGGCCCTTCGTCAGACCAGCCGGCGGCTGCCGGGCGCGACGACCCGCAGCCAGCGGTACCCGTAGCCGTCGAGGGCCAGGTCGGCCCCCCCGTCCTCGCCCAGCACCTCCTCGCCGGATTGCAGCAGGTCCACCAGCCGGTGCTCCGGGCCGCAGTCGGCGAGCCGGACCGGGACGGTGACCGGCTGGGCACCGAGGTTGTGCACGGCCACCAGGGCACCCTCGTCCCAGGTGCACAGGTGCGCCAGCACCTGGGCGTGCGGCTGCTCCAGGACGGTGTAGGTGCCCCAGCCCAGCTCCGGGGACTCGCGGTACCGGCGGATCAGCAGCTTCATGAACGACAGCAGCGAGTCGGGGTCGTGCCGCTGGTCGGCGACGTTGACGAACTCCGGGGCGAAGCCGCCGTCGACCACCGGGCCGGGCAGCGCGTCGGGGTCCTCGACGGTGGAGAAGCCGCCGTTGCGGCCCGAGGTCCACTGCATGGGCGTGCGGACGGCGAGCCGGCCGGGCGCGTCGAGGTCCTCCCCCATGCCGATCTCCTCGCCGTAGAACAGCACCGGGGTGCCGGGGAGGGAGAACAGCAGGCTGTAGACCAGGCGGACCCGCCGGGGGTCGCCGTCCAGCATGGGCGGCAGCCGGCGGCGCAGGCCGCGGCCGTAGACCTGCATGCGCTCCTCGGGGCCGAAGGCGGCGAAGACCTCCGCGCGCTCGTCGTCGGAGAGCTTGTCGAGGGTGAGCTCGTCGTGGTTGCGGACGAACGTGGCCCACTGGCTGTCGGGGTTGACCGCCGGCCGCCGGGTGAGCGCCGTCGTCAGCGGGCCGGCGTCGGCGCGGGCCAGGGAGAGGTAGAGCGCCTGCATGCCGACGAAGTCGAACAGCATGGTCAGCTCGTCGCCGTCGGAGCCGCCGAAGAAGTCGACCTGCTGCTCGTGCGGCAGGTTCACCTCGCCGAGCAGGATGCCGTCGCCGGTGCGGCGGCCGAGGAACCGGCGCAGCGCCCGCAGGTAGGCGTGCGGCTCCGGGAAGTGCTCGGCGTCGTCGGGCTGGGTCTCCAGGAAGAAGGGGACGGCGTCGACGCGGAAGCCCGACAGCCCGAGCTGCAGCCAGAAGCCCATGATCTTGGCGATCTCGTCCCGGACGCGCGGGTTGGCCACGTTGAGGTCGGGCTGCTCCTTGTAGAAGCGGTGCAGGTACCACTCCCCCGTGGCCTCGTTGCGGGTCCAGGTGCTGTCCTCCTGGTCGGGGAAGACGACCTGGTCGGAGGTGTCCGGCGGCTCGTCGTCCCGCCACACGTACCAGTCGTGGAGGGGGTCGTCCTTGCTGCGGCGGGCCTGCTGGAACCAGGGGTGCTGGATCGAGGTGTGGTTGACCACCAGGTCGGCGATCACCCGCATGCCCCGGTCGTTCGCCGTCCGGATGGCCTCGACCAGGTCACCGTGCGTGCCCAGCCGCGGGTCGACGCCGTAGAAGTCGGTGATGTCGTAGCCGTCGTCGCGCTCGGCGGTCGGGTAGAAGGGCATCAGCCACAGGCAGGTCACGCCGAGGTCGGCGAGGTGGTCGATGCGCTGGGCCAGGCCGGCGAAGTCGCCGCAGCCGTCGCCGTTCCAGTCCAGGTAGGTCTCGACGTCCAGGCAGTAGACGACGGCCGTCTTCCACCACAGGTCGGCGGTGTCGGTGATGCGCATGGCGTCCTCTCCTCGGCGGCCCGTCATTCCCTACCGCAGTCGGCGCCGCCCGGCGAGCGCAGACCCCGGCCGGCCCGGCGCGGTCCCGCGGGCCAACCGCGCCGCGGCCGTGCGGCTCAGTGCAGGACGGCGGGCTGCGGCGGCTCGTGCGGGCGCAGCGGCTCCTCCGGGCCGGGCGGGTCGATCGCCACCGCCGGCTCCGGCCGGGTGACGTCCAGCTGCGGGAGCACGCGGGCCCCGAAGGCGTCGAGGAAGGGCAGTTGCTCCTTGCCGACGTGGTGCAGGTAGACCTGGTCGAAGCCGAGCTGGACGTACTCGTCGATCCACGCGGCGTGCTGGTCCAGGTCGGCGGAGATGCGCACCGCCTCCCCGACCGCCTCCGGTGTCACGTGCGCGCTCGCCTGGTCGAAGGCGTGGGTGGTCTCGAGGTCCCAGCACAGCGGGGGCGGGAAGACGTTGCTGCGCCACTGGTCGAAGGCGACGGCGACCGCGCGGTCGGGGTCGGGGTCCCAGGAGAGGTGCACCTGGATGGTGAGGGTGCCCTTCCCCCCGGCGTCCCGGTACGCGTCGACCACCTCCCGCAGGGTCTCGTGCGGCTGGTTGATGGTGACCAGGCCGTCGGCCCACTCGGCGTGCCGGCGGGCGGTGCGCGCGCTGACCGCGGGGGCGATGAGGGCCGGCTGCCGCTCCGGGAGGGTCCAGATGCGGGCGCGGTCGACGGTGACCAGGCCCTCGTGGCTGACCTCCTCGCCGGCCAGCAGCGCGCGGATGACGTCGACGCACTCCCGCAGCCGGGCGTCCCGGAGGTCCTTGCGCGGCCACACGTGCCCGGTGACGTGCTCGTTCATGGCCTCCCCGCTGCCCAGGGCCACCCAGAAGCGACCGGGGAACATCGCCCCGAGCGTGGCGATGGCCTGGGCCACGATCACCGGGTGGTAGCGCTGCCCGGGGGCGTTGACCGCACCGAACGGCAGGCCGGTGGTGGCCAGCGCGGCACCCAGCCAGGACCACGCGAACCCGGACTGCCCCTGCCGCTCGCTCCACGGCTCGAGGTGGTCGGAGCACATGGCCGCGGTGAAGCCGACCTCCTCCGCGTGCTGGACCGCGCGCAGCAGCTCGGCGGGGTGCACCTGCTCGTGCGAGTTGTGGAACCCGATCACCGTCATGGGCGCCCCCCTACCCCCGGGACGGGCGCTCTACCTCCGCCTTCCGGCTCTCCCCGATCCGGAAGGGCGGCCGGGACCCGCCCCCGGGCGCCCCCCGGGGAGGTCGGCGACCCGCCGGGGGCCGGGGACGTCGCCGACACCACGGTGGCCCTCCGGTGTGCGCGCGGGCCGGGCTGGGGAGTATCGGGGCGTGAAGCGCACCCCGACGACCGACGCATGGGGCGTCGACGCCACCTGGCTCGACGCCGCGGACGAGGAGCAGGAGGTCGCCCCGGCCACCGTCGAGCGGCTGCGGGAGGTGATCGGCACCCCGCCGGAGGACCTGGAGGACCGGGCCCCGATCGTGGCCCGGCCCGGCGACGCGCTCGAGGTCGACCGGGCCGAGGTGGTGCTGGAGGACGGCTCCACCCGGCACGTCGACGGCGAGCTGCCGGAGGACTTCCCGCTCGGCTACCACCGGCTGCGCCCGGAGCACGGCCCGGAGCGGCGGCTGATCGTCTCGCCCGGCCGGTGCTGGGAGCCCCCGGACGGCCGCGTCTGGGGCTGGGCGGTGCAGCTCTACGCCACCCGGAGCCGGGCCAGCCGGGGCATCGGTGACCTCGCCGACCTGCGGGCCGTCCGGGAGATGGCCCAGGCGCAGGGCGCCGGCTTCCTCATGGTGAACCCGCTGCACGGCGTGGCCCCGACACCCGGCCAGGAGGCCAGCCCGTACCTGCCGGCCACCCGGAGGTTCCGCAACCCGCTGTACCTGCGGGTCGAGGAGGTGCCCGGCGCCGATGCGGTCGACCTCGACGAGGCGGCCGGGCGGGCGCTCAACGACGGCGAGCTCATCGACCGGGACGCGGTCTGGGCGCACAAGCGCGCCGTGCTGCGGCGGGTCTTCGACGCCACCGGCCGCGACGACCCCGCCTTCCCCGACTGGTGGTGGCACCAGGGTCAGCCGCTGCAGGACTGGGCGACCTGGTGCGCGCTGGTCGACGTCCACGGCGGCGACTGGCACACCTGGCCCGAGGAGCTGCGCGACCCGCGCAGCGAGGCGGTCGGCCGGTTCGTGGCCGAGCACGAGCGGGACGTCGCCTTCCACGCCTGGCTGCAGTGGGCCGTGCACCGCCAGCTCGAGGCGGCCACGGCCGGGACGACGGTGGTGCAGGACCTGCCGATCGGGGTGGCCGGCGGCGGCGCGGACGCGTGGACCTGGCAGGACGTCCTGGCCCAGGGCGCCACGGTCGGCGCCCCGCCCGACGCGTTCAACGCCCAGGGCCAGGACTGGGGCTCCCCGCCGCTGGTGCCCTGGCGGCTGCGGCTGGCCGGCTACGAGCCGTTCGTCCAGTCCATCCGCGCCACCATGGCCGGCGCCGGCGGCCTGCGCATCGACCACGTCATGGGGCTGTTCCGGCTGTGGTGGGTGCCGGCCGGCGGCAGCGCCGCCGACGGGGCCTACGTGCGCTACCCGGCCGAGGACCTGCTCGACATCGTCGCGCTGGAGAGCCACCGGGCACAGGCGGTCGTCGTCGGGGAGGACCTCGGCACGGTCGAGGAGGGCGTCCGCGAGGCCCTGGCCGAGCACGGGGTGCTCGGCTACCGGCTGCTCTGGTTCGAGGAGGAGGCCCCGGCCGGGTGGACGACGGAGGCCATGGCGGCCGTCACCACGCACGACCTGCCGACCGTGGCCGGGCTGTGGACCGGCGCCGACCTCGAGGAGCAGCGCGCGCTGGGCACCGGCACCGACGAGGAGCTCGAGCGCGGGCGGGAGGCGCTGCTGGCCAGGCTGCCCGGGGTCCGGCGCAACGCCCGGCCGGAGACGGTGGTGCGGCGGGCCCACGAACTGCTCGCGCAGGCGCCCTGCCGGATGCTCACGGCGACCCTGGACGACGCGGTCGCCGAGCGCCGCCGGCCGAACCTCCCGGGGACGACGGAGCGGCCGAACTGGTCGCTGCCCCTGCCGGTGCCCCTGGAGGACCTGGCCGGCCACGACCTGGTGCAGACCGTGGCCCGCACCCTCGGGGACGCCGTCCGCGGCTCCTGAACCACGCCGGGGTCGAACGCACGTTCGGGTACGTGCCACACTCCGGCCGTGGCTGGTGGCATGCACCCGGGGCGATCCGGGCGGTCCCTCGAGGAGCGCGCGGCCCGTTCCGGGGTCGCCCCGCCCCCCGGCCAGCCACCGTCGACGGCCCGGGGGGCGGGGACGGCGGAGCCGCGCGGCCGGCACTGCTGGGTGCACGACCCGCCGGGCGCCCCCGGCGTGTGGCCCGGTCTCCTGGTCGAGTGGCGGCAGGGGGAACGCGGCTGGCACGGCCGGGTGGCCTACGCCGTGGCGGGGCCGCACGGGCCGGTGCTCGTCGAGGCCTGGGTGCCGGCGGCGCTGCTGGAGCAGCGGTGAGCAGCCCGACGCGGCCGCGCCGGTTACGCCCTCCCGGCGCTGGCTATGGCCGGGGGGACCAGAGACCGTCCCGACGAAGCGGAGACCAGCCGTGAGCGAGCCCGACCGCCCCACCCTCGACGACGTCATGGACACCACCGAGTCCGCGCCGCGCGACCGCCAGCAGCACGCCGGCGGGTACGACCGGCCCAGCGACGACGCGCTGCAGCACCGCACCGAGCAGGAGCGGCAGGCCGTGGGCTCCGACGACGCGGACCCGGCCGGCGCCGACGAGCACCAGGCCACCGACTGACGAGGGACCCCGTCCTCCTCACCGCTCGCAGGCTCGCGGCGAGCCTCGGGACGGGGCCTGCCCTGGACGGGGCCGCCGCCGGCCTCGGACGGGGACGTTCCGTGGACGCACGGGGAGCCACCGGATGACCCGCCTCACCCCCGCCGACGTCGCCTGCTGGGTGCTGAAGTCGACCCGGTCGCCGGCGGCCATCGACGGCGGGTGGGCTCCGGGCAGCGCCCGCGAGCTCACCCGGTGCGTGCGGCGCACCTCCCGGCTCGGCCTCGTCCGCGCCGGCGCGCCCTGCCTGCTCTGGGTCAGCGGCCGCGTCGAGCCGGGTGTGCACGCCCTCGGCCGGGTGACGGGGGAACCCGAGGAGGGCCCCGACGGCCCGGCCGTCCCCGTCCGCCTCACCCGCCTGGTCGGGCACGTCCCGCGTGCGGACCTGCTCGCCGACCCGGCCGTCCGCGACGCGGAGGTGCTGCGCGTCCCCGCCGGCAGCAACCCCTCCTGGCTCTCGCCCGCCCAGTACGCCGCCGTCCTCGCCCGGCTGCCCGGCGACGCCGGCCTGGGACCATGGCGGGCGTGAGTGCTTCCCGCTACCGCTGGGGCGCGGCCGCCTGGCTGCTGACGCTGCAGTTCTTCGTCGTCGAGACGGTCGTGCAGCTGCAGCTGGACCTCCCGTACTCCCGCGCCGACGACCTCGTCAGCACGCTGGGCTCGGGCCTGTCCCCCGCGGCCTGGCTCATGAACGCGTCGTTCGTGCTGCAGGGCGTGCTGATCGGCGCGGGCACCGTGCTGCTGCGCCCCCTCCTCCTGGGGGCCGGGGGGCGCATCGCGCCGGCGTTCCTCGCCGCGGCCGCGGTCGGGGTGGCGGTGGTCGGCCTCGTCCCGCAGGACGGCCGGGCGGCGGTGCACGAGGCCGGCGCCGGGCTGTACCTCGTCGGCGGCGCGCTGGCGCTGCTCGCGCTGGCCTACGCCGTCCGCCCCCGGTCCGAGGCCCTCGGGACCGCGCTGGCGGTGCTCGGCCTGCTCGGTGCGGCCGCGACCGTCTTCTTCGTCGCCGGCGTCGTGTCGCTGCTCGGCGAGGGCGGCACCGAACGGGTCGCGGCCTACGTCCTGCCGGTCGGCCTGGCGTTGGCCGGCGCCCTGCTGCCGCGGCTGCGGGACACCCGGCGTCCGCAGGGGCCGAGCCGCCGCGAGCGGCGGGCCCAGGAGCGGGCCGCGGCGGCCGAGCGGGCCCGCGAGCGCGACGCCGCCCTGGAGGCGGCGGCCGGCCGGGACGCCGACCGGCCGGCGGCGCCGGGCACGGCCGGCGGAACGGCCGGGGACACGGCCGACGACACCGCCGAGGTGGACGACTTCGACCCCGAGGACCCCTGGGCCCAGCCCCGGCGCCGGTGAGCGCCCGGAGGCTCAGGCGGGGGTGAACCGGAGGACGTCGGCCACCGGCCGGCGGCCCGAGTGGACCCGGGCCGGCGCCGAGGGGTACCCGAGGCGCAGCAGCATCTGCGGGTAGCCCACCAGCGAGAGCCGGCTGCGCAGCCGGGTGCGGGTGGCCGGCCAGTCCAGCGCCTGGGTCAGCGGCGAGGCGGCGACCCCCTCGATCGTCGCCCGCAGCAGCAGCCGGCCGAGGGCCCGGCCGGCGAGCAGCCAGGCGGTGCGGTCGTCGCCGTCGGTACCCAGCAGCACCACCGTCGGGCGCTCCACCTCCGGCGGCGGCGCGGCCGGGTCCCCCTCGGGCAGGAAGGTCTCGTGCACGCCGCGGGTGCCGACCACGAAGTCGCGGATCAGCCAGTTGGACGGCCGCGTGGCGGGGTCCTCGCTGGGCACGGTCTCGACCGGCACGCCGTCCTCGGCCGCGGGGTCGGTCCGCAGCCAGCGCTGCAGCTCGGCGAGGTACTCCGGGTCGCCCTGCTCGACCTCCTCGGCGCGCGAGAGCAGGAAGACGGTGGCGACCTCCTCCTCCGACCGGTCGATCGGCTTGACCCACACGCCGATCCCGCCGGCCTCGGCCTGCACCCGGTCCAGCAGCGCCGCCGGGAGGGCCCGCGGGAGGAACGGCGCCCGGTCGGTGTGCCGCTGCTCGATCGCGGCGAGCAGGGCACGGTCCTCCTCGGTCGCCGCGCGCTCCCCGGTGACCCGGACGGTGGCCAGGTGGTCGGCGCGCTCACCCCCGGGGACCAGCTCCACCTCGGTGTCCCGGCCCGCCGCGGCCAGGGCGACCGCGGCGAACTCGACCGCCACGCCGCAGCTGATCACCTGCTGGCGGCCCGTGGGGTCCAGCACCGGCAGCGCGCGCTCGCGGTCGAGGTGCACGTCGAGCCGGTCGGGGCCGGCGGTGAACCGCCAGGGCTGCGTGTTGTGGATCGACGGCGCGCGGACGGCCGAGGCCACCACCGCCGTCCAGGCCTGCTCGTCCATCGCGCCCGACCTCCGTGCGCTCGCCGCCACGCCGCCCTCGCGGCCGTTCCGGTCCCCTGCCTACCCCATCGGCGGCGCGGGCTGCACGTACGGCCCGCGCTGCGCCACGATGACCCCATGACCGACGCGGCCCTCGAGACGATCCCCGCCGAGGAGTGCTACCGGCTGCTGGCCACCCAGGAGATCGGCCGGCTGGGGGTCAACGCCGAGCACCACCCGCTGATCTTCCCGGTCAACTTCGCGATGGACGGGACCACGATCGTCATCCGCACTCGGGCGGGCACCAAGCTCGCCGCGGCCGAGCACGCCAACGTCACCTTCGAGGTCGACGAGGTCGACCGGAGCACCCGCTCCGGGTGGAGCGTGCTGGTGCGCGGCGTGGCGGAGGTGGTGGGCGAGGAGCACCGCGCCGAGCTGGTCGCCCGGACGCACGGCACGGGCGTCGAGCCGTGGGCGCCCGGGGACACCGGGCACTGGCTGCGCCTGGTGCCGCACGACATCTCCGGGCGGCGGATCGTGCCCGGCGAGCTCCCCCCGGCGGTGGACCCGCGCGCCTACCTCTGAGGCTCCCGTCTCCGTCTGCCACCATCGCGCACATGAGCGCACCCGCACCCTCCGGCCGGTCCCTCCGCGTCCTCGTCGGGTACGACGGGTCCCCCAGCGCGGTCAACGCCGTCGAGGCCGCGGCGCGGCTGGTGCCCGCCGCCGACGCCACGGTCCTGCACCTGTGGGAACCGCCCTTCGCCTCGCCGGAGCTGCGCGCCCGGCTCGCCGGCCGGGCGCGCGGCCTCGAGGAGCTGGGCCGGCTGCTGGAGACCGAGGGCCGGGCCGAGGCCGAGCGCCTGGCCGGCAACGGCGTCTCGCTGGCCCGCGCGGCCGGCTGGGACGCCGAGCCGCTGGTGCGGCGCACCTTCGGCGGCGACGGCTACCAGTTCGCCCGGACGGCGGAGGAGCTGGGCGCCGACCTGGTCGTCGTGGGCTCCCGCGGGCTCGGTGGCGTGCGCGCCTCGCTGGGCAGCGTCTCCGAGCTGGTCGTGCAGGTCAGCCCCGTGCCGGTCCTGGTCGTCCCCTGCCCCCTGACGACCGCCGAGTGGGCGGCGGCCGCCGAGGGACCGGTGCTGGTGGGCACCGACGGCTCCCCCGGCGCCGAGCGGGCGGCCGCGGCCGCCCGCGCCCTGCTGCCCGACCGCGAGCACCTGCTGGTCACGGTCACCGGCGACGACGGCGTGGCCGAGGGCGGCGACGGGGACCCGGGGGTCCTCCGGGTCCGCTGCTCGGGCCGGGCGGGCAGCGCGCGCGGCACCGCGGCCACGCTGGCCGAGACCGCCGCCGCCCGCGGGGCCGGGGTCGTCGTGGTCGGCGGCCGCGGCCACTCCGCCAGCCACGAGCTGCTGGTCGGCAGCGTGCCGACCGCGCTGCTGCACTGCGCGCACCGGCCGGTGCTCGTCGTCCCGTCCTCGCCGGTGCCGGGGTCGCCGGGCTGACCGCCCGGCTCAGCCGGCGGTGCCCGCCCCGGCCGGCACCGGCTCCGGCCGGCGCACCCGCCCCCGGGACCGGGCCAGCGCCACCCCGGCCAGGCACACGGCGCCGCCGGCGACGGCCAGGAGCGGCGGGACCTCGTCGAGCAGCAGCCAGGCGAGGGCGACCACCAGCGGGGGCACCAGGTAGGTGGTCACTCCCAGCCGGCCGGCGTCGCTGCGGGCCAGCGCGAACGCCCAGGTGCTGAAGGCCAGGGCCGTCGGCACCGCGCCGAGGTAGACCGCGCCGACCAGCGCGCCGGCCGGCGCCCCCGCGAGCTCCCGCCCCAGTGCGCCCGCCCAGGGCAGGCAGCAGGCGGTGCCGATCGCGCAGGCGACGGCGGTGACCTGCAGCGGCGGCAGGCGGCGCAGCACCGGCTTCTGCGCCACCACCCCGGCGGCGTAGGTCACCGCGGCGACCAGGCACAGCACGACGCCGACCGGGTCCAGCTCGGCGCCCCGGGTGGCGACCCCGATGAGCAGCACGCCGGTGAAGGCCACCGCGAGACCCGCGAGCAGCCGCGGCGGGAACCCCTCCCCCAGCCACAGCCCGGCGAACAGCGCGATGAGGACGGGGCCGGTGTTGACCAGCATCGCCGTCGTCCCGGCGTCGAGGTGCCGCTCGGCGGCGTTGAGCGCGACGCTGTACACCCCGAACCAGCCGAGACCGCAGACCAGGAGCAGGCCCGCCTCCCGCGGGGTCGGGCGCACCCACCGGGCGCCGGTCGCCAGCACCAGCAGGGCGAGCACGGCCGTGCCCACGGCCAGCCGGGCGAGCGCCAGCGGGCCGGGTGAGAGGTGGGCGCCGACCCCGCGGATGGCGACGAACGCCGAGGCCCAGGCCAGCAGGGTGAACGCGACGGCGGCGAGGACGGGCGGCGACGGGGTGCGGGGGGCGGCGGGCACGGTGCCGACCGTAGGGCCGGACGGCGACGTCCTCCGGCGGTTCCCGGACGCCGCGCTCGGCGGGTCAGCCGGCGAGGTGCCCGGCGTACGTCCGCCGGCCCCGCGCACCCCCGCTCGGCAGCGCACCGCCGTCCCGGAAGGCCGCCGACAGCCGGCCGGGCACCGGCGTGGCCACCACGTGCACACCGGGCTCCCGGGCGGCCGCCCAGGCCCGCGCCATCTCGGCCGCGGTGAGCACCTCCGGCCCGGCGAACTCGACGACGTCCCCCGTCGGCGCGGCCGCGGCCACGTCGGCCGTGTACCCGGCCGCATCCCCGACGTCGACCGGCTGGGCCCGCCAGCCCATCGGCACCGGCAGGACCGGCCCGCGGCGGGCGGTCTCGAGCAGCTGGTCGACGAAGTCGTGGAACTGGGTGATCCGCAGCAGGGTCACCGGCAGCCCGGAGGCGAGCAGCACCTGCTCGGTGGCGAACTTGGCCCGGTAGTAGCCGTAGGGCACCCGGTCGACCCCGACGATGGAGACGTACACCAGGTGCCGCAGCCGCTCCCGGTCGACCGCCTGCACCAGCCGGCGGGTGCCGGCGACGTCGGTCTGCCAGGCGTCGCGCGGATCGCTGGCCGCGTGCACGACCACCTCGACCCCGGCCAGCGCCTGCGGCAGGTCCCGGCCGCCGGCGAGGTCGCCCCGCACCCCACCCGGCCCGGCCCCGCGCCGCGACATCCGCCGCACCCGGTCCCCCCGGGCCTCCAGCAGCTCGGCCACCCGCCGGCCGAGGCGGCCGGTACCTCCCGTCACCAGAACGTCCATGGGTGCAGTCTGGCCGGACCGGTCCGTCCTCGGCACGCGGCGGCGCGGCGTGGACCGGTCCATCTCACATGCGAGATACGGTGCGCCCTCGTGACGGCGATCGACTCTCCCCCCACCGACGCGGCCGGCCAGGCCGCGCCCGTGCCCGCCATGCAGCGCATCGGCCTGCTCGTCCGCGACGCGCGGCGCCACCACGGACTCACCCAGGCCCAGCTGGCCGCGCGGCTGGGCACCAGCCAGTCCGCCGTCGCCCGCATCGAGCAGGGCGGGCAGAACCTCACCCTCGAGCTGCTGGGCCGGCTCTCCGAGGCGCTGGGCAGCGAGCTCATCAGCGTCGGCCCGGCCGGGCCCACCCACCTGCGGGTCACCGGCGGCACGCCGCTGAGCGGGGCCGTGACGGTGAAGTCCTCGAAGAACGCGGCCGTCGCGCTGCTCTGCGCCGCCCTGCTCAACCGCGGGCGGACGACGCTGCGCAACGTCGCCCGGATCGTCGAGGTGGACCGCATCCTCGACGTGCTGCGCTCGATCGGCGTCTCGGCCACGTGGGACGCCGCCGGGCGGGACCTCACCCTCGTCGTCCCCGACGAGCTCGACCTGGCCGGCATCGACGCCGACGCCGCCCGCCGCACCCGCAGCATCATCATGTTCCTCGGCCCGCTGCTGCACCGCGCCGGAACCTTCGCGCTGCCCTACGCCGGCGGCTGCGACCTGGGCACCCGCACCGTCGAGCCGCACATGATCGCGCTGCGCCCGTTCGGCCTGGAGGTGCAGGCCCGCGCGGGTGAGTACCACGCCACCGTCGCCGGCCCCGCCGCCGGTGACCGCACGATCGTGCTGACCGAGCGCGGCGACACGGTGACCGAGAACGCGCTGCTGGCCGCCGCACGCACCGACGGGACGACCACCATCCGCAACGCCAGCTGCAACTACATGGTCCAGGACCTCTGCCTGTACCTGCAGCTGCTCGGCGTGGGCATCGAGGGGCTCGGCACCACGACGCTGCGGGTGCAGGGGCGGCCGGTGCTGGAGGCCGACGTCGACTACACGATCAGCGAGGACCCGGTGGAGGCGATGAGCCTGCTGACCGCTGGCATCGTCACCGGCTCGGAGCTCACCGTCCGGCGCGCGCCGGTGGAGTTCCTGGAGATCGAGCTCGCCGTGCTCGCCGAGATGGGGCTGGTGTACGAGCTGTCGGCCGAGTACCCGGCCGACAACGGCCACACCCGGCTGGCCGACGTCACCATCCACCCCTCGCAGCTGCGGGCGCCCATCGACAAGGTGCACCCGATGCCCTTCCCGGGCCTCAACATCGACAACCTGCCGTTCTTCGCGGTCATCGCGGCGGCGGCGTCCGGCTCGACCCTCATCCACGACTGGGTCTACGACAACCGCGCGATCCACCTCTCCGACCTCACCCGGCTCGGGGCCGACGTCCGCCTGCTCGACCCGCACCGGGTGCTGGTGAGCGGGCCGACCCACTGGTCGAACGCGGAGGTGGTGTGCCCGCCGGCGCTGCGGCCGGCCGTGTGCATCCTGCTGGCGATGCTGGCCGCGAAGGGCACCTCGGTGCTGCGCAACGTCGACATCATCGCCCGCGGCTACGAGCAGCTCTACGAACGGCTGGTGGAGATGGGCGCCCGCATCGAGGTCTTCCACGACTAGGCCCCGCCCCGGGCCTGCGAAGGGTGGGGAGGACGGGGGCCTTCCTCAGCGCTCCTGGTCGGTGGGGCGCAGCAGCACCTCGTTGACGGCGACGTGCGGGGGCTGCGAGACGACGTAGAGCACCGCGCGGGCGACGTCGTCGGCGGTCAGCGCGGTCATCGACGCGTGCATCCGCTCCGAGGCCGCCCTCGCCTCCGGCTGGGTGATGTGGCTGGTCAGCTCGGTGGTGACCGCGCCCGGCTCGACCAGGGAGATCCGCACGCCCCGGGTGGTCACCTCCTGGCGCAGGGATTCGCTGAAGGCGTTCACCGCCCACTTGCTGGCGTTGTAGACCCCGGCCCCCTTGCGGGCGGTCCGACCGGCGACGCTGGAGACGTTGACGACGTCGCCCGAGCCCTGCTCGACCATCCCCTCGATCGCCGCGTGGGTCATGTACATGAGGCCCAGCACGTTGGTGTGGACCATGCGCCGCCAGTCCTCGGGATCGGCGCCGACGATCGTGCCGAGCAGCATCACCCCGGCGTTGTTCACCAGCACGTCGAGGCCGCCGAGCTCCTCCCGGGTCCGGCGGACGGCGTCGGTGCAGGCGGCCCCGTCGGTGACGTCGAGGTCCAGGGGGAGCACCCGGGCCCCGTCGGCGCGCAGCCGGTCGGCCAGCGCCGAGAGCCGGTCCGCGCGGCGCGCGCCGACCGCGACGGCGGCCCCGGCCGCGGCCAGCGCGACGGCGGTCGCCTCCCCGATCCCCGAGGACGCCCCGGTCACCAGGGCGACCCGGCCGTCCAGGGGGCGTGCGGCGTCGGTCATGCGGTCCTCCTCCCGTGCCGCCCGGTGCGGCAACCCCCGACAGCCTGCGCCCACGAGGGGCATCCGGCAGCGCGGGCGCGGGCTGTCGACGCCGGCGGGGAGCAGCGCGGGCGGTCGGCGCGGGCGCTCACAGTCAGCCGGGCGGGAGGACGACGCCGAAGCCGCGCACGGCCAGCCGCAGCAGCACCGGGCCGCCCCGGCGGAGGTCGGCCACCCGCGCGGCGGCGGCCCGCTCCAGCTGCGCCACGCGGCGGGCGTACTCCTCGGGGCCGCGCAGCCGGGCCGCGTGCAGCGCCGCGGCGTTGGCCCACACCTTGCGCCGGGACTCGCGCAGCACCACCCGGGTGGCGCGGCGGTTGGCGACGGCCAGGAGCCGGTCGAGCGGGGTCCGCCGCGACCCGGCGGTCTGCAGGGCGCGGTCCTCGGCGGCGACGCGGCCGGCGAGCACCTCGTCGATCCGCACGTGGTCGCGGCGGCGGCCGGCCAGCACCGCGGGGTCGGCGAAGTCGGCCGGGCCGATCACCCGCACGAGCGACTGCGGGAGGTCGAAGTTGATGTGCGCGTTCATGCCGAGCAGCACGTGCCCCTCGGGCCGGGTGGCCGGATCGGCGTCGAACGCCTCGCGCCACGGCTCCGGGGGTGACGCGGGGTCGCGGCGGTGCGCGTCCAGGGCGTCGAGGTACAGCTCGGCGAAGTCGACGTCCCAGGCGGTCACCCAGTCCGGGTCCTCGAACAGGCCGCCGTCGATGGCCGCACCCACCGCCTGCGTCGTCCGCAGGTAGGTGGCGAGGAAGAAGCGCGCCGGGTCGCCGGCCTCCTCCAGCCCGTCCAGCAACCCCTGCATGCGGGCGATGAGCTCGTCCACCGGCACGGTCACCCCGTGATCGTGCCCCGCGAGGCCCCCGCGCGCTGCGGGAGGCCGGCGCCGGGCGGCGGTCAGATGAGCGCGTCGAGCCCCTCGTCGGGCGCGAGGGTCAGCGGGGCGTCGACCGGCGGGCGGTGCGGCTGGTCCAGCCCCCGCATGCGGGCGGCGTGCAGCGCCAGGAGGAGGTTCAGCCGCAGGGTCGGGTCGGTCGTGAACGGGCCGAGCAGCCGCTCGAGCTTGCCGATGCGGTAGCGCATCGTGTTGTAGTGGAAGTGCAGCCGCCGGGCGGACTCCGCCACGTTGAGGTTGGTCTCCAGCAGCACCCGGAGGGTCTCCCGCAGGTCGGCGGAGTCGGGGTCGGAGGCGTCGGCCAGCGTGCCGAGCACCTCGTCCACGTAGTTGCGCAGCTCGGTGCTGTCGGGGATGAGCGAGAGCAGCCGGAACACCCCGAGCTGGTCGAAGTGCGTGACCGCCTGGGTGCCGTGGATCTCCTGGCCGACCGCCAGCGCCCGCTGCGCCTGCTGGTGGGCCTCGCCCAGCGCGGAGAGCGAGCCCGCCGGCCGCCCGATCCCGGTGCCCAGCACCCGCCCGACCCGGCGCACGCGGGCGTTGACCCGCCCGGTCACCGCGCCGACGAGCGAGCTGATCTCCTCGGGGGTGCGGCCGTCGAGCGGCAGCACGGTGACGATCTCGGTGGACAGCCCGGCCACGGCCGCGCCCGACACCTCCGTCTCCAGCGCCGCGCGCCAGCCGTCGGCGAGCCGGTCGAGGACGTCGAGCGCCCGGGTGGGGTCGGCCTGCGGGTCGGCGGCGGTCTCGGTGGCGGTGACGAGGACGACGACCGGGCCGTCGAGCCGCCAGCCGAACGAGCGGGTCTGCGCCAGCGCCCGCTCGGTGTGCCGCATCGACCCGCCGACGAGCCGGCGGACCAGGTCGCCCTGGAAGCGCAGCTCCACCGAGTGCACCGCCTGCTGGCGGATGACCGACAGGGCGGAGACCACGGCGGCACGCTCGAGGACCCCGCCGGCGCCGACGACCATCGGGCCGGACCGGTTGACCGCGACCAGCCAGCCGTGCCGCTGGTCGCCGGCCATGATCGGGGCGACCGCGTACTCCCCCACCCCGCCGGGCAGCTCGTGGTGCCCGGGGACCAGCAGGATGCCGTCGGCCGGTGAGAGGTCGGCGTCGGCGAGGACGTCGGCCGGGGTCACCACGGTCATGTCGGCGCGGGCACCGGAGATGCGCCGGGACGGCGTCATCATCGCCAGCTCGTCCTCGGCCTCGGCGTCCAGCAGCCACAGCCAGTCGCTGATCTCCGCGACGTCCTCGGCCGGCCCCGCCGTGGTGACGACCTCCCGGTCGGGGCCCAGCCCGAGCACCGCGGCGCCCTCCAGGTAGACCGCCAGCTGGTCGGTGACCTCGGCCAGCCCGCCGCCGCTGAGCGCCACGTCGATGAACTGGTCGTGCATGCGGAAGGACAGCGACAGCGCCTCGGCCTGCTTGGTGACCACGGCGCCGAGGACGTCGGAGACCAGCTCGTCCATGCGCACGTCGGCCGGGAGCGCGAGCACGGGCAGGCCCCGGCGGTCGGCCTCGGCCAGCAGCTCCGCCGGCACGGGCGGGGTCGCCTCGGTGCCGCGGTAGGCCAGGGCGGCGGTGCCGGAGGCCTCGAGCCGCTCGACCAGCAGCCGGCAGCGGCCCGGGTCGGCCGGGGGGAGCCGGGCACCGAGCACCAGCAGGACCTCCGGCCCGGCCGCGGCGAGGGGGTCGGCCGGGTCGTCGACCACCATGTGCCGCAGCACGCGGTCGAGGCCGCCGCCCCCGGCGACCACCTCGGCCGCCCGCAGCGCCGGCAGGTCGAGCGCCTCCTGCAGCGAGAGCCCCATGCGGTCCTGCCAGCTGGCCCGCTCGGTGCGGTTCTCGGACACGGCCACCTCCGACGCGACGGGAGATCGACGGAAGGAGGTCAAGCCGTTACCGTGCGTGCTGAGCACACGTTCGGCTTCACCCTGGGTCACGGAGTCCATCCTCCCGGTCGAGATGTGGCGGCCTATACCACAGAAGTCTGTCAGTAGTACCTGGACCGACGACCCCATTCTTGGCTACTTCCGCCATACTTCCGCGCGCGACGCGCCGCATAGGTTCGAAGCCCGGGCCCACCCGCCCGCAGGATGGTAAGCCGGTCACCGCGACCCGGTGGCGACCGGCCCCTCCGGCACCGGTGGGCTGGGCCGGGCGGGGGGCCCGAGCCGAAGGTCTCCCGTTGCATCCACGGTGAAGAGGCCTCCCATGCGCACCATCGACGAGTCGACCGGACCGGAGGCCCCTCGTGGCCTGTCGGGTCGCGCCACCGCCGCCCCCGACGCCCGCGCGGCCCGCGCCGGCGTCCCGACCATCCCGCTGCCCCGCGCGTCCGCCTCGGCAGCGGCTCGGACCGCCCCGGTCGCCCGCGCGGCCGTACCCGCGTCCGCCAGCACCGGGATCGCCGACCTGCTCCGGGGCCCCGTCCGCCCGGCCCGGGTCCTGATGACCGCCCCCGCCGCCGTCTACCTGCAGGTGCCCACCGACCACGGAACCGACATCGTCGGGGTGCTCACCAGCGACGCCGCCCGCCTCCCCCTGGGCTGCGTGCTGTTCCGCCCGAGCAACGGGCGCCCCCTGGTCGCCCTCCCGAGCGGTGCCCCGGCCGAGGTCGGCGGCGGCCGCATCGTCGTGGGTGACCTCGCGGTCAGCGCGGCGGCGTGGTGGGACCCGCGCCCGCGGCTGCCCAGCCCGCGGCCCGCACTGCTCCCCGAGGGCGTGCGCCAGCTGCGCAACGCGCTCTACGGGGAGGGTGTCCCCCACAGCGCGTTCACGCTGCCCGGCCTGCCGGCCGGTCCCGGGGGGCCGCTGGCCGCGCTGCGCGGCGCGGTCCGGCGCGCCGACCTGGACGCCGCCCTGCGGACCGCCGCCCGGCTGATCGGGCTCGGCCCCGGGCTCACGCCCGCCGGGGACGACGTCATGGCCGGCACCATGGCCGGTCTCGTCCTCCTCGGCCACCCGGCCGCCGAGCGGTTCGCCGCGGGGGTGTACTCGCTCGCGGCCGGGCGGACGACCGAGCTGTCCCGGGCGCTGCTGCGGCACGCCGCCGCCGGGCGGGTCAGCGGCGAGTACGCCGCGGTCCTGCACGGGCTGGTCGGCGAGCGGCCGCTGGGCCCGACGATCGCCTCGCTGCTGGCCACCGGTTCGACGAGCGGCCGGGCGATGGCGCTGGGCATGTGCACCGCCATCGACCTCGTGGAGCGCACCACCCGCCGCTGAGCTCCCCCGTCCCCGGCCTCGGGTGTCCCCCGAGGCCGGGGACCAGGGACGGTTCCGGGCGTTCCCGGATGGTCCGGGGCCGCTCCGCGGCGGCAGGCTCTGTGCCATGAGCGAACCGCACACCACCGTCCCCCCGTACACCGCCGTCCCCCCGACCGCCGCCGACCAGCCCCGCCGCGCGGAGCTGCGCCGCAGCCGCACCGACGCCATGGCCGGCGGTGTCTGCGGGGGGCTCGGCGAGCACACCGGCATCGACCCGCTGCTCTGGCGGGTCGGCTTCGTGACCCTCACCCTCGCCGGCGGTGCCGGCATCCCCGTCTACCTGCTGCTCTGGGTGCTCATGCCCCCGGCGCCGCTGCCGGCCGGTCAGCAGCCACGGCCGGTCGACGCCCTGGCCGACCGGCTGCACGAGAAGCTGGTCCGCCGCAGCTGACCGCGCGCGGCCCCGGTGCAGGGTCCCGCGCCGAGCCCGGGCCGCGCGCCGGGCACCGGCGGCCCCGGTGCAGGGTCCCGCGCCGAGCCCGCGCCGCGCGCCGGGCACCGGCGGCCCCGGTGCAGGCTCCCGCGCCGAGCCCGCGCCGCGCGCCGGGCACCGGCGGCCCCGGTGCAGGGTCCCGCGCCGAGCCCGCGCCGCGCGCCGGGCACCGGCGGCCCCGGTGCAGGGTCCCGCGCCGAGCCCGCGAGGCGTGGGGGGCACCGGGGTCCTTTCAGATGCGGCAGGCGTGGATGCTGGTCACGAGGATCGCCCGGGCGCCCAGCTCCCACAGCTCGTCCATGAGCCGGTTGGTCTCGCCCTGCGGCACCATGGCCCGCACCGCCGACCAGCCGGGGGTCTGCAGCGGGCTCACCGTCGGGCCCTCCAGGCCGGGGGTGATGGCGGTGGCCCGCGGCAGCAGGTCGTTGGGGCAGTCGTAGTCGAGCATCACGTACTGCCGGGCGACCAGCACCCCGCGCAGCCGGCGGCGCAGCTGGGCGACCGCGGGCACCTCCTCGGCGCCGGCCCGGCGCACCAGGATCGCCTCGCTGGTCAGCACCGGCTCGCCGATGATGTGCAGGCCGGCCGCGCGCAGCGTCGTCCCGGTCTCGACGACGTCGCAGACGGCGTCGGCCACCCCCAACCGGCAGGCGGTCTCCACGGCACCGTCGAGCTTGACGACCTCTGCCTTGATGTCCTTGTCCTCGAGGTAGCGGCGCAGCAGCACGGGGTAGGCCGTCGCGATCCGCTTGCCGGCCAGCTGGTCGACGCCCTCGATGCCCGACTCCACCGGGGTGGCGAACCGGAACGAGGAGCGCCCGAAGCCCAGCGGCATGACCTCGACGGCCGCGGCCCCCTGCCCGTCGGCCGGTGCGGTCTCGAGCAGCATGTCCCGGCCGGTGATGCCCACGTCCAGGGTGCCGGCGGCGACGTAGACGGCGATGTCGCGGGGTCGCAGGTAGAAGAACTCGGTGTCGCTGTCGGGGTCGTAGACGGCGAGGTCCTTGGTGCTGCGGCGCTGGCGGTAACCGCTCTCGGCGAGCATCTCGGCCGCCGGCTCGCTCAGGACGCCCTTGTTGGGCACGGCGATGCGCAGCACGGTGGGATCTCCTTCGGTGGGATCGGGTCGGTCGGGGAGGCGGAGCGGGTCTACAGGTGCGCGTAGACGTCGTCGAGGCTCAGCCCGCGGGCCAGCATGAGCACCTGCACCCGGTAGAGCAGCTGGCTGACCTCCTCGGCGGTGCGCTCGGGCCCCTCGTGCTCGGCGGCCATCCAGGACTCGGCGGCCTCCTCGACGACCTTCTTGCCCGCGGCGTGCACGCCGTCGCGGACGGCGCTGACCGTGCCCGAGGCCGGGTCGCCGGCGGCCACCTTGGCCGACAGCTCGGCGAACAGCTCGTCGAAGGTCTTCACGACCGGGCCTCCTGGCCGGCCGGGAGGACGCGGAAGCCGGTCGGCCCCTGCGGGCCGCGCAGCCCGCGCAGGGTCAGCGCGGTGGCCAGTGCGGCGACGGTGGCCTCCCAGCCCTTGTCCTCGGCCGAGCCGGGCAGCCCGGCGCGGTCGCGGGCCTGCTCCTCGGTGTCGCAGGTGAGGACGCCGTTGCCCACGGGGGTGCCCGCGTCGAGGGCCACCCGGGTGAGACCGGCGGTGACGGCGTCGCAGACGTACTCGAAGTGCGGGGTCCCGCCCCGGACGACCACGCCGAGGGCGACGACGGCGTCGTGCCGGTCGGTGAGCGCCTGGGCGACCACCGGCAGCTCCACCGCGCCGGGGACCCGGGCCACGGTCGGCTCGGCCACCCCGCAGGCGCGGGCGGCGGCCAGCGCACGGTCCAGCAGCGCGTCGGTGAGCTCGGCGTGCCAGGTGGTGGCGACGACGCCGAGGGTCAGGCCCGCCGCGTCGACCGGCCGGGCCTCGGGCGCACCCCGGCCGCTCACAGCTGCTGCTCCGTCCGGCGCAGCGGGACCGCGGTGCCGGGCACCGTCGCGGTGCCCGGGTTGTCCGCGGGGCCGGCCTCGGTCTCGGGCTCGATGATGTCGAGCAGGTGCCCCATCCGGTCGCGTTTGGTGCGCAGGTAGGCCAGGTTCTCGGCGGTCACGTGGCTGGGCAGCGGCACCCGGCCGTTGATCTTCAGGCCGTAGCCCTCCAGGCCGGCGCGCTTGGCGGGGTTGTTGGTGAGCAGCCGCATCGTGTGCACGCCGAGGTCGACGAGGATCTGCGCGCCGGTGCCGTAGTCGCGGGCGTCGGCGGGCAGGCCGAGGTCGAGGTTGGCGTCGACGGTGTCCACCCCGGCGTCCTGCAGCTGGTAGGCCTGCAGCTTGTGCAGCAGGCCGATGCCCCGGCCCTCGTGCCCGCGGATGTAGAGCACGATGCCGCGGCCCTCCTGGGCCACCGCGGCCAGCGCGGCCTGCAGCTGCGGACCGCAGTCGCAGCGCAGCGACCCGAACACGTCACCGGTGAGGCACTCGGAGTGCACCCGGACGAGCACGTCCTCGCCGTCCCCGACCTCGCCGTAGACGAAGGCCACGTGCTCGCGGTCGTCGTAGGAGCTGCGGTAGCCGACCGCGGTGAAGGTCCCGGGGGCCAGCGGGACGGTCGCCTCGGCCACCCGCTCGACCAGCTTGTCGAAGCGCTTGCGGTAGGCGATCAGGTCGGCGATCGAGACCAGGCACAGGCCGTGCTCGTCGGCGAAGACGCGCAGCTCCTCCCCGCGGGCCATGCCGGTGGGGTCCTTCTCGCTGACCAGCTCGCACAGCGTGCCGGAGGGGCGCAGCCCGGCGAGGACCGCGAGGTCCACGGCGGCCTCGGTGTGGCCGGGGCGGCGCAGCACCCCGCCGTCCTTGGCGCGCAGCGGGACGATGTGCCCCGGCCGGGCCAGGTCGGCGGAGTTGGTGGTCGGGTCGGCCAGCAGCCGGATCGTGTGCGCCCGGTCGTGCGCGGAGATGCCGGTGGTGACGCCCTCGCGGGCGTCGACGGTGACCGTGTACGCGGTGCCGCGGCGGTCCTGGTTGACGCGGAACATCGGCGGCAGGTCCAGCCGGTCGGCGTCGGCCTCGGTGACGGCCACGCAGATGTAGCCGGAGGTGTAGCGGACCATGAAGGCCACCAGCTCCGGGGTGGCCAGCTCCGAGGCGAAGATCAGGTCGCCCTCGTTCTCGCGGTCCTCGTCGTCCATGACGACGACGGGGCGGCCGTCCTTGATGGCGGCGATGGCGTCCTCGATGGAGTCCAGCCGCAGGCCCGGGGTGGTCACCGGCGCGCTCCCAGCAGTCGTTCGGTGTACTTGGCGATGACGTCGACCTCCAGGTTGACCGGGCTCCCCGGGGGGAGCGTGCCGAGCGTCGTCTCGCGCAGCGTGGTGGGGATGAGGCTGATCTCGAACCAGGGCTCCGGGACGCCGGCATCGCTGACCGCGCTGACCGTCAGCGACACCCCGTCGACGGTGATCGAGCCCTTCTCGACGACGTAGCGGGCCAGCTCGGGCGGCAGCGCGACCCGCACGACCTCCCAGTGCTCGGCCGGGGTCCGGGTGAGCACGGTGCCCACGCCGTCCACGTGCCCCTGGACGATGTGGCCGCCGAGCCGGGTCTGCGGGGTGACCGCGCGCTCGAGGTTGACCGGGTCGCCCACGGCCAGCCTGCCGATGCTGCTGCGGCGCAGCGTCTCCCCCATGACGTCGGTGCTCCAGGCGGCGTCGTCGACGGAGGTGACCGTCAGGCAGACGCCGTTGACCGCGATGGAGTCGCCGAGCGCGGTGCCCTCGAGCGCCCGGGCGGCGCGGATGCGCAGCCGGGCGGAGTCGCCGTCCTCCTCGCGCGCGAGCAGGGTGCCCATCTCCTCGACGATGCCGGTGAACACCTCAGCCCCTCCCGTCCGCGGACCCGTCGTCCCCAGTGTGACGGGTGGGGCGCAGGCGGATCTGCACGTCCCCGCCCAGCCGGGTCACGTCCACGACGTCCAGGGTCAGCGCGCCGCCGATCCCGGCAATTCCCAGGTCGCCCACCAGCGGGGCGCCGGCCCCCAGCAGCTTGGGTGCGAGGTGGACGACGGCCTCGTCGACCAGGCCGGCGCGCAGGAAGGCGGCGGCCAGCGTGGGGCCGCCCTCGAGGAGGACCCGCCGGACGTCGCGGTCGAACAGCTCGGCGAGCAGCCCGGCCGGGTCCGCTGCGGTGCTGACGTGGGTGGGCGCGGCGCCGTCCCGGACCCGGGCCCCGGCCGGGAGCCGGCCGCGCCGGTCGACCACCACGCGCAGCGGCTGCCGCGCGGCGTCCCGGCCGTCGGGGGTGCGCACGGTGAGCTGCGGGTCGTCGACGAGCGCGGTGCCGGAGCCGACGACGACGGCGTCGCAGATCGCCCGGAGCCGGTGGACGGCGGCGCGCGCGTCGGGGCCGGTGACCCACCGGCTGCTCCCGTCGGCGGCGGCCACCCGGCCGTCGAGGGTGCCGGCGGCCTTCCACACCACGTAGGGGCGCCGCAGCCTCACGCCGGTCAGCCAGGCGGCCAGCGCGCCGTCCTCGGCCTGCTGCCGCTCGACGCCGAGCTCGACGTCCACCCCGGCCGCCCGCAGCCGCTCGGCGCCGCCGCCGGCGAGCTCGGTGGGCTCGGGGACCGCGACGACGACCCGGGCGACCCCGGCCGCCAGCAGCGCGTCGGCGCACGGGCCGGTGCGGCCGGTGTGCGCGCACGGCTCCAGGGTGACCACGGCGGTGCCGCCGCGGGCCCGTTCCCCGGCCTGCCGGAGGGCGTGGACCTCCGCGTGCGGGCCGCCGGGCGGGTCGGTGGCGCCCTCCCCTGCGACGGTGCCGTCCGCGGCGAGGACGACGGCGCCCACCGGGGGGTTGGGGCTGGTGGTGCCGAGGACGGACTCCCCGAGCTCGCGCGCCCGGGCCATGGCGCGGGACTCGTGCGCCCGGGCCGTGGCGCGGGACTCGTGCGCCCGGGCCGTGGCGCGGGACTCGCGCGCCCGGGCCGTGGCGCGGGACTCGCGCGCCCGGGCCGCCGCCGCGCGCTCGGCGTCCGTGCCGTTCACCCCGGCATCGCCGCGGCGGCCTGGGCCCGCAGCGCGGCGATGGCCCGGCCCGGGTCGTCGGCGCCGTACACCGCCGAGCCGGCGACGAAGACGTCGGCGCCCGCGGCCGCGGCCTGCTCGATCGTGTCCGCGTTGATGCCGCCGTCCACCTCGACGAGGACGGTGAGGTGCCCGGTGTCGACCAGCTCGCGGGCGCGGCGGACCTTGGGCAGGGTCTCGGCGATGAACTCCTGGCCGCCGAAGCCGGGCTCGACGGTCATGACGAGGAGGGTGTCGAAGTCCCGGAGGAGGTCGAGGTAGGGGTCGAGGTCGGTGCCGGGCCTGAGCGCCAGGCCGGCCAGGGCCCCCGCAGCCCGGATGTCCCGCGCCACCGCACGGGGGTCGCCGGAGGCCTCGGCGTGCACGGTGACGTTGCGCGCGCCGGCCTCCGCGTACCCCGGGGCCCACCGCTCCGGCGCCTCGATCATCAGGTGGCAGTCCAGCGGGACGGGGCTCACCGCCTGCACCGCCTGCATGACCGGCAGACCGAAGGTCAGGTTGGGCACGAAGTGCGCGTCCATGACGTCGAAGTGCAGCCAGTCGGCGTCGGCGACCCGCTGGGCCTCGTCGGCGAGACGGGCGAAGTCGGCCGACAGCAGGCTCGGCGCGATCATCGGGGTGCGGGCCACGTCCGCCGAGTCTAGGCGGGCGGTGATCACCGCCCGCCCACGGGAGCGGTGGAGGTCACCGGCGGCGGCGCGTGCGCCGCCGCCGGAGCACGGCCCCCACGACCAGGGCCACGAGCAGGAGCAGGCCGGCCCACCAGGCCCCGGCCGGGACGGAGGTGCCGCCGTCCCCGGGCTCGGCGACGGGGGCGGCTGCGACGTCCGGCGCCGCCTCCGGCGGGGCGGTCGTCGTGGGCGCGGGGCTCGGCGTCGTGACCGGATCGGTCGTGGTCGGTGCCGGTGCGCCGGGGGCGACGGTGAGCACCGGCGCGGGCCGCCGGGGCTCGGGCGCTCCCGGGAGGACCGGCTCGATCCAGGCGTCCTCGCTGCCGTCGGCGTACTGCTGGATCGTCGGGAAGGCCAGCGTCGTGACCCCGGCGGGCAGCGCGGTGACGGTGACGGCGTACTGGGCCCCCTCGCCGACCGGCAGGGCCGGGCCGGCCACCTGGAAGCCCGTGTCGGTGGGGGTGAGCGCCCACCCCTGGGGGCCTGCGGCGAGGCTCACGTCGGCCGGTGCGATCCCCTCGGGCAGCCGGGTGCGCAACCCGGTGATGCCGGCGGTGTCGGACTCCGCCGCGGCGCTGAAGGTCAGCGTCACCGGGCCGGTGCCGGCGACGGCGTCGGGAGCGGTGACGTGCACGTGCGCGGTGGCGGGGCCGGCGCCGACGGCCACGAGGACGGCGGCCAGCACGGTCGGGACGAGGATGCGGACGACGCGGGTCACGCCACCACCAGTCGTCGGCCGGGCCCCCGGGGTTCCCGAGGCGCCGGGACGCCGTCCCTGCCGACCGCGTGCCGCTGCTCCGGGAGGCCGGCCGGCGCCGGGCGGCCGCGGCTGCGCCACGACCGCACACCACCCCCGACCGGCCCCGGGACCCCGGCCGTCCGCGGGGTGCGCGGTGCCGGGCGCCGTCCGACCACGGCTGCCGCGCCCGGCCCGGCCGGGTGGGCAACCCCGCCGTCGCGGCGCACCCCACCACCGGCCCACCGGCAGCCGTGGTCCCGCAACCTGCGGGAAGGTGCTGGTCAGGGCCGGTTTCTGTCGTACCCGCGCTCTACGGTGAGGGCATGTTCACCGGTGGCGGGTTCGGGGTCGGTCTGACCGTGACCGACCTACCGGTCGCTGCCGCGGTCTCGGGAGTGCTGGTGGCCGAGGAGCGGCCGGCGCGGCTGGCCGAGGTGCTGCCGGTCGATGCCCGCACGGCGGCGGAGAAGGCCTTCGAGCTGCAGCGGGTGCAGGCGCTCAAGGCCCGGCTGGCCGCCTACGAGGTGGAACTGGTCGCCGCGTTGGCCGCCGACCGCCCCGCGGTGCACGACCGGCGGGCGGGTGCGCCGGGCGCCGCCGGCCCCGATCCCGGCCCGGCCGGGGTGCCCGGTCCACCCGAGGGGGTCAGCGAGTTCTTCTGCGACGAGCTGGCGGTCATCCTCAACTGCTCGCGCACCGCCGCCAGCGTGCTCACCGACGAGGCGCTCACCCTCACTGAGCGGCTGCCGGGCACCCGGGCGGCGCTGGCCGACGGACGGCTGGACTGGCCCCGCGCCCGCGCCATCGCCCGCGAACTCGGCTGGCCAGCCCGCGCCACCGACCCGCGGATCGTGGAGCAGGTCGAGGCCGCGGTGCTGCCGCACGCCGACGGCTGGTCGGTCTCCCGGCTGCGCGCGGCGGTGCGCCGCGAGCTCCTGGCCCGCGACGCCGACGCCGCCGACCGCCGCCGGAAGGACGCCGAACGCGCCGCCGACGTCACCAACCGCCCGGCCGGGGACGGCATGGGCGACCTGGTGGCGCGCATGCCCTGGCCGCTGGCCCGGGCGGCCCGGGCCACCCTCGACGCCCATGCCCGCGCCGCCCAGGCCGCCGGCGACGCCCGCCCGCTCGGGCAGCTGCGGGTCGCCGCGCTGGCCGACCTGGTGCTGCGCCCCTGGGCCGTCGCCGCCGAGCCGGTGGCGGTGCACCTGCAGCTCACCGCGCCGCTGGACGCGCTCACACCGCAGCGCTTCCTGGCCGGCGGCGCCCCACCGCCCGCGGACACCGGCACCATCACCCTGCCCCCGCCCGGGGCGGTGGCCGCACCCACCGCCGCCGTCGACGGCGAGCCGATCACCGCCGCCCACCTGCGCGCCCTGCTCACCCAGGTCGACAGCCTGTGCCCCGGCGGCCTGCAGCCGCCCACCGGCGGCAGCCTCACCTTCGCGCTCACCGATCCCGACGGCACCCTGCGCGCCGTGCTCGACCGCCCCCGCCTCGAGCGGTTGGCCGCCCGCGGTTGCCCGGCCCACGGCCGCGACGCCGACTGCCGGTGCGCGGTGCTCGACCGCCCGGCGGCCACTGGCGCCTACCGGCCCACCGACGCCCAGCGGCTCTTCGTCCGCACCCGCGACCGCACCTGCCGCCACCCCGGCTGCGCCAACCGGGCCGGCTGGGCCGATCTGGACCACGTCGTCCCGCACGCCTGCGGCGGCGCCACCGCCTGCGACAACCTCTGCTGCCTGTGCCGACGCCACCACCGGCTCAAGACCCACGCCCCCGGCTGGACCCACACCCTCACCCCGGACGGGCGGCTCACCGTCACCACCCCCTCCGGCGTCACCCGCACCACCCGCCCACCCGGCCAGACCGAAGCCCCACCGCCCCCCGTCGACCTGCCTCTCACTGGGATCCGGCTGCTCGCCACCTGCCCCGAACCCCCACCGGAGACACCCGACCCCGCCGACGACCCACCACCCTTCTAGGGGCGCACCTGTCCGTGGACGGACGGGCGTGGCCCGGGGGGAGTCGGACCAGCCCGGGCTCAGTCGGACCAGAAGGTGTCGTAATGCGCGGCGTCGGTGTGGCCTTCCCAGACCTCGACCAGACGTCCCTCGCGCACGTGGCCGATGAGGGCCAGGCGGGCATCCAGTGATCGTCCGGCCCGCTGGCCGTGCTCGACGTGCAATCCGACCACGTGCTCGTCCCCGGCGACGACGTCGTGCAGCTCGGCCCGGAAGGTGCCATCCGTCAGCGATGCGAGCCGGCCGAAGAGCTGCAGCACCTCGTCGATCCCCTTGAAGTCGCCCGTGAGCGCATTGCGCCCGGGCACGTGCCAGACGATGTCCGGGTGGAGCAGCTCCCGGATCCGCTCCACGTCACCGCGGTCGGAGGCCGCGTAGAGGTCGCGGAGCATGGTCTCGTTCGGGTGCGGCATGGCGTCCTCCTCGCGGGTCCTTCCCCCGTTCGGAGCCGTGATGGTCCTCCTCCGCGGGGGGAGGGACAAGGAGGACGGCGCCGTGGGCCCGGACCCCCGGGGTCACCGCGCATGCCCGTCGCCCGGCACCGGGTAGGGCCTCGTCCATGGCTGTGGACACCCCTGCCCGCTACGACGGCTTCGACCGCATGCCCCTCGCCGGCACCTGGCGCGAGGGCGGCTCGGAGCGGACCGCGACCGACACCGACCCCTACACCGGCGAGACGCTGACCGAGATCCGCCTGGCCGACGCCGACGACCTCGACGCCGCCTACGCCGCCGCCCGGGAGGCGCAGCGGGAGTGGGCCGGCCGCCTGCCGGGCGAGCGGGCCGCGGTCATGCGCCGCGCCGCCGACGTCATGGAGGCGCGCAAGGGCGAGATCGTCGACTGGCTGATCCGCGAGACCGGCTGCGCGGCGCCGGTGGCGGAGTTCCAGTGGGCGATCACCCAGCGGGACTTCTTCGAGGCGGCGTCCTACCCGTACCGCGTGGAGGGGCGGATCCTGCCCGCCGACATCGAGGGCAAGGAGAGCCGGGTCTACCGCCGCCCGGTGGGCGTGGTCGCCGTCATCAGCCCGTGGAACGTGCCCATGCACCTGTCCAACCGCTCGGTCGCCCCGGCGCTGGCCGTCGGCAACGGCGTCGTCCTCAAGCCCGCTGGGGGCACCCCGGTGACCGGCGGGCTGCTGCTGGCCCGGATATACGAGGAGGCCGGCCTGCCCGACGGGCTGCTGTCGGTTGTCATCGGGTCCGGCAGCGAGATCGGGGACGCCATCGTGTCCCACCCGGTGCCGCGCGTGGTGTCGTTCACCGGCTCCACACCGGTCGGCAAGGGCATCGCGGAGAAGGCCGGGTTGAAGAAGCTGTCGCTGGAGCTGGGCGGCAACGGCCCGCTCGTCGTGCTCGACGACGCCGACCTGGACTACGCGGTCGACGCCGCCGTGTGGGGGAAGTTCTTCCACCAGGGCCAGGTCTGCATGATCACCAACCGGCTGGTGGTGGACGACCGCGTGCACGACGAGTTCGTCGACCGGTTCGTCGCGAAGGTTGCCGGCCTGCAGGCCGGCGACCCGCGGGACCCCTCCACGGTGATCGGGCCGATCATCAACGGCAAGCAGCTCGAGGACATCCAGGACAAGCTCGCCCGCGCCCGGGACGACGGCGCCCGGCAGCTCGTCGGCGGCGACCCCACGGGGCCGATCGGCTCGGTGCTGCCGGCGCACGTGCTGCTGGGCGGCAACGACGTCGCCACCGCGCGCGAGGAGGTCTTCGGCCCGGTGGCCACGATCATCCGGGCGCGGGACGAGGACGACGCCCTGGCCATCGCCAACGACACCGAGTACGGCCTCTCCAGCGCGGTGTTCACCGAGGACACCGAACGCGGGGTCCGGTTCGCCCTGCGCGTCGAGGCCGGGATGACGCACGTCAACGACTCCCCGCTCAACGACGAGAACAACACCGCGTTCGGCGGGGAGAAGGAGTCCGGCCTGGGCCGCTTCGGTGGCGAGTGGGCGATCGAGGAGTTCACCACCGACCACTGGGTGAGCGTGCAGCACACCAAGCGGCAGTTCCCCTTCTGACCGACCCCGGGCGTCCGGCGGGTCCATCGACCCGGCCCGTCGGGACCCAGGACCCCCGGCGGCGGGGGCGGGGTGTGGGCACGGTGGGGAGGACCGCCCACCACGTCCGTCGGGAGCCCCGTGTCCACCGGCCTCTACGTCACCCTCGTCGTCCTGCTCTGGCTGGCCTGCGGGCTAGGCGCGGCCTTCTTCCTGCTCGCCCGCCACGGCTACCGCGACCGCCGCTGGTACCTCATCGGCGGCGCGCTCGGGCCGCTGTTCGTCCCGATCGCGGTCGAGCGCGGGCGCCGCTCCTCCGGGGTGCTGGAGCGGGCCGGCGCCGATCCGGCTCCCACCCCGGCGGCGGGGGCGGCCCCGGCGCGCGACCCGGGTCGGGGCCCGACGGTCGTCGTCGGCCTCGACCGCTCGGCCGGCTCGGACGACGCGGTCCGGCTGGCCGGCCGGCTCTTCGACGGCAGCGGCGCCCGGGTGGTGCTGGTCAGCGTCCTCGACCCGGACGTCGGGGAGTTCGGTGACCGGCGCACCCAGCAGGAGTGGCACGACCACCTGGCCGAGCGGTGCCGGTGGCTGCGGCCCGGCGCGGAGGCACCGGTGCTGGAGATCTGCACCGGCGACCCCGGCCCGGCGCTGGTCGCCGTCGCCCGCTCCGAGGACGCCGACGTGCTCGTCGTCGGCCGCCGCGGGCGGGGGCTGACCCACCGGCTCCTCGGCAGCGTCGCCGACCACGCCCTCCGGCACGCCGACGTGCCGGTCCTGCTCGTCCCCCCGGCCCGGTGAGCGGGCCGGAGGGGGTTCAGCGCGCGCGGCGCAGCAGCGCGAGGAACATCGCGTCGGTGCCGTGCCGGTGCGGCCACAGCTGGGCGTAGCGGCCCCGCTCGACCCCGGGCACGTCGGGGAACAGCGGCGCCACGGGGAGCACCTCGACGTCCTCCCGGCCGGCGGCGGCGTCGACGACCGCCACCGTCTCCGCCGGGTGCGGCGAGCAGGTCACGTAGGCGACCAGGCCGCCCGGCCGCACGGCCGCCAGCGCCCCGGCGAGCAGCTCGCGCTGCAGCTCCGCCAGCGGGGCGACGTCCTCCGGCGTCCGCCGCCACCGCACCTCCGGGCGGCGCCGCAGCGCGCCCAGCCCGGTGCACGGCGCGTCGAGCAGCACCCGGTCGAACGAGCCGGGCGCCCACGGCCCCGACCGGCCGTCGGCGACGAGCACCTCGGTGCCCGGCTCGTCGCGCAGCGCGCCGCGCACCAGCTCCGCCCGGTGCGGCGACCGGTCGGCCGCGGTGAGGTGCACGCCCGCGGGGCGGACGGCGGCCAGCAGCGCCGCCTTGCCGCCCGGCCCGGCGCAGACGTCGAGCCACGCCGCGTCCGGCCCCTCGAGGGGGGCCCGGGCGAGCAGGAGGGCGGCCAGCTGGCTGCCCTCGTCCTGCACCGCCGCCCGGCCGGCCCGGACGGCGGGGACCCGGGCCGGGTCACCGCCGCCCAGCCGCACCGCGTACGGCGACCACGGGCCCGGGGTGCCGCCGGACTCGGCGGCCAGCTCCTCGCGCGCCAGCCGGCGGGCCACCAGGTGCACCTCCGGTGCGGCGTTGTCGGCCCGCAGCGCGTCGGCGAGCTCGTCGCCGCCCTCCTGCGGGGCGCAGCCGGCCAGCGCGTCCCGCCAGGCGTCGACCACCCAGCCGGGGTGATCGGTGGCCAGTGCCAGCCGCTGCCGCTCGTCCCCGCCGAGCCGCTCGAGCCAGTCCGCACGCTCCCCGCCGGCCGCCACCTTCCGCAGCACCGCGTTCACCAGTCCGGCGGCGCCGCCGCCGACGATCCCCCGGGTGAGGTCGACGGTGGTCGCCACGGCGGCGTGCGCGGGCACCCGGAGGTCGAGCAGCTGGTGGGTGCCCAGCCGCAGCAGGTCGAGCACCCGGGGGTCGAGGTCACCCAGCGGCCGGTCGACCAGCCGGGCCAGCACCGCGTCGAGGGTGCCCCGGGCCCGCAGCGTGCCGTAGGCCAGCTGGGTGGCGAAGGCGGCGTCGCGTTCGTCGAGGTCGCCGGCCCGGTCGCGCAGCAGCTGCGGCAGCAGCAGGTTCGCGTAGGCCTCGCGCGAGGTGACGGCGTCCAGGACGTCGTAGGCGGTCAGCCGGGCGCCGTCCAGCCGCGGGCGCGGTGGGCGGCGGCCCTGGCGCGGCGCCTCGCGGCGCCCCGGACGCGGGCCGCCGCCGGGTCGGCGGGGCGGGCGGGTCACGCCGCCGCCCCCTCGTCGCCGACCCGCTCACCGGGCTCCGGGCGGGCGCCGCGGGCCCAGTCGGCGGCCGGGAGCATCCGCTTGCCGGCCGGCTGCACCATCGTCAGCCGGACCGCGCCCCGGCCGGTGCCGACGAGCACGCCCGTGGGGCCCACCGACAGCTCGCCGGGCGCCAGGCCCAGCGACGTCGGCAGCGGCTCCACCGGCGCGAGCCGCAGCCGCTCCCCGCGCCAGGTCGTCCAGGCGCCCGGCGCCGGGGTCACCCCCCGGACCCGGCGGTCGACGACGTGCGCCGGGAGCGACCAGTCGACCCGCGCGTCGGCCGGCTCGATCCGCGGCGCGAGGCTGACCCCCTCGGCCGGCTGCGGCTCGGGCACGACGGTGCCGTCCTCGATCCCGTCGAGGGTGGCGACCAGCAGCCGGGCCCCGCTGAGCGCCAGGCGGCCCAGCAGGTCACCGGCGGTGTCCCGGGGCCCGACCGGCTCGGTGACCACGCCGTAGACCGGGCCGGTGTCCAGGCCGGCCTCCAGCCGGAAGGTGCAGGCCCCGGTGACCTCGTCGCCGGCCATCAGCGCGTGCTGCACCGGGGCGGCCCCGCGCCAGGCCGGCAGCAGGGAGAAGTGCAGGTTGACCCACCCGTGGCGCGGCAGGTCCAGCGCCGCCCGGGGCACCAGCGCCCCGTAGGCGACCACCGGGGCGCAGTCGACGGCCAGGTCGGCGAGCGCGGCGAGGAACCCGGGGTCGCGCGGCGAGCCCGGTTGCAGCACCGGGACGCCGGCGGCGTCGGCCCGCTCGGCGACGGGCGAGCGGCTCACCCGGCGCCCGCGCCCGGAACGGGCGTCGGGACGGGTGAGGACGGCGACGACCTCGTGCCGCTGCGAGGCGAGGAGGAGGTCCAGCGAGGGGACGGCGACGTCCGGCGTCCCGGCGAACAGCAGCCTCAGTGGGGACTCACCTCCACGCGCGGGGTCCAGGCGGCGGCGCCGGCCCAGTCGGCCTCGGCGATCGCGGCCAGCGCGGCGGCGCGGGCGGCGGGGTCCAGCCGGTCGAGGAACAGCACGCCGTCGAGGTGGTCGACCTCGTGCTGCACCGCGCGGGCCAGCAGGTGCGAGCCCTCGACGCGGACCGGCTCGCCGTGCACGTCCACCCCCGTGGCGACCACGTGCAGGGAGCGGCGGCAGTCGTAGCTGTAGCCGGGGATGGACAGGCAGCCCTCCGGGCCTTCCTGCACCTCCTCCCCCACCGTCGCGACGACCGGGTTGACCAGGTGGCCGAGCTCCCCGTCGACGTACCAGGTGAACACCCGCAGGCCCACGCCGAGCTGGGGCGCGGCCAGGCCGGCACCGCCGGCGGCGGCCATGGTGTCGGTCAGGTCGGCGACCAGCTGCCGCAGCTCGGCGTCGAAGTCGACGACGGGGGCTGCGGGCGTCCGCAGCACCGGGTCGCCGAGCAGCCGGATGGGGGTCACGCTCACCGGTCGATCCTAGGCGGCGCCGGACCTGGCTACGGTGCGCACATGGCCTCAGCGACGTCCCACCGCGCCCGCGCGGTCGCCAGCGCTGCCCTCGACGGCCTGGTCGTCGGTGCCGCCGAGGCGGCCCTCGAGCTCCCCGCCCGCTCCCCCGGCCGGGCGGGGGTGTACCTGGCGACCGGCGCGGCGGTGACGGCCGAGACCGTCGTCCGCGAGCTGCCCGCGCTGCGCCGGGCGGTGCGCGGGCTGCCGGCGCTGCCCGACGACCCGCACGACCGGGCGGCGCGGGTCCACCAGGCGCTGGTGACCACCGGCTGGGGGCTGCTGGTCACGGCCGTGGACGGCCCGCTCGCCCGGGCGCTGCGCCGCCGCGGGCACGCGCGCCCCCACCTGCTGCTCGGGGTGGCGGTCGGCGTGGCCACGGCCGCCTCGACCGTGCCGGCGTGGTGGCGCCGGGCCACCGCCCTGATCGCCGCCGACCGGATGACCGCGGGTCTGGACGACGAGCTCGCCGAGCTGCTCAGGCAGTCGTCGGACTGAGCTGCCCCGCGCCACCCGCAGACCGGCCCGGCGCGCGCGGGCGGTCAGACGAGGTCGAGCGGGTCGAGCTGCACCCGCACGTGCTCGGCGGCCTTCTTCGCGCTGCGCACCCCCTGGACGGCGGCCAGCGCGTGGGCCAGACCGAGCCCCTCCGCCCGCGGGACGCGGACCAGGAAGCGCTCGCGCTCCCCCTCGTCGCCCGGTCGCGCCGGTTCGGGCACCGGGCCGAGCACGTCGGCGTCCCCGGGGAGGCGGGCGGCCGCGAGGAACTCGGCGAGCGCCGCGGGCGACCCGGAGAGGGCCGCCATGCGGGTGGCCGGCGGGAAGCCGAGCTCCCGGCGGTCGGCCAGCTCGCGGGCGGCCAGCCAGGCGGGGTCCCAGCGCACCAGGGCCTGCACGACCGGGTGGGCGGCGTCCGCGGCGACCACCACCTGGCCGCCGGCCGACGCCGGCCGGACGAGGGTCGCCGCGTTCAGCCACCGGCGCAGCGTCTCCTCCCCCGCGCGCAGGTCGGCCCGGCCGAGCAGCGCCCAGGAGTCCAGCAGCAGCGCCGCCCCGTACCCGCCCTCGGCCACCGGTTCGGCGCCCGGGGTGGCGACCACGAGGGCCGGCCCGCCCGGGACCGTGGCGAGGACGCCGGACCCGCGGCCGGAGACCCGCACCGCGGCCCCGGGGAAGGCCCGGCCGAGCTCCTCGGCGGTCCGCCCGGCACCCACCACGGTCGCCCGCAGCTTGGTGCCGTGGCAGTGCGGGCAGTCGAAGGCCGCCGCCGGGCGGGCGCACCACCGGCAGGCCGGCACCCGGGAGCCGCCCGGGCCGGGTGCGGCGGCGATGCCGAGCGGGCCCGAGCACACCGGGCAGCGGGCCGGCGACCGGCAGCGGTCGCAGGCCAGGCCCGGCGCGTACCCGGCCCGGGGCACCTGGACCAGCACCGGGGCGCCGTCGGCCAGCGCCTGGCGGGCCACCCGGTGGGCCAGGCTGGGCAGCCGGGCGGTGCGCGCGGCGGGGTCGCGGGCCAGCTCGGCGTCGGCGCCCAGGGCCTGCACCCGCGGCGCGGCCGCGCGCAGGGTGGCCCGGTCGGCGGCCAGCTCGTGCGCCCAACCGCTGTCGACCAGCAGCTGGGCCTCCGCGGTGCGCGCGGTGCCGGCGACGACGGCCGCGCAGGAGGCCAGGTGGGCGCGGTGCAGGAGGACGTCGCGGGCGTGCGCGTAGGGCGCCCGGGGCTCGGCGTGCAGGTCGTCCCCGTCGTCCCAGACGGCGACCAGGCCGAGGTCTGCCACCGGGGCGTAGACCGCGGCCCGCGCGCCCAGGACCACCCGCGCGCTGCCGCGGGCGGCGTCCAGGAACCGCCGGTACCGGGCGTCGGGGGCCGCGTCGGCACGGAGGACGACGGTGGAGCCGGCCGGGAGCCGCTGCTCGGCCGCGGCGGCGAGCCGGTCGAGGTCGCGGCCGTCGGGGACGACGACGAGCGCCCCCCGACCGCCGGACAGCGCGGCCTGGCAGAGCTCGGCGAGGCGGGCGGGCCAGTCCTCGCCGGGCAGCGCCGTCCAGACCGCGCGGGCCGGCCGGCCCTCGGCGACCGCCGCGAGCAGCGAGGGCCCGGCCGGGTAGCGGGCGAAGCCGGCCGGGTCGGGCGCCGCCGGCGCCGGCGGCGGCTCGGCCGGCGCCCGCTTCTCCGCCGCCGCGCGGCGGGGCGGGACGGCCAGGCGCAGCACGTCGGGCACGGTGCCGCCCCAGCGGTCGGCGACCGAGCGGGCCAGTGCCAGCACCTCCGGGGTCAGCACCGGCTCGGGCGAGACCAGCTTGGCCAGCGGCGCCAGCCGGCCGCCGTGCTCGGTGGTGTCCCCCAGCTCGGCGACGAAGCCGTCGACCAGCTGCCCGGCGAAGCGCACCCGCACCCGGCAGCCGGGCACGACCCGGCCGGCCAGCTCGTCGGGGACGGCGTAGTCGAAGGTGCGGTCCAGGTGGGCCAGCGGCACGTCGACGACGACCCGGGCCACCCGCGGCGGGCGGGCGCCCGGGTCGGGGTCCGGGGTGGGCGGGGCCGGGGTCAGCGACGTCTCCGTTCGGCGGGCGCGGGGCGGCTCGGGTCAGTGTGGCCGCCGGGTCCGACACCGCCGCGCCGCTGCTCGCCTCGTCCCCCGGGGGCCGCGGGAGCCCCTGGGGGTGAGGAGGGCGGGCGGCCCCTCCGCAGGGCCCCCCGCGAGCCTTCGAGGGCGGGGGGCAGAGGGGCCCTCCTTCAGGCCCCCGCGGCCGCGCGCAGCGCCTCGACGCGGTCCAGCCGCTCCCAGGGCAGCTCGACGTCGGTGCGCCCGAAGTGCCCGTAGGCGGCGGTCGGCCCGTAGATGGGTCGCAGCAGGTCGAGGTCCCGCACGATGGCACCCGGCCGCAGGTCGAACACCGTGCCGATGGCCTTCTCGAGCGCGTCGTCGGCGACCGTGCCGGTGCCGTGCGTGTCGACGAACAGCCCCACCGGGTGGGCGGTGCCGATGGCGTAGGCGACCTGGACCTCGCACCGGCGGGCCAGGCCCGCGGCGACGACGTTCTTGGCCACCCAGCGCATCGCGTAGGCGCCCGAGCGGTCGACCTTGGACGGGTCCTTGCCGGAGAAGGCGCCGCCGCCGTGGCGGGCCATGCCACCGTAGGTGTCGACGATGATCTTGCGGCCGGTGAGCCCGGCGTCGCCCATCGGCCCGCCGATGACGAACTTGCCGGTGGGGTTGACCAGGAGCCGGTAGCCGTCGGTGGGCAGGCCGAGCGCGGCCAGCTCCGGCTCGACGACGAGCTCCTGGACGTCGGGGGTCAGCAGCTGGTCGATCGAGATGTCCTCGGCGTGCTGGGAGGAGACGACCACGGTGTCGACGCCGACCGGCCGGTCGTCCTCGTAGACGACGGTGACCTGGGTCTTCCCGTCGGGGCGCAGGTAGGGCACCGAGCCGTCCTTGCGGACCGCCGACAGCCGCCGGGAGAGCCGGTGGGCGAGCGCGATCGGCAGCGGCATGAGCTCGGGGGTCTCGTCGGTGGCGTAGCCGAACATCAGGCCCTGGTCACCGGCGCCCTGGCGCTCGATCTCGTCGTCGGTGACGCCGGCCGTGCGCGCCTCGTAGGCGGTGTCGACGCCCTGGGCGATGTCGGGGGACTGCGAGCCGATGGACACGCTCACGCCGCACGAGGCCCCGTCGAAGCCCTTGCGCGAGGAGTCGTAGCCGATGCCGAGGATGGTCCGCCGGACGATGTCGGCGATGTCGACGTAGCCGCCCGTGGTGACCTCGCCGGCGATGTGCACCTGGCCGGTGGTGATGAGCGTCTCCACCGCGACCCGGCTGCGCGGGTCCTGCTCGAGCATCGCGTCGAGGATCGCGTCGCTGATCTGGTCGGCGATCTTGTCCGGGTGGCCCTCGGTCACCGACTCGGACGTGAAGAGACGGCGTGGCACTCGGGGCTCCTAGGGGGTCGGGGGCACTCTCGCGGCACCGGCGGGGCCGGTGCGTCCGGCGTGCACGTTACCGGCGGGCACCGGGTCCGCGCCCGGCGCTCCCCCGCTCACGCCAGCCGGGGGACGACGGCGCTCCAGATGGCCGCGGCCACGGCGTCCTTGCTGGCCTCGGGGACCTCGGTCGCGCTGCCGTCCGCGGCGAGCACGACCGCGGCGTTGTCCGGGCGCCCGAAGACCCGCCCGCCGGAGACGTCGTTGACCACGAGCAGGTCGCAGCCCTTGCGGGCCAGCTTGGCGCGGGCGTGGGTGAGCACGTCGCCCTCGTCGTCACCGGTCTCGGCGGCGAAGCCGACCACCAGCTGGCCGGCCGGGCGGGTCTGCACCAGCTCGGCGAGCACGTCGGCGGTCCGCACCAGGCCCACCGCGTCCGGCTCGGAGGGCCCGCCCTTCTTCAGCTTGGTGCCGGCCGCCGCGGCCGGCCGGAAGTCGGCGACCGCGGCCGCCATCACGACCACGTCGGCGTCCGCCGCCTCGGCGGTCACGGCCACGCGCAGCTCCTCCGCCGTCCCGACCGGGACGACGCGGACGCCGAACGGCGCCGGCTCCTCGACGTTGGCCGCCACGAGGACCACCTCCGCACCCCGCGCGGCGGCGACCCGGGCCAGCGCCCAGCCCTGCCGGCCGGAGGACCGGTTGCCGAGGTAGCGCACCGGGTCGAGCGGCTCCCGCGTGCCCCCGGCGCTGATCACGACGCGGCGGCCCTCGAGGTCACGGGCCAGCGTGCCGGCGCCGCCGCCGAGGACCACGCCGGCCAGGGCCGCCACGTCGCCCGGCTCGGGCAGCCGGCCCGGCCCGGAGTCCGGTCCGGTGAGCCGCCCGACGGCCGGCGGCAGCACGACCGAGCCGCGGCGGCGCAGCGTGGCGACGTTGTCCTGGGTGGCCGGGTGCAGCCACATCTCGGTGTGCATCGCCGGAACGAACACCACCGGGCAGTGCGCGGTGAGCAGGGTGGCGGTCAGCAGGTCATCGGCACGGCCGGCCGCGGCGCGGGCCAGCAGGTCGGCCGTGGCGGGGGCGACGACCACCAGGTCGGCGGTCTGCCCGATCCGCACGTGGGCCACCTCGTCGACGTCGGACCAGACGTCGGTGGTGACCGGGTTGCCCGACAGCGCCTCGAAGGTCGCCGCGCCCACGAAGCGCAGGGCCGCCGGGGTCGGGACGACGCGGACGTCGTGGCCGGCCTCGGTGAACGCCCGCAGCAGCAGCGCGGCCTTGTACGCGGCCACGCCACCGGCGACGCCCAGGACGATGCGGCTCATGGGGACATCCTCCACGCACGGCGACGCCCCCGGCACCGGGTGCCGGGGGCGTCACTCGTGAGGGCTGGAACGGCCCCGTCGCAGGGCCCCGCCCCGAGCGCGCGAGGGGTGGGGGGCGACGGGGTCCGCTCTCAGTTCTCGCCGGCGGTGTGGGTGAGCAGGCCCTCGTTGATCTCGCGGAGCGCGATGGACAGCGGCTTCTCCTGCGGCGCGGTGTCGACCAGCGGGCCGACGTACTCCAGCAGGCCCTCGGAGAGCTGGCTGTAGTAGGCGTTGATCTGCCGCGCGCGCTTGGCGGCGAAGATCACCAGACCGTACTTGCTGCTGGTGCGCTCGAGCAGCTCGTCGATCGGCGGGTTGGTGATGCCCTCGGGGGCGGGTGCGACTCCGGACACGGGCGGGCGTGCTCCTCAGCTCGGTGGCGTGGGCGGGCGGCCGGGGGCCGTGCGCTCACTCGGTGGCGCCGGTCTCCTGACGCGGGTGGGACGACGGCGCAGTCAGCAAGCCTACCAACTCGTCCGCGGCCCGGGCCACGTCGTCGTTGACCACGACCACGTCGAACTCCCCGGCCGCGTCCAGCTCGGCCTGGGCGATGGCCAGCCGGCGCTCCTGGACGGCCGGGGGCTCGGACCCGCGCCCGGCCAGCCGGCTGACCAGCTCGGCCCAGGACGGCGGGGCGAGGAACACCAGCTGGGCATCGGCGTCCCGGGCCCGCACCTGGCGGGCTCCCTGGAGCTCGATCTCGAGCAGCGCCGGCGCCCCGGTGGCGAGTCGCTCGCGCACCGGGGCGGCCGGCGTGCCGTAGCGGTTGCCGGCGTACTCGGCCCACTCCAGGAGGCCGTCCTCGGCGACGAGCCGGTCGAACTCGGCGTCGTCGACGAAGTGGTAGTGCACCCCGTCGACCTCACCGGGCCGTGCGCGGCGGGTCGTCGCCGACACCGACACCCACACGTCGGGGTACCGGCGCCGGACCTCCGCGACGACCGTGCCCTTGCCGACCCCGGAGGGGCCGGAGAGCACGGTCAGCCGCGCGGGGGACTGCTGGGGGGCGACACTCGCCACGCGTCGTCCTCGACCTCCGGGTGCCTCGACGAGCGGGATCAGGCCTCGGCGGCGGCCTGGTCGGCGGCCACCTTCTCGCCGCCGAACTCCGCTTCGAGGGCCCTGCGCTGGTTGGCACCCAGGCCGCGCACCCGGCGGGTCGGGGAGATCTCGAGCCGCTCCATGATCTTCGCAGCCCGCGCCTTGCCCACGCCGGGCAGGGACTCCAGGACCGCGGAGACGCGCATCTTGCCGATCACCTCGTCGGTCTCGCCCTGGCGGAGGACGTCGCCGACGGTGGCGCCCTTGCTCTTGAGGCGCTCGCGGAGCTCGGCCCGGGCCTTGCGGGCGGCGGCGGCCTTCTCGAGGGCCGCGGCGCGCTGTTCGGGGGACAGGTCGGGAAGGGGCATGGTGCGACCCAATCTCGTCGTCGCCGGCCTTCGGGCTCGGCCGGCGGGGCTCGTGCTGATCTCGTCGTGCCGGTGCTCTGTGCTGAGCCTGGCGATCAACCTAGTTCCCGGGATATGCGCAGGTCACGCCCGGTCCACGCCTACTTTCCCGGCAATTCGTGACCCTCCGGTGACTCCGCGTGCCCACCAGCGCTCACACTCCGTCAGGATCGCAGGTCAACCCCGGTTGCGTGGCAGCCGTGTCGCGCCCGTGCCACGACGGCGTGCGCCCGACACGCCGGGTCCGACACGCCGGGACGCCGTCCGGTGGGGACCGGGCCGGGCAGGACCCCTCGGCTCACGCGGCCAGCGCGGCGGCCCAGCGCCCGGCGGCCGCCCGGAGCGCTCCGGGGCCGGGCCCGGCGGCCAGCACGTCGCGCGACACCGTCGGGACCACGGCCGCGCCGTCGCCGAAGAGCCGGCGCAGGTCGGCCGGCGAGCCGCCCTGGGCGCCGAGCCCCGGCGCGAGCACGGGGCCGCCGAGGCCGGTCAGGTCGACGTCGCACTCGGCCAGCGTGGCGCCGACGACGACGCCGAAGGAGCCCGTGGCCGGGCCCCAGCGGCTGCCGAGGTCCTGCACGGCGCCGAGGTCGGGCGGCGGGTCGCCGACCACCCAGCCGGGGGTGTTCCAGCCGCGGACGGCGTCGACGACGACCTGCGCCACCGACCGCTCCCCGGCGAGCGCGTGCTGGAGGGCGCCGGCCTCCGGGTTGGAGGTGCGGGCGAGGACGAACAGCCCCCCGCCGTGCTGGCGGGCGGTGTCGACCGCCGGCTGGAGGGAGCCGGGGCCCAGGTAGGGGCTGACGGTCATGGCGTCGACGGCCAGCGGGTGGCCCGGGCGCAGGTAGTCGGCGTAGGCGTCCATCGTCGAGCCGATGTCGCCGCGCTTGGCGTCGAGGAGGACCAGCGCCCCGGCGGCGCGGGCGCGGGCGACGGCGTCCTCCAGCACCGCCAGGCCCCGCGAACCGTGCCGCTCGTAGAACGCCAGCTGCGGCTTGAGGACGGCGACGGTGCCGGCCAGCGCGTCGACGACGGCGTCGGTGAACCGCGCGAGCCCCGTGGGGTCGTCCGGCAGCCCCCAGCGCTCCAGCAGCGGCACGTGCGGGTCGATGCCGACGCACAGCGGGCCGCGGGCGGCGACCGCGTCGGCCAGCCGCTGCCCGAACGGGGCGTTCACGGCGCCACCGCGCGCGGCAGGGTCTCCCCCAGCGCGGCGATGCAGTCGCGGGCCAGGTACGGGTCGGCGAAGGCCCCGGAGGCCGACTGCACCGCGTCGGCACCGGCGGCGAACAGCGCCTCGAAGGACGCCGGGTCGGTGACCCCGCCCATCGCCAGGACGTCGAAACGCGCCCCCGCCGCGTCCCGCAGCGCCACCAGGCGGCGGGTGAAGTCCAGCGCGGAGGCCCGCACGGCGACGCCCGACAGCCCGGCGAGCTCGCGGCCGGGGAACGTCGGCGCGCCGTCGCTACGGCGCACCCGGCTCTGGACGGTGTTGATGCCCGCGACGCCGTCGACCAGCGGGGCGATCCGGGGCACCAGGGCGGCGAGCTGCCCGGCGTCCAGCCAGGACAGCTTGGCCACCAGCCCGGTGCGGTCGTCCAGGGCCCGGCGGACGCCCTCGACGACGGCCACGGTCGCGTCGGCGTCCAGGCACAGCGGCGGGCGCACCCCCGCCGCCGAGCGGTCCAGGGTGTTGGGGCAGGAGAGGTTGAGCTCGACCACCGGCGCGCCGGCCTCCTGCGCCATCGCGGCGGTCCGCGCGAAGTCGGCGACCAGGGCCGCGAGGCCGGCGCCCTCGGCGTCCTCCCCCATGACGCTGACCAGGAGCAGCTGGTCGTCGGCGAGCGCGGCCAGCGACCGCTCCAGGTCGGGCATCCACTCCTCCGGGGCCGGGGAGGGGACCCCGAAGGAGTTCACCGTGCTGACCGCGGGCGTGCCGGGCGCCACCCAGTCCCACGGGTCCGAGACGACCTCCGCCGACGCGCCGGGCGGCAGGCTCGCCGTCTCGCGCGGGGCGAAGGTCCAGTTGGGCCGGGGGTTGGGCTCGTGGGCGCGGCTGCGGACGGTCTTGTAGGTCAGCACGCTGTAGCCGTTGGACGCGAAGTGGCGCACCCACTGCTCGCCGCCGTTGAGCACGCAGGCCGGCACCCCGATGGGGAAGCCGAGCGACCGGCCCAGCACCGGCCAGCGGCGCCGGGCGGCCGGCCGCTCCGGCAACCGCGGCCCGACCGGGGTGGTGAGGTTGTCGCGGTAGGAGCCCAGCACGTCGTAGGCCGGTGTCGGGACGCCCGCGGCGGCCAGGACCCCCGCGTGGCCGGCGAAGAAGAGCACCCGGGTCAGCAGGGGCAGGTCGTCGTCGCCGACCGCGCCGGTGGCCAGGCGGTCCGCCAGCCCGCGCGCCGCCGCGGCCAGGGCGTCGAGCTCCGGCTGCGGCGGCCGCGCGAACCGGGTGACCCCGGCGAGGAAGGCGCCGGGCAGGCCGTCGACCGCCCCCCGGGCCACGAGGTCGTCGCGCACGCGCCGCACGGCCGCCGCCGGCGGGGCCGCGGTCACGACCGCGCCGGCGCCGCGAGCGCGGCGTGCACCTGCTGCAGGCTGCGGACGCCGACGTCCCCGCGGCGCAGCGATTCCACGCCCTGCACGGCCGCGGCCAGCCCCTGCACCGTGGTGATGCACGGGATCCCGGCCGCCACCGCGGCGGTGCGGATCTCGTAGCCGTCGAGCCGGGGCCCGCTGTTGCCCGGGGAGCCGAACGGGGTGTTGACCACGATGTCGACGGCCCCGGCCAGGATGCGCTCGACGACGTTGTCCGGCCCCTCGCTGAACTTGCCCACCACCTCGCAGGTCACCCCGTTGCGGCGCAGCACCTGCGCGGTGCCCGAGGTGGCCAGCACGCGGAAGCCGAGGTCGGCCAGCCGCTTGACCGGGAAGACCGCCGAGCGCTTGTCCCGGTTGGCCAGCGACACGAAGACGGTGCCCTCGACCGGCAGCGACCCGTAGGCGGCGGCCTGGGACTTGGCGAACGCCGTGCCGAAACCGGTGTCGAGGCCCATGACCTCGCCGGTCGACTTCATCTCCGGCCCGAGGACCGTGTCGACGTTGTGCCCCTCGACGGTGCGGAAGCGGTGGAAGGGCAGGACCGCCTCCTTGACCGCGATCGGCACGTCCGCGGGCAGGTCGGCCCCGTCCCCGGAGGGTGGGAGCACCCCGGCGCGGCGCAGGTCGGCGATCGACTCCCCCACCGCGATCCGCGCGGCCGCCTTGGCCAGCTGGACGGCGGTCGCCTTGGACACGAACGGCACCGTCCGCGACGCCCGCGGGTTGGCCTCCAGCACGTAGAGGATGTCGTCCTTGACCGCGTACTGGACGTTGACCAGGCCCCGCACGCCGATCCGCGCCGCGAGCTGCTCGGTCGCCGCGCGGATCCGCCCGACGTCGGTCTGGCCGAGCGTGATCGGCGGCAGCGCGCACGCCGAGTCGCCGGAGTGGATGCCGGCCTCCTCGATGTGCTCCATCACCCCGCCGAGGAACAGGTCGGTGCCGTCGTAGAGGGCGTCGACGTCCACCTCCACCGCGTCCTCGAGGAACCGGTCGACCAGGACCGGGTGCTCCGGGCTGACGTCGGTGGCCTTGGCGATGTAGGCCTCGAGGGTGGCGTCGTCGTAGACGATCTCCATCCCCCGGCCGCCGAGCACGTAGGAGGGCCGCACCAGGACCGGGTAGCCCACCGACGCGGCGATGGCCCGGGCCTCGGCGAAGGTGGTCGCGGTGCCGTGCTGCGGGGCCTGCAGCCCGGTGTCGGCGAGCACGCGGGAGAACGCGCCGCGGTCCTCGGCGTCGTCGATCGCCTCCGGCGCGGTGCCGAGCACGGGCACCCCGGCGTCCTTGAGCCGCTGCGCCAGGGCCAGCGGGGTCTGGCCGCCGAGGGTGCAGATGACCCCGGCGACCGGGCCGGCGGCCCGCTCGGCCTCGTAGACCTCGAGCACGTCCTCGAAGGTCAGCGGCTCGAAGTAGAGCCGGTCGGCGGTGTCGTAGTCGGTGGAGACGGTCTCGGGGTTGCAGTTGACCATCACCGCCTCGTAGCCGGCGTCCTGCAGCGCCATGACCGCGTGCACGCAGGAGTAGTCGAACTCGATGCCCTGGCCGATCCGGTTGGGCCCGGAGCCGAGGATGAGGACGGCCGGCTTCTCCCGCGGCTCGACCTCGGTCTCCTCGTCGTAGGACGAGTAGTGGTAGGGCGTGCGGGCGGCGAACTCGGCGGCGCAGGTGTCGACGGTCTTGTAGGCCGGCCGCACGCCCAGCCGCCGCCGCAGCGTCCGGACGCCGTCCTCCCCGGCCAGCTCGGGGCGCAGGGCGGCGACCTGCCGGTCGGACAGGCCGTGCCGCTTGGCCCGCCGCAGCAGCTCCGGCGTCAGGGACGGCGCGTCCCGGACCTCGGCGCCGACCTCGGAGACGAGCGCGACCTGGTCGACGAACCACGGGTCGAAGCCGCTGGCCCCGGCGACCTGCTCGACGGTGGCGCCGGCGCGCAGCGCCGCCTCGGCCAGGTACAGCCGGCCGTCGACCGGGGTGCGCAGCGCCTCCAGCAGCTCGTCGACGGGGCGCGACGCCACGTCCTCACCCGCCCCGGTCCAGAACCCGGCCCGGGAGGTCTCCGTCGAGCGCATCGCCTTGCCCAGCGCCTCGGGGAAGTTGCGGCCCAGGGCCATGACCTCGCCGACGCTCTTCATCGTGGTGGTCAGCCGCGGGTCGGCGCCCGGGAACTTCTCGAAGGCGAACCGCGGGATCTTGACCACGACGTAGTCGAGCGTCGGCTCGAAGGCCGCCGGCGTGACGCCGGTGATGTCGTTGGTGATCTCGTCGAGGGTGTAGCCGATGGCCAGCTTCGCGGCGATCTTGGCGATCGGGAAGCCGGTGGCCTTGGACGCCAGCGCCGAGGAGCGCGACACCCGGGGGTTCATCTCGATCACGACCAGCCGGCCGTCGGCCGGGTTGACCGCGAACTGGATGTTGCAGCCCCCGGTGTCGACCCCGACCTCGCGCAGGACCGCGATGCCGACGTCGCGCATGTGCTGGTACTCGCGGTCGGTGAGCGTCATGGCGGGGGCGACGGTGACCGAGTCCCCGGTGTGCACGCCCATCGCGTCGACGTTCTCGATCGAGCAGATGACGACGACGTTGTCGCTGCGGTCGCGCATCAGCTCCAGCTCGTACTCCTTCCAGCCGAGCACCGACTCCTCGACGAGCACGGTGTGCACCGGGGAGTCGGCCAGGCCGTGGGTGGCCATCCGCCGGAGCATGGCCTCGTCGGTGGCGAACCCGGAGCCGAGGCCGCCCATGGTGAAGGAGGGCCGGATGACGACCGGGTAGCCGACCTCGGCTGCGGTCTCCAGCGCCTCCTCGACGCTGGCGCACACCCGCGAGCGTGGCGCGTCGGCGCCGACCGACCGGACGATGTCCTTGAACAGCTGCCGGTCCTCGCCGCGGTTGATCGCGCCGACGTCGGCGCCGATGAGCTGCACGCCGTAGCGCTCGAGGACGCCGCTCTCGTGCAGGCCGATGGCGATGTTCAGCGCGGTCTGCCCGCCGAGGGTGGCCAGCAGGGCGTCGGGGCGCTCGGCGGCGATCACCTTCTCGACGAACTCCGGCGTCAGGGGCTCGACGTAGGTGGCGTCGGCGACGTCGGGGTCGGTCATGATCGTGGCCGGGTTGCTGTTGACCAGGCTGACCCGCAGCCCCTCGGCCCGCAGCACCCGGCAGGCCTGGGTCCCCGAGTAGTCGAACTCGGCGGCCTGGCCGATGAGGATCGGCCCGGAGCCGATCACCAGCACGTGGTGGATGTCCTCGCGCCTGGGCATGGTCAGGCCCCCTTCTCTGCCGTGCCGTGCTCCACGACGGGAGGCGGGCTGACGGCGTCCCTGCCCTGCCGGGCGGTCTCCATGAGGTCGACGAACCGGCCGAACAGCGGCGCGGCGTCGTGCGGCCCGGCCGCGGACTCCGGGTGGAACTGCACGCTGAACGCCGGCGCCTCCCGCAGCCGCAGGCCCTCCACCACGTCGTCGTTGAGGCCGACGTGGCTGACCTCGACCGGCCCGTACGGGGTGTCGGTCGGCCGGTCCAGCGGGGCGTCGACGGCGAACCCGTGGTTGTGGCTGGTCACCCGGACCGTGCCGCTGAGCCGGTCGAGCACCGGCTGGTTGAGCCCGCGGTGCCCGAACCGCAGCTTGTAGGTGCCCAGCCCCAGCGCCCGGCCGAGGATCTGGTTGCCGAAGCAGATGCCGAACAGGGGACGGCGGGCGTCGAGGACCCCGCGGACCGCCTCGACCGCGTAGTCGGCCGCGGCCGGGTCGCCCGGGCCGTTGGACAGGAACACCCCGTCGGGGCCGGCGGCCAGCAGGTCCTCGGCGGTCGCGGTGGCCGGCAGCACGTGGGTCTCCACGCCGAGTTCGGCGAGGTGCCGCGGGGTGGCGGTCTTGATGCCCAGGTCGAGCGCGGCGATCGTGAACCGTCGCTCCCCCACCGCCGGGACGACGTAGGGGTCGTTGGCGGTGACCGCCGGTGCGAGGTCCGCGCCGGTCATGCTCTCGGCCTGCCGGACCCGCGCCAGCAGCTCGTCGGCGGGCAGCCCCTCGCTGCTGATGCCGGCGCGCATCGCCCCGCGCTCGCGCAGGTGCCGGGTCAGGGCGCGGGTGTCGACGCCGCTGATGCCGACGACGCCCTGGCCGGCGAGGGCGTCGTCGAGGCTGCCGGTGGCCCGCCAGTTGGCCGGGCGGCGGGCGGGGTCGCGCACGACGAAGCCGGCCACCCACATCCGGCGGCTCTCGTCGTCCTCCCCGTTGACCCCGGTGTTGCCGATGTGCGGGGCGGTCATGACGACGATCTGCCGCGCGTAGCTGGGGTCGGTGAGGGTCTCCTGGTAGCCGGTCATCCCGGTGGCGAAGACGACCTCGCCGAGCGTCGTCCCCACCGCGCCGTAGGCCTCGCCGCGGAACGTCCGCCCGTCCTCCAGGACGAGGATCGCTGCGTTCACCGCTCCACCCCGGGCCCGCTCCGCTCCTCGCTCGCAGGGCTCGCTGCGATGCTCACTCCCCCGTCGTGTCCGCGCCTCACCGCTGGGCCTTGCCGTCGAGCACCGTCGGGACACCTCTCAGGAACGTGTGGACCACCCGGCCGGGCAGCTCCCGGCCGGCGTAGGGGCTGTTGCGGCTGCGGCTGGCCAGGGCGGCCGGGTCGACGACCGACCGGGCGGCGGGGTCCAGCAGCAGCAGGTTGGCCGGCTCGCCGGGGGTCAGCGGGCGACCGTGCGCCAGCGGGCCCCGGCCGTCGAGCCGGCCGATCGCGGCCGGGCGGGCCGACATGCGGTCGGCCACGCCCCGCCAGTCGAGCAACCCGGGCTCGACCATGGTCTCCAGGACCACCGACAGGGCCTGCTCCAGGCCGAGCATCCCGGGGCGGGCGGCGCCCCACTCGCTCTCCTTGTCCTCCACCGCGTGCGGTGCGTGGTCGGTGGCGACCGCGTCGATGACGCCCTCGGCGAGCGCCCGGCGCAGCGCCTGGACGTCGGCGTCCGTGCGCAGCGGCGGGTTGACCTTGAACACCGGGTCGTAGCTCTCGGCGCAGGCGTCGGTGAGCAGCAGGTGGTGCGGGGTGACCTCGGCGGTGACCTGGACGCCGCGGCTGCGCGCCCAGCGGAGGATCTCGACCGAGCCCGCGGTGGAGACGTGGCAGATGTGCAGCCGCGCTCCGACGTGACCGGCCAGCAGCACGTCGCGGGCGATGATCGCCTCCTCGGCGGCGGCCGGCCAGCCGGTCAGCCCCAGCCGCGCGGAGCGGTCGCCCTCGTGCATCTGCGCGCCGGCGGTCAGCCGCGGCTCCTCGGCGTGCTGGGCGACGACGCCGTCCAGCGCCTTGACGTACTCCAGCGCCCGCCGCATGAGCGCGGGGTCGGCCACGCACATGCCGTCGTCGGAGAAGACCCGCACCCGGGCGGCGGAGTCGGCCATCGCGCCGAGCTCGGCCAGCCGCTGGCCGGCCAGCCCGACGGTCACCGCGCCCACCGGCACGACGTCGACCAGCCCCGCGTCCCGGCCCAGCCGCCACACCTGCTCGACGACGCCCGCGGTGTCGGCGACCGGGTCGGTGTTGGCCATGGCGTGCACCGCGGTGTACCCGCCCAGCGCCGCGGCGCGCGAGCCGGTCTCGACCGTCTCGGCGTCCTCCCGGCCGGGCTCCCGCAGGTGCGTGTGCAGGTCGACCAGCCCGGGCAGGGCCACCAGGCCGGCCGCGTCGACGACCTCGGCGCCGGGCGCGGACAGGCCGGCCCCGACCGCGGCGATCCGGCCGTCCTCGAGCAGGAGGTCGGCCGGGGCCTCGCCGTAGGGGCGGGCGCCGGTGACGAGGTAGGAGCTCACTGGGCGCCTCCGAGCAGCAGGTAGAGCACGGCCATGCGCACGGAGACCCCGTTGCCGACCTGCTCGACGATCGTGGAGCGGACGGAGTCGGCCACCTCGGCGGCGATCTCCATCCCGCGGTTCATCGGGCCCGGGTGCATGACGATCGCGTCGTCGCCCAGGGCGGCCATGCGCGGGGCGTCGAGGCCGTAGCGGCGGCTGTACTCCCGGGCGCTGGGGAAGAACGAGGCGTTCATCCGCTCGGCCTGGACCCGCAGCATCATGACGACGTCCGCCTTCGGCAGGACGGCGTCCAGGTCGTAGGACACCTCGGCCGGCCAGCTGCCCACCCCGACCGGCAGCAGCGTGGGCGGCGCGACCAGGGTGACCTCGGCGCCCAGGGTGTGCAGCAGCCGGACGTTGGAGCGGGCCACCCGGCTGTGCAGCACGTCGCCGACGACGGCGACCCGGACGCCCTCGAGCCGGCCGAGCCGCCGCCGGATCGTGTACGCGTCGAGCAGCGCCTGGGTGGGGTGCTCGTGGGTGCCGTCGCCGGCGTTGACGACGCTGCCGCGCACCCAGTGCGCCAGCCGGTGCGGCGCACCCGAGGCGGAGTGCCGCACCACGATCGCGTCGCTGCCCATCGCCTCGAGGGTCAGCGCGGTGTCCTTGAGGCTCTCGCCCTTGGAGACGCTGCTGCCCTTGGCGCTGAAGTTGATGACGTCGGCCGACAGCCGCTTGGCCGCCAGCTCGAAGGAGATGCGGGTGCGGGTGGAGTCCTCGTAGAAGAGGTTCACCACGGTGCGGCCGCGCAGCGTGGGCAGCTTCTTGACCTCGCGGCCGGCCAGCGCCGCGTCGATCTGCGCGGCGGTGTCGAGGACCAGCGTGGCGTCGGCGCGGTCGAGGTCGGCCGCCTCCAGCAGGTGCCGCTTCACCGCCCCTCCCCCGTGAGGAGCACCTCGTCGACGCCGTCCACCTCGGTGAGGTGGACCCGCACCGACTGGCTGCGCGAGGTCGGCACGTTCTTCCCGACGTAGTCGGCCCGGATCGGCAGCTCCCGGTGCCCCCGGTCGACCAGGACCGCCAGCTGCACGGCGCGGGGCCGGCCGAGGTCGCGCAGCGCGTCGAGCGCGGCCCGCACCGAGCGGCCGGAGAAGAGGACGTCGTCGACGAGGACCACGAGCCGGCCGTCGATGCCGGCGTCGGGCAGCACGGTGGGCTCCAGCGCCCGCACGCCCCGGGTGCGCAGGTCGTCGCGGTGCAGGGTGATGTCGACGGTCCCGGTGTCGACCGCGGTGCCGGAGAAGGCCGCCACGCGGGCGGCGAGCCGGCGGGCCAGCGGGGCGCCGCGGGTGGGGATGCCGACGAGGACCAGGTCGGCGAGCGAGGCCGTTCCCTCGCCCGCCCCACCGCCCCCGGCCCACTTCTCGATCAGCTGGTGGGCCATCCGGTCGACCACGCGGGCGACGTCGGCGGCGGAGAGCAGCGCTCCCGGCGCTGCGGGGCTGCCCAGGGCAGCAGGGGACGAGCCGGCCATGAGGCCTCCTTCCCCGCCTCACGGGACGGGTCGTTAAAGGAGAGGGGTGGACCGGGGACGACCGTACTGCACCGGATCGTGTGACCCGCGGCGCGCTCCGGGGTCGCCCCGGGCCCGGACCGACCCCGCCGGCGGGCACCTCCTGCGTGAACCCGCAGGACCACCCCTCACCCGGGGGAGGTGTCCTGGTGTCGCCGTCCCCGCTCGACCAGTACGCTCCGTGACGACAGAACGCCTCCGACGACGGACAGTGAGCAGGAACGCGATGAGCACCGACTACTCACGGGCCCTCGGTGCCCGGCTCCGCGCCATCCGCAACCAGCAGGGCCTCTCCCTCCAGGGGGTGGAGGACAAGTCGCACGGCCGCTGGAAGGCCGTCGTGGTCGGGTCCTACGAGCGCGGCGACCGCGCGGTGACCGTGCAGCGGCTCTCCGAGCTGGCCGTCTTCTACGGCGTCCCGGTCTCCGAGCTGCTGCCCGACCCGCGGCCGAGCTCCGCGGTGACCTCGACGACGAAGATCGTGCTGAACCTCGAGTCGCTGGGCTCGCTGCCCGCCGACGAGGCCGGCCCGCTGGCCCGCTACGCCTCCACCATCCAGGCGCAGCGGCACGACTACAACGGCAAGGTCCTCTCCATCCGCGCCGAGGACCTCAAGTCGCTGGCGATCATCTACGACATGAGCCCGGACGAGCTGACCAGCCGGCTCATCGAGTGGGGCGTGCTCTCCCCCGGCATGGAGGGCATCGCCGGCAGCGGCGACGACGAGGACGAGGACGCCTGGGGCAGCAACGACCGCCGGCGCACCCCGCGCTGAGCGAGGACGCCGTCCCCGCACCGCGCGCCAGCCCCGGACGGGGCGCGCCCGGGGTCGCCGCACGGCAAGCCGTTGCCGAAGCGTCACACCGGGCGGCGGATCCCGCACGGGCAACGGGGTAGCCCGGGTGGGGTGAGCTCCACCGCACCCGCCGTGCACGGGATGACCGGCCTGCGACGCACCACCCTGCTGGTCGCCCTGACCGCCGGCCTCTCCGGCCTCGAGGCGGCCGTGCTGCTCGCCGTCTCCTTCGTCTCGGCCGTCCCTCTCGCCGCCCAGGCCGGCGCACCCGCGCCCTTCGGGCTCTTCCACGACCTCCGCTGGGCGATGACCTTCTCCTGGTCGCCGTGGTCGGTCGCCTGGATGCTGGCGGCGCTGGTCTGCCTCCGCTCGCTGATCGACGCGCTGGCCGTCCGGCTGGCCTGGCCGGCCGACGTGGCGCCACCCTCGCTGACCACCCTGCTGCGGCGCAGCGCGCTGCTCACCGCGGTGGCGCTGGTCGCGCTGACGCCCTGGGTCACCCTGACGTTCCTGGTCGGGGCGACCGGCTTCTCCCCGGTGATGTTCGCGGCGATCCTCGGGGCGGCGGTCACCGTGCTGGTGCTGACCCCGGCCATGGTCACCGGTTCCTGGTGGCGGCCCCGGGTGTCGCTGCGCGGCGTCGGCTGGACCGCGCTGGTGTGGGTCTGGCTGATGGTCGTGGCGCTGGCGCTGACCTGGAGCCCCGGCTGGGTCGCGGTGGTGACCGCCCTGGGCGCCGGCGCGGTCAACGCCTGGCTGTGGCGGCGGGTGGTCGCCGCGGCCCTGGCCCCGCGCCGCAGCCGCGCCGTCCCGGCGTGGCCGCTGGTCCCGGTCGCCCTGACCACCGCGGTGCTCGTGATCGGCGGCTGGACCGCGGTGCCCACGTTCACCGGCGCCTCCGACGCCTCCGACGCCTCGGACGCCTCCGGCGACGAGGGCATCGGCATCGACGTCGGCGAGACGCCGGCCGCAACGGCCCAGCCGGTCCTCTACATCGCCGGGTTCGGCAGCAGCTACGGCGGCGAGCAGTTCGAGATCTACCCCGAGCGGTTCGACACCGTCCGCTACTCCTACCGCGGTCTCGGACCGGACGGCGAGCCGCTGCCCTACGAGCCGGTGCAGACCTTCCAGTCGCTGGACGCCAGCGCCGACATCCTCGCCGAGCAGGTCCGCGAGCTGGCCGAGGCGTCCGAGGGGCCGGTGTCCCTGGTGGCCGAGAGCGAGGGGACGATGGTCGCCCGGACCTACCTGGCCCGCAGCCAGGACCCGCCGGTCGACACGCTCGTCCAGACCTCGCCGCTGATCCGGCCGGCCCGGGTCTACTACCCCGATTCCGGCACGGAGGCCTGGGGCTACGGCGGCGGCTGGGCCGTGCGCGGCCTGCTGACCCTCTTCCGGGTGCAGAACCCCGCGCTGGAGGTCGAGGCCGACATCCCGTTCCTGCGCTCGCTGGTGGAGGATGCGCCGCTGTACCGCGACCAGACGCTGTGCCCGGTGCCCGGGGTGCGCAACTACCTGCTGCTCCCGCTGGAGGCCGCGCTGACGGCCTACCGCGGGCCGCTGTTCCGGATCGAGTGGGCCGCGCTCCCGGCCTTCCACGCCAGCCTCAGCGACGACGCCGGTGTCCAGGAGACGATCGCCCAGGTGCTCGACGGCGAGGAGCCGGACCGGGCCGGCTGGGCGGCGTCCTTCTGGCTGATCCGCGGGGCCGCCGGCGCCTGGCAGGCCCCGGCGCTGCCGTTCGCGGTGCGGGAGGCGTGGGGGGCGGCGCCGCGGTCGGACCCGGAGTTCGGGTACCGCAACTGCGCGTGGTCCCCGACGTAGCGAGCCGCACCCCCCGGCTCGGCACTGCGCTCAGCGGGTGGGGACCTCGGCGTCCAGGATCGCGCCGAGGACGCCGTTGACGTAGGCCGGGGAGTCGTCGGTGGACAGGCTCTTGGCCAGCTCCACGGCCTCGTCGATACCACCGCGTCGGGCACGTCGTCGGCCCACAGCAGCTCGAAGACCGCCATGCGCAGGTGCACCGAACGACCCGCACGCGAACCTCTCGATCCGACGGTCCACGGTGGCGTGACCGGGAACGACCCTGCCCGGGGATCAAGACCGGTCAGGTACCTGTCAAGGCGGCGGTCGGCAGCATCGCCGCCAGGTCCGCTCGGCTGCTGATCCCCAGCTTGGCGTAGGCGTTCGAGAGGTGGGTCTCCACCGTGCGCACCGACACCACGAGCCGGTCGGCGATCGCCTGGTTGCTCAGCCCCGCACTGGCCAGTCGGGCGACCTCCTGCTCCCGAGCGGTCAGACCCGGCAGGGGCAGGACGTCGAGCGCCGGCCCCCGGGCCAGGCCGCACTCGCGGGCCAGGGCGGCTGCCCGCAATCGGGCTGCGGCCGCTGCTCGGCGCTCCCCGCGCCGCTCGTGGGCGGAGGCGGCCTCGGTCGCCGCATCCGCCGCCAACAGCAGCGCTCCGGTCTGCTCGAACCGGCAGCTCGCCTGGTCCAGCCCCTCGGCGGAGCCGGCGACAGCGGCCGCCGCATGCGCAGCGAGGTCGGCCATGAACGGTGCGTCCAGCCGTTCGGCCTGCTGGTACAGCCTGTCGACGATTCTCGGGCCCTGTCCCAGCCGTAGGCCGTCGTGCAGCACGACCGCCTCGACGGCCGCCTGGCCCTGACGAGCGGCCAGCGCCGCTGCCTCGAGCACCAGGGCACCGGCCTGGCCCTGCCGACCGTCCGCGGCAGCGACCCACGCCTCCGCCAAGCGCCGCAGCGGATGGAACACCGCGATCGCCCCGGCGTCAGCGGTCTGCGCGCCGTCCACCAGCCGGCGGGCGGCGCAGACGTCCCCGACCAGAGCCCGCGCCGCCGCCAGGGAGGACCGGCACAGCGGGAGGAGGCCGGCCGGATCCCGCTCCTCGAGAGCCGGCAGCGCCTCGGCCAGCCACCGGTCGGCCACGCGCGGCCGCCCGCTGGCCAACGCCGCCCACCCCCGGTGGACCGAGGCGATCGCGTCCCCGATCCACTCGGGCGCCGCTTCCAGGTTCTGCCGGTGCAGTTCGGCCGCCCGCTGCTCGAGTTGGCCGAACCGTCCGCCCAAGGCCAGCGCCAGGATCTCCGCCTGCGCGAGCGCCATCTGCGTGTAGACCCGCTCCGCCGGGTCGGGATGCCTGTCGAGCGCCAGCCGACCCGTCTCCGCCGTGGTCAGCGCCTGCCCTGTCCGGCCGGTCACCGCCAGGCCGGCTGCCACCGCGGCCGCCGCGAGCGCCTGGGCGGCGCCTGCCGGTGCGGACAGCACGGTCATGCCCTGCCGCACCGCTCGGTGGGGATCCCCCCCGAGGAAGGCCAGCATCGCCTCGACCGCGGCGAGGAGGCCCCGGGCGCCGTCGTCACGGACGGTCGCACCGGCCTCGTGGAGGACCGCCCCGGCCTGGTCGGCCTGCCCCACCCCGCAGAACAGGGTCAGCGCCCGGGCAGCGGCCAACCGCGCCCGGTCCTCGTCGGTACGCGCCTTGGGCGCGGCCGCGGCCGCCAGCCGGTCGACGAGCACCGACCGGCCCTGCCAACGGACGGCCTCGATCAGGGTCGCGTGCGCCGGGAACCCGCCGCCCTCCTTGATGGCGGCCCGGGCCAGGCGCTCGGCCAGGGGGAGGTCCAGCTGGGCGAGTGCGCGACGGGCCCCCGCGGTGAGCAGCGGGCCGCTGTGCGCCGTCGCCCCGCTGTCGAGCAGCACGGCGGCGCGGTGCGGGAGGTGTTCCTCGCCCCCGCCGGCCGCGTGATCCCGGGCCAGCCGACGACGGATCCGTTGCCGCGCGGCCTCCGGGACGAGACCTCGGACGACCTCGGCGTAGAGCGGGTGGGCGACTTGGATTTCCCCGGATCCGGCCGCGTCGTCCTCGATCGCGCGGCGCCGCTCGAGAGCGGTGACGGCGTCCGGGCTGCTGAGCTCCACCACGTGCTCGACGCTGCAGGTCCCGGCCGTGGCGAGAACCTGCAGTGCCCGCCACTCGTCGGTGTCCATGTCCCCCAGGTGGGCCAGGACGATCTCCGAGAGACGTTGTGACGGGGTGATCCCCCCGACCCAGGACCAGAGGTCCCCGTACCGCTGCAGGCGGCCGGTCCGGAGTCCGTCCGCCACGAGCTCGTGGAGGTAGAGCGGGTTCCCCCCGCTGAGCCGCCAGAGACGCTCGACGGTCCGGGTGTGCACCGGGCCGTCCACGCGGTGGCCGATCAGCCGTTCGGCGTCCTCACGCTCGAGCGGCTGCAGCTCGATGCGGGTGGCCGACCCGTCCTTCCACAAGGTCGCCGCTGGGTCCTGGACCGCGTTGCCGGTGCGGACCGTCAGGACCAGGCTCACCGCCCCGCCGGCGGCGAGCTGGTGCAGCAGGGTGACCGACAGGGGGTCGAGGAGGTGGACGTCGTCGACCCCCAGCACACGTGGCGCTCCGGCGCGGTCGCCGACGAGGGTCCTGGTCGCCTGCTGCAGGAGCGCCAAGGCGTCCGCCCCGGTGTCGATGGCAGGGAGCAGGTGGGCGAGGGCCCCGAGCGGCACCCGGGCAGCCGCCTTCGTCCCGGCGGCCCAGTGGGTGGATCGCCCCTCGCCCTCGGCGAGGGACAGCGCCTCCCGGGCGAGCCGGGTGCGGCCGACACCCGCCGGACCCACGATCACCACGTTGCCCGGGGGATCGGCGTCCAACGCGCGGCCGATGAGCTGGCAGGCGGCGTCTCGACCGAGCAGCGGCGTGCGCTCGCCCGCCATCAGTCCGTCGGAGCAGGGATCGACGACCGAATTCCCCCTGGGTCTGCTCCGTCCGGATCCGGCCACTGCCCGGTGCAGACCTGTACGCGCACGATCATGACGCCGACTCCCCCGAGCCACAGTTCCGAAACGGCCCTGGTGCGCAGAGTAGTGACGATTTCGTCACGCATCCGTCACATCCGGGACTGTCCCGCGTTCCGTGCGCATCGGCGGGCCCTGTGCGGCCGAGTTCGTACGGACCGTGATCGATCGCTCACGTTCCGGGGGGACGGGGCACCCGCAGCCGGTCCTTTGACCCATGCCGATCGCGGTCACCCGCGAGGGCCGGGCCGCCCCCGCCGCCCCTCCGACCGCGCCCTGATGAGCCGGGCCCCGGTGTCCCACGGATTCCGTCCGGACTACGTGGTGGGGCCGCACCGGTACGTGACCGACTGCGGTCGGATTCAGTGCGCCCGGCCGTCATCTCGGTGGCGCCCGGCGTTGCCTGGACGTCGTCCTCTCGTCAGGATCTATTTCGCCGATATCGACATGGTGATCGGCCGCCAGTCGGGCTGGAAATGCAATCACGTCGCCTCCGGGCCGCCTCTACGAGAGATTTCCGGCCCTTCTGGCACCAATCGTCGAGGACATCCCAGGAGGAATCATGTTCGAGGACCAGACCGTCGACCTGCTCCCCGCACGGACCACCCTGCAGGCCGGAGCGGGCGGTGCCGGCGGCAACGGCGGCCGGGGCGGGGACGCCCTCGCCGTCTCGGCCGCGGTCATCTTCGTCGGTGGCGACGTGGACGACAGCACGCTGTCGGCGACGTCCGCCGAAGCCACGGCTACCGGTGGCGCCGGCGGCGCCGGCGGCGACGGCGGCGACGGCGGCGACGACTGATCACCGGGCTCCGCCGGCACCGCATCGCTGCTCCGCGCCGCTGACGACGTGCCGCTGAACCGATGAGGAGGAGGGGCGACCGGGTACCGATCGCCCCTCCTCCGTCGTTCCCGCAGGTCCCGGGCGAACGCCCCCGCCCGGTCCCATCCCCTCCGTGACGATCCACCAGGCGGCACGTGCACCACCGGCCATGGCCTCTCGCCGGCCCGCGAGTCGCGTCGGACTACGTGGTCCGGACCCCGGCGTACGTACTCGCGCGCGACTGGTTCCGTGTTCAGGCGCCGCGATCCCCGTGATGCCCGACGTTGCCTGGACGTGTCCCGCTGGCCAGGATCAGTCGGGCCAACAGCGGAATGGTGGAGAAATCGGCGCGGTGATCCGCTCTCGGGCGGGCGGGAACAAATGTGGGAGAACAGATCCTGCTCAGTGCAGGCTCATCCGGGCTGCATTCACGGCGACCTGGTTCCCCGGCTCCGTCACCTCGTGTCTTCACCATCTCGTGAAGACACGAGGAGGAACCATGTTCGAGGACCAGACCGTCGAGCTGCTGCCGGCACGGACCACCCTGCAGGCCGGCTGGGGCGGTGGCGGAGGTCGGGGGGGGCGCGGCGGGGACGCCGTCGCCATCTCGATCGCGATCATCATCATCAACGGTGACGTGGACGACAGCACGATCACGGCGATCTCCGGTGCCGCCACGGCCATCGGGGGCGCTGGTGGCGCCGGTGGCGCCGGTGGCAACAACTGATCGCTGCCCCTGCTGCCGCGCCGCGCCGCGTCGCTGACGGCGGCGTGCCACTGAACCGGTGAGGAGGAGGGGCGACCCGCACCGGTCGCCCCTCCTCCCGTCCGACCCGGGTCCTCGACCCGGGCAGAGCTGAGGTGAGCTGGATGACGCCCTTGACCGGCGATGGGGTCAGCCCGGCCAGGGCCGTCGTGGCAGACCCCGTGCGCCGACTCGCCGAGGGCACGGAGCTGCTCGGGGAGTACCGGGACTCCGGGTACCGGACACCCAAGTTCCTCGTACGACGGGCCGACGGCCAGGTCATGCAGTTGCCCCTGCTCCTGTACCGGGTGGCCTGCCTCCTGGACGGGCGCGACGCCGACCGCATCGCCACGGACCTGGGCGCGGAACTCGGCCAGGACCTGACCGCCGACCAGGTGTCGTACCTGGTCGAAGAGCGGCTCCGGCCGGTCGGCCTGCTCGCCCCCGACGACGCCGTCAGCGCAGACCCCGGCACGGCGACGGCTCCGACCCGGTCCGACCCCTTGCTGGCCCTGCGTTACCGGAAGGGGGTGGTCCCGGCAGACGTCACGTGGCGCATCGCCGGCGTCTTCCGGCAGTTCTTCACGCGTCCTGCCTGGGTGGCGGCTCTGGCCACCTTCGCGGCGCTGGACGCGCTGGTGCTCCTGCAGGGTGACGTGGTGGACCGCGTCACGGCGGGCGCGAGGACGCTGGTCCACCGACCGGAGCTCACCCTCCTCCTCCTCGTGCTCCTGGTCCTCTCGATGGCCTTCCACGAGATCGGACACGTCACGGCCTGCCGATACGGCGGGGCTCGTCCGGGCGACATGGGGATCGGCCTGTACCTCGTCTGGCCGGCCCTCTACAGCACGGTGACCGACACGTACCGCCTGGACCGGGTCGGACGCCTGCGCACGGACCTCGCCGGCGTCTACTTCAACGCCATTTTCATGGCGGTCCTGACCGGTCTGTACCTCCGCACCGACGCGACCTGGCTGCTGCCGGCGATCCTGCTCATGCACGTCCAGGCCGCCCAGCAGTTCCTGCCGAGCATCCGGTTCGACGGCTACTACATGCTCGCCGACCTGGCCGGGGTGCCCGAGCTGTTCAACTACGTGGGGCCGGTGCTGAGGAGCCTGGTCCCGGGCCGGCCGGCACATCCACGTGTGCAGGACCTGCGGCCCCGGTCACGGCGGTTGATCGTGCTCTGGGTCTCCGTGACCGTCCCCATGCTCGTGTTCTACCTGGTCACCTTCCTCCTCGTGGTGCCGCGGGTCCTGCCGCTGGTGTGGGAGGTGCTGCTCGACTACCTGGACCGGATGCAGTCGGCGATGCAGGCCGGCGACGTCACGACCGTCGCGCTGAGCGTGTTCCAGCTCCTGCTCATGCTCCTGCCATGGGTGGGCGCCGCCCTGGTGATCGCCATGATCCTGGGTGCGCTGCGCCGCTTCGGCGATGCGCGGGGATGGGCGTGGGCCGCCCCACGTCGCTGGCGCGGCGTCCGGCGGCACACAGCCCTCGCAGCGGTGGCCGGACTCGCCGGTGCGCTCGTCTGGCGAGTGGCGCACGTGGCCGGGTCGGCTCCGACGTCGACCCCAGGGAGGGGAGTGGGTGGACGCCACGCCGACGTGCTCACCAGCAGCCCGGCGCTCGCTGTGCTGACCTGTGCCGTGCTGGTCGTCAGCTTCCTGACGTCGGCCGCACTGCTCCGGTGGCGGCTGCCGGCGGTCGTCCTGCCGCTGGCCGGGGTCGCGGCCATGGGGCCCGCGATCTCCATCCTGGCTACCCCGTCCCCTGCCGTGGTCGGTGCGACGTCGACGGCGTCGGGGGCGACGATCCTGGTGGCGGCGAGCCGGGCGCATGCCGGCGCGGCTCGACGAGGAACACGGTCGGTGCCGTGGCGACGCGTCCTGGTCGGAGCGGGTCTGGTGGCCGTCGCCGTCGGTGTGGCGACGGCGCCGCTGCTGGCGCTGCCCCTGGCAGTGGGTGCCGTGCTGCTGGCCACCAGGACGGGGTGGCGACCCCACCCGCTGGTGCGCGGGTGGGTCCTGTCCGCGGTCGGCATGCTGGGGGTGACCGCGCTGGTCGCCCTCGCACTGCTCAGGACGACCCCGACGGCGCTGTCCCCTGCAGGGCAGCAGGTCCTCCTGCTGGTCGCGGGGTTGACCGTGGTCGGCGCCTCCGCGGTACGCGAGCTCCGGTGGCCGGCCGCCGCCCTCGCACCCCTCCTCCTGATCGCCGTCGTCCCCGCACCCGGTGCCCTCGCTGCTCTCCCCCTGGTGCTCTGCGCCACGGTCGTGCTCGGTGCGCTGCTCGTCGAGGCGTTGACGCGCCACCCGGTGGAGGACCGGCCGCATCCACTGCTCAGGGCGGTGCTCGTCGTCCCGATCCTCGTCGTCGTGCTCGTCGGGGCCCTCCTGTGATGCCGCCCGGATCGCCGCCCGGGGCCGTGTCCAGCCCGCGGCCCGTCGCCCACCCGACCACCAGTGGTGCGAACCCTCTCGGCCATTCCTGGCGATATCATCGCGAGCCCCACACATTTCCAGGAGGGCGGTCGTGCGTTTCCTGGTCTCCGGTGCCGCCCCCGTGCGGATGACGTGGGCCACCAAGCTCTGTACCGATTCCCTCCTCTCGGCGATGGTGCTCATGGCTTGCTCGACCCCTGCTGATCCGGGCGGCGCTGGAGGCGCAGGCGTCTCGGCCGGCGCCACGAGCGCGGCCGGCTCCCCCGGCGCGGCCGGCTCCCCCGGCTCCCCCGGCGCGGCCGGCTCCCCCGGCGCGGCCGGCTTCCCCGGTGGGACTGCCCGTGGCGGTGCCGTGAGCATCGCCTCCTGCTCCGGGGCCTCGTGCTCCGTGACGCTCGGGGGCGCCGGCTCCCGCGTCCGGGTCCTGGGTACGGCGATCTCCCTCGGCGACATCCGCGACGGGCGGGCGACCATGCGGGTCGGGGACCAGGACGTCACCTGCACCCAGGGACAGAGCACGGCAGCCGGTCCGCTGAGACTGACGTGCACGGCCCTCACGAGCGACACCGTCACCCTGGACGTCTCGCTCGGCTGAAGCGGTGGCCCGCTGGGAGGCGAGTCGCTCGACGCGTGCGACCCCGGCCCGGCGCCGATCACGGGAGCGCACTCGCCGACCGGGTGGGACGGCCCGGCCGTCCTCTCCACCGGCCGCGGGACCGGCCAGGCGTACGTTCCCGGCTCCGGCCTCGTGGACGAGCCTCACGCGGCTGCAGCACCCTCCCCGCATCCTCGGGCGCCGTCGATCTGCGTGCCCGTGGTGTCGGCTACGTAGTCCGCTCCGGCAGGATCCGTGCGCCCGGCCGTCATCTCGGTGGCCTCCGGCGTTGCCTGGACGTCGTCCTCTCGTCAGGATTCATTTCGCCGATATCGACAGGTGATCGGCGGCCAGCCGGGCCGAAAATGGGATCAGCGCACGTGCGGGCTGCCTGTACGAGCCATTCCCGGCTCCTCTGGCACCATTTCGTCGAGGACATCCCAGGAGGAATCATGTTCGAGGACCAGACCGTGGACCTGCTGCCCGCACGGACCACCTTGCAGGCCGGAGCAGGCGGTGCCGGCGGTGCCGGCGGCCGGGGCGGGGACGCCATCGCCGTCTCGGCCGCGGTCATCTTCGTCCAGGGCAGCGTGGACGACAGCGAGCTGACGGCGACGTCCGGCGCTGCCTCGGCGACCGGTGGCGACGGTGGCGACGGTGGCGCCGGTGGCGCCGGTGGCGACGACTGATCGCTGCCCCGGCTGGCGGCGATGCGTCGACGGGATCGTGGGGACCGACCCCGCACCGCTCCTGACGCGCCGCTCACCGTGATGAGGAGGGGTGACCGACACCGGTCACCCCTCCTCCCACTGCTTCCCCGGGTGCCGGACCGCCGGCACCGACCACCGGGGCGCGCCCCTCGGCCTCGGTCCGAGACCCCACCGGCCGCGCGACCGGGTGCGGCGCGTGTGCGCCGCACCGCACCGAGCGGTCGGCGGGAGGTGTCCCGGTCGGCCAGGTCGGCGCCGGGTCCGTCAGCACGTGACTCGCCCACCACCCGTGAAGAGATCGAGAGGGCTCCGTGAACCGTGTGATCCGCCGTCGGACCCTCGGTGCCGTCCTCACCGCTGCGGTGTTGTGCGGCTGCTCCTCGGGGAACGGCGTGGAGGAATCGTCCGAGGAGGGGCCGGCGCAGCTCCAGGACGCCGTGACGAGGGGTTGGGCCCTGTCGGTCCCGGTCCTGCACCCGGAGGTCCTGGCCGAGGTGCCGCACGATCCGTCGGCCTTCACCCAGGGGCTGGAGCTGCACGAGGGCACCCTCTACGAAGGCACCGGTCTCGAGGGGAGGTCCCAGCTGCGCGTGCTCGACCCGGCGACGGGGAAGGTGCAGCGGGCCGAGTCCCTGCCCGGAGAGCTGTTCGGCGAGGGCATAGCCGTGGCCGGGGATCGCATCTGGCAGCTCACCTGGCGCGACGGCGTGGTGCTCGAGTGGGACCGCGCCACCCTCGCACTGCGACAGCAGCTGCCGCTCGACGGGGAGGGTTGGGGGTTGTGCCACGACGGCACCCGCCTGGTGCGCAGCGACGGCACCGACCGGTTGCGTTTCCACGATCCGGTCACCTTCGCCGAGACCGGCTCGGTTCCGGTGACGATCGACGGCGAGCCGGTGACCCAGCTCAACGAACTCGAGTGCGTCGACGGACAGGTCTGGGCCAACGTGTGGCCGTCCGACGTGCTCGTCCGCATCGACCCGACCAGCGGACGGGTCACCGCCGCCGTGGATGCGGCCGGGTTGCTCGACCCGGAGCAGCGCGCGAACCCCGACGCGGTGCTCAACGGCATCGCGGCACTGGGCAACGACGAGTACCTGCTCACCGGCAAGCTGTGGCCCGTCTCGTTCCGCGTCCGGTTCGTGGAGGAGTAGTCGATGACCGGTCGGGGGCGGCCTCGGCCCGCCGGCCGCCGCCCCCTCCCCCTCGGGGCCCGACCGTGCTGGGATCGGACGTCGGGCTCCGGCGCGGCGTTCGACCCGATGACCACTCCCCGTCCGGTCGGAGGTGCCCCGTGCGACGTCGGTTCCCCCGGCCACCCTCCGGGGGCCGTGCTACGGCCGGCCGTGGGTTCGGTGTGCGGTCCGGCGCGGTCAGCGCGTCGGCAGCAGGCGGTTCCGTCTCCGGGTCCGTGACTCTCGTGTCCTGTTCCGGGGACTCCTGCTCGGTGACGCTCGGAGGCAGGGGCTCACGGGCGCACGTCCTCGGGACGACGTTCGGCATCGCCCTGGTCGACGGTGCGCGGGCGACCCTCCGTGTCGACGGCCGGGACGTCCCCTGCACCCCGGGGCACGGCGTCTCGATCGGCGCGCTGCGCCTCACCTGCACGAACGCCACGGACGACACGGTGACGTTCACCGTCACCCGGGGCTGACCTCGCCGCATCGGCGGGGTGCCCTCAGCGGGTGGGGACCTCGGCGTCCAGGATCGCGCCGAGGACGCCGTTGACGTAGGCCGGGGAGTCGTCGGTGGACAGGCTCTTGGCCAGCTCCACGGCCTCGTCGATGACCACCGCGTCGGGCACGTCGTCGGCCCACAGCAGCTCGAAGACCGCCATGCGCAGGATGGCGCGGTCGACGTCGGGCAGCCGCTCCAGCGTCCAGCCGCTGGCGTGCCGGCTGATCAGCTCGTCGATGCGCGCGCCGTGCTCCACGGCGCCCTCGACCAGCCGCACCGCGTGGTCGGGGACCGGCGGGGAGGCCAGCGCCACCCGCTCGCGCAGCAGCTCCAGCGGGTCGCTGCTGCGGACGTCGGCCTCGTAGAGGACGTCGACGGCGCGCTTGCGCGCCTTGGACCGGGCGGCCATGTCAGGGCGGGCCGGGGACGGGGCGGGCCGTCAGTTGGCGCGGCCGAGGTACCGGCCGTCGCGGGTGTCGACCTTGAGCCGGTCGCCGGTGTTGACGAACAGCGGCACCTGGATCTGCGCACCGGTCTCCAGGGTGGCCGGCTTCGTGCCACCCGTGGAGCGGTCGCCCTGCAGCCCCGGGTCGGTGTGCTCCACGACCAGCTCCAGGGTCACCGGCAGCTCGACGTAGAGCGGGGTGCCCTCGTGGACGGCGACGACGGCCTCGGTGTTCTCCAGCAGGTAGTCCGCCCCGCCCCCGACGGTCTCGGCCGGGACCGGGATCTGGTCGAAGGTCTCGCCGTCCATGAACACGAAGTCGGTGCCGTCCTTGTACAGGTAGGTCATCGACCGCTTGTCGACGGTGGCGGTGTCCACCTTGGTGCCGGCGTTGAAGGTCCTGTCGACGACCTTGCCCGAGAGCACGTTCTTCAGCGTGGTGCGCACGAAGGCGCCGCCTTTGCCGGGCTTGACGTGCTGGAACTCGGTGACGGTCCAGAGCTGGCCGTCGAGGTTGAGGACCATGCCGTTCTTGAGGTCGTTGGTGGTAGCCATCTAGAGGACCAGCAGTTCCTTGCTCGTGAGGGTCAACAACTCGGGCTCGCCATCGGTGACGACCAGCGTGTCCTCGATCCGGACACCGCCGTGGCCGGGCAGGTAGACCCCCGGCTCCACGGTGACGGCCATGCCGGCGGCCAGCGTACCCGCGCCGAGCTGGCCGATGCCCGGTGCCTCGTGGATCTCCAGGCCCACCCCGTGGCCCAGCCCGTGGGTGAAGTGCTCGCCGTGCCCGGCGGCGACGATGACGTCGCGGGCCGCGGCGTCGACCGCGACCACGTCGGCGCCGGGCGCGAGCGCGGCCCGCCCGGCCGCCTGGGCCGCGGCGACGAGGTCGTAGACCTCGCGCTGCCAGTCGGCCGCGTGGCCGAGGACCAGCGTGCGCGTCATGTCCGAGTGGTAGCCGTCGACGGTCGCGCCGAAGTCCAGCTTCAGCAGGTCACCACCGGCCAGCACGGTGCCGTCGGGCCGGTGGTGCGGGATCGCCGAGTTGGCGCCGGTGGCGACGATGGTCTCGAAGGACGGCGCCTCGGCGCCCATGGCCAGCATCCGGGCGTCGAGCTCGCGGCCGACCTGCAGCTCGGTGCGACCCGGCCGCAGCGCCCCCTCGGCGGCCAGCTCGGCCAGGGCGGCGTCGGCGATCGCGCAGGCCCGCCGCAGCGCGTCGACCTCCTCGTCGTCCTTGACCGCGCGCAGCGCCTCCACGGCCCGGCGGACGCCGGTCAGCTCGGCGACCGCACCCCCGGCGGCGTCGGCGACCACCGACTCCAGCGCGCGCAGCCCGTCGACGGTGACGTGGTGGGACTCGAAGCCGATCCGTCCCGCGCCCGGCCCGCCGGACCGCGGGCGCACCGCCTCGCGGGCCAGGGCGGTCGCGGTCGCCCGGTCGACGAGCAGCTCCACGTCGGGCACCTGGGTGCCGGCCTGGGTGGTGTAGCGGCCGTCCGTGCCGAAGACGTCCCGGCCGTCGGTGCGCAGCAGCAGCGCGCCGTTCGAGCCGGTGAACCCGGTCAGGTACCGCACGTTGTGCAGCTCGGTCACCAGGACGGCGTCCAGCCCCCGCTCGGCGGCGACCGCCCGCAGCCGGTCGCGCCTGCCCGCCTGACGCGCACCCATCTGGAGACCTCCCTCTCCGGCGCCGCGCCCGCGCGCGGACCCCGCTCCTCGCCTCACCGCACCCCCCGCGCGGCCAGCCACTGCAGCGCGAGCACGTAGCCCTGCACCCCGAGGCCGGCGATGACCCCGTCGGCCACGCCGGACACGTAGGAGTGGTGCCGGAACTCCTCGCGGGCGTGGATGTTGGTGATGTGCACCTCGACCAGCGGGCCGTTGAGCGCGGCCAGCGCATCGCGCAGCACCACCGAGGTGTGCGACCACCCGCCGGGGTTGACGACCACCGCGTCCCCGGCGTCGGAGGCGGCGTGCACCCAGGAGAGGAGCTCGGACTCGGAGTCGGTCTGGCGCACCAGGACCGCGACGTCCAGCTCGCGGGCGGCCTGCTCCAGCAGGGCGACCAGCTCGGCGTACGTCGTCGTCCCGTACCGCTCCGGCTCCCGCAGGCCGAGCCGGCCCAGGTTGGCGCCGTTGAGCACCTGGATGGTCATGCTGTCCCTCCACCGACCGCCGCCCACGCGGCGTCGAGCCAGGCCTGGTCCGGGTCGGCCAGGATGCGCGGGTTGCCGAGCCCGTCGAGGACGACGAACCGCAGCGAGGCGCCGCGGGCCTTCTTGTCCACCCGCATCACCGACTGCAGCCGGGCCCAGTCGCCGGCGTAGCGGGTCGGCAGGCCGATCGCGGCGACGAGGTCGCGGTGCCGGGCCACCTCGGCCGGCGTGAGCAGCCCCGCCTGCCCGGCCAGCTCGGCGGCGAACACCAACCCGACGCCGACCGCCTCGCCGTGCCGCCAGCCGAAGTCCTCGACCCGCTCGATCGCGTGGGCCAGCGTGTGGCCGTAGTTGAGGAACTCCCGCACGCCGGTGTCGAGCAGGTCCTGCCCCACCGCGTCGGCCTTGACGCGCACGGCCCGCTCGATGAGCTCATCGGTGTCGCGGCGGCCGGTGGGGTCGGCCTCGAGCAGGCTCAGGACGACCGGGTCGGCGATGAAGCCGCACTTCACCACCTCGGCCAGGCCCGAGCGGAACTCCGCCCCGGGCAACCCGGCCAGCACCTCGGTGTCGGCGAGGACCGCGGCCGGCGGGTGGAAGGCGCCCACCAGGTTCTTGCCCGCGGCGGTGTTGATGCCGGTCTTGCCGCCGACCGCGGCGTCCACCATGCCCAGCAGGCTGGTCGGCACCTGGACGACGCGGACCCCGCGCACCCAGGTGGCGGCGAGGAAGCCGGCGAGGTCGGTGACCGCGCCCCCGCCCACGCCGACGACCGCGTCGGAACGGGTGAGCCCGAGCCGGCCGAACTCCTCCCAGGCCGCGGCGGCCACCGCCGCGGTCTTGGCCGCCTCGCCGTCGGGCACGACGACGGCCTCGGCGGCGACCCCGGCGGTCTGCAGCGCCTCGACGGCGGCGCCCGCCCGGGCGGCCAGCGGCGGGGCGTGGACGACGGCGGCGCGGGCGGTGCCGGCCAGCACCAGCCCGAGCTCGGCCTGGGCACCGGGGCCGATGACGACCTCGTAGGGCCGCTCACCCGGGACGGGGACGCGCCTCACGGGTGCGCCCGCTGCGCGCCCACGGCGGCGAGCACGTCGGCGACCACCTCGGCCGGCTCCCGCCCGCCGGTCGGGACGGTGGCCGAGGCCACCTCGGCGTAGAGCGGGGCGCGGGCCTGCAGCAGGCTGCGCAGCGTCGCCCGCGGGTTGAGGCCCAGCACCGGCCGTTCCCGGCCCAGGCCCACCCGCCGGGCCGCCGAGGCCAGGTCGACGTCGAGCCACACGACCGCGCCGCCGGCGGCGCGGTGGGCGGTCAGCAGGTCGCGGGTCCCCTGCGCCAGCACCGCCCCGCCGCCCAGGGCGAGGACGCCGTCGTGCTCGGCCAGCGCCCGGCGGACCGCCGCCCGCTCCAGCGCGCGGAAGTGCTCCTCGCCGTGCTCGACGAACAGGTCGGCGACGGTCTGACCCGCGCGCGCCTCGATGTCGGCGTCGGTGTCCCGGAACGGCAGGCCGAGGGCCCGCGCCACCGCGGTGCCGACGGTGGTCTTGCCCGACGACGGCGGGCCCACCAGCACCAGCACCGGCCCGCTCACCGGACCGCCAACGCGTCGAGGTAGGCGCGGGCGTTGCGCCGGGTCTCGGCGAGGGAGTCCCCGCCGAACTTCTCCAGCGCGGCGTCGGCGAGCACCAGGGCGACCATCGCCTCCATGACGACGGCGCCGCGCGGCACCGCGCAGGCGTCGCTGCGCTGGTTGATCGCGACGGCCGGCTCGCCGGTGGCCACGTCGATCGTGGCCAGCGCCCGCGGCACGGTGGAGATCGGCTTCATCGCCGCCCGCACCCGCAGCACCTCGCCGTTGGTCATCCCGCCCTCGATGCCGCCGGCGCGGTCGGTGAGCCGCTGCACCCGGCCGTCGGCGAGGACGATCTCGTCGTGGGCGACCGAGCCGCGGCGGCGGGCGGTCTCCAGGCCGTCCCCGACCTCGACGGCCTTCACCGACTGCACACCCATCAGCGCGGCCGCCAGGCGCGAGTCCAGCCGGCGGTCCCAGTGCACGTGGCTGCCCAGCCCCGGCGGGAGGCCGTGCACCACGACCTCGACGACGCCGCCGAGGGTGTCGCCGTTCTTCCGGGCGTCGTCGACCTCGGCCACCATCTGCGCGCTGGTGGCCGGGTCGGCGCACCGCACGGGGTCCTCGTCGACCCGCGGGTTGTCCTGCGGGCCGGGCACCACGCCCGGCGGGACGACGACCGGGCCGATGCCGACGACGTGGCTGACCACCTCGGCGTCGAGGGCCTGGCGCAGGAAGGCGCGGGCCACCGCACCCAGCGCCACCCGGGCGGCGGTTTCGCGCGCGCTGGCCCGCTCGAGGACCGGGCGGGCGTCGTCGAAGCCGTACTTCTGCATGCCCGGCAGGTCGGCGTGCCCGGGCCGGGGGCGGGTGAGCGGGGCGTTGCGGGCCTGGCCCTCGAGGACGGCCGGGTCGACGGGGTCGGCCGACATCACCGTCTCCCACTTCGGCCACTCGGTGTTGCCGACCTGGACGGCGATCGGCCCGCCCTGCGTGACGCCGTGGCGGACCCCGCCGGTGAGGGTGACGACGTCCTGCTCGAAGGACATCCGCGCGCCGCGGCCGTGGCCGAGCCGGCGGCGGGCCAGGTCGGTGTCGAGGTCGGAGGTCTGCACCCGGACGCCGGCCGGGAGGCCCTCGAGGATGGCGGTGAGCTGCTGGCCGTGCGACTCACCGGCGGTCAGCCAGCGCAACATGCCGGCGATTCTGCCAGTCGGCGGACCGTCCACCTCCGGCCTCCCTGCAGGGTCCCACCGCGAGCCTGCGAGAGGTGGGGGCAGGGAGGTCCTCGCTCCCTCGCCGGCTCGGGGCGGGCCCCGGGAGGGGGGCCACACCTGCGCCGGACAGCACCGAGGTCACCGGGTCAGCGGAGCTCCAGCGCGGCCCGCATGGCCTCGATCGGCGCCGGCCGCCCCGTCATCAGCTCCACCTGGACGGTGGCCTGCCAGAGCAGCACATCGAGGCCGCCGGCCACGGTGCCGCCGGCCGCGGTCACCGCCCGGGCCAGCGGGGTGGGCCACGGGTCGTAGAGGACGTCGAGGACCGTCTGCCCCGCCCGCCAGTCCAGCGCGGCCACGGCCGGCTGCCCGGCGACCGGCACGGTGCTCACCACGACCGGGGCCTGCACCGGGCCCCCGGACATCGGGAGCACCCGTGCGCGCACCTCCAGGGTGTCGAGCACCCGCAGGACGTCCTCGGTGCGCGCGGGGTCGCGGACGACGACGTCCACCGCCTCGGCCCCGAGGGAGGCGAGGGCCACCGCCGCGGCCGCCGCCGTCCCCCCGGCCCCGAGCAGCGCCGCGTGGGAGACCTGCTCGACACCGGCCAGCCGCAGCGCCATGCCCACGCCGGTGACGTCGGTGTTCTCGGCCCGCCAGCCCTGCCCGGTGCGGACGAGGGTGTTCGCCGCGCGCAGCAGCCGCGGCAGCGGCTCCACCACGTCCGCGGCCGCGACCGCCGCCTGCTTGCACGGCATGGTCACCGAGAACCCGCACCACTCCTCGCCGAGGCCGGCCAGGAGGACGGGCAGGTCCTCCGGGCCGACGTCGAGGGCGTCGTAGGTCCACCCCTCCAGCCCCAGTGCGGCGTAGGCCGCCCGGTGCAGCAGCGGGGACAGCGAGTGCGCGACCGGCCGCCCCAGGACCGCCGCGCGCCGGCCCGTCCCCGCCGTGTCGGAGGGGTCAGCCACCGCAGCCCAGGCCGGCCTCGGCGCAGCGCTGCCGGGCGGCCAGGAACTCCTCGTAGCTGTCGGTGAAGAAGTGGTTGCCGTCCTGCGACTCCAGCACGTAGTAGAGGAGGTCCCCGGTCGAGGGCGCGAGGGCCGCCTCGAGGCTGGCCTCGCCCGGGGAGCTGATCGGCGTGGGCGGCAGCCCGGCCCGCGTGCGGGTGTTGTACGGCGAGTCGGTCTCCAGGTCGGTCACCGTGAGCTCGTTGCCGTTCTTGCCCAGCCCGTAGGCCAGCGCCGCGTCGATGCCCAGCGGGATGCCCTGCCCCAGCCGGTTGTAGATGACCTGCGCGACGTCGGGCCGCTCCTCGTCCAGCCGGGTCTCCGACTGCACCATCGAGGCGACGATCACCACGTCGAGCGGCGACCGGCCGGCGGCCGCGGCGCGCTGCTCCAGCTGGATGCGCTGGGCGGTGTCGGTGAACGCCGACACCATCGCCCGCAGCATGTCCGCGGGGGTGTCGTCCGGCGTGAAGTCGTACGTGGCGGGGAACAGGAAGCCCTCGAGCTGGCCACCGGCCCACTCCGGGACGCCCAGCGACGCGGGATCGGCCGCCGCGGCGCGGAACTCCTCGACGGGCCGCTCCGTGGCCTCGGCCAGCCGCTGCAGGGTCTGCTCGACGGTGAACCCCTCGGGCACGGTCACCCGGGCGAACAGCCGCGAGGCGGGGTCGAGCAGCAGGTCGAGGGCGGCCTGACCGCTCATCTCCTCCCGCAGGCCGTACACGCCGGGCTGGATGCCGGTGGCCGCCGGGTTGGCCTCGGCGGCCTCCACGAACGGGCTGACGGAGGCGATGACCCCGGCGTCGACCAGGCTGCGGCCGATGTCGCTGAGGGTGTCCCCCACGGCGACGCGGACCTGCACCTCCCCGGTGCCCTGCCCGGTGTAGTCCTCGGCCGCGGGGTTCACCAGGCCGATCAGCGCCCGGCCGCCGACGACGATGCCGCCGACCAGCGCGACCAGCACCGCCAGCGACAGCACGATGGCCAGCGGGCGGCGGGCGCCACCGCGGCCCCCGCCGCCGCGCCCCCGGGGGGGCCGGCCGCGGTGGTCGGTGTCCTGCGCGTCCGCGCCGAGCACCTCCAGGCCGCCGGTGGCCTCGGCGTCGTCGTCCCACTGCGGCTCGCGCCCGTGCGGGTCGGCGGCGTACGGGTCGCGGACCTGCGGGTCGATCGCGGCGGTCTCGTCGCCTCCGGCCGGGGGCCCGCCCGGCCCGCCGGGTGGCGGCACGGCGACGGTCGCGTCCTCGTCGGCCCCGTCGCGCCGCTGCAGGCGCGACCAGGCCCCGGCGGGCCGCGGCGGGAGGTCCGGCAGCGGCGCCGAGGGGTGGGCCGCACCGGCACGCCGGCCCGCGCCGTCGCCGGGCGGGACGAGCGGACCCGTGCCGTCGTCCTGCCCGGCCACCCGGGAGGCCTGCCGGCCCCGCGCCCCGCGCGGGGCCGGGTCGGTCACGATCGCTCCTGCTGCGCGTCCAGGTAGGCCTGGAGGATGACCACGGCCGCGGCCTGGTCGATCACCGACCGCTGGCGGCGGCTGTCGAGACCGTTGGCCCGCAGCGCGCCGGCCGCGGACACCGTGGACAGCCGCTCGTCGACCAGGTGCACCGGCACGCCGCCGAGGCGCCCGGCGAGGGCCCGGGAGTAGGCGCGGGCCTCCCGTGCCGACGCACCGGACGCACCGGACAGGTGGCGGGGCTCCCCCACGATCACCTCGGTCACCTCGTGCTCGGCGACCAGGGCGGCGATCCGGTCGAGGTCGGACTCGTCCCGGGCCCGCGGCACGGTCTCCAGCGGGCTGGCCAGGGTGCCGGTCGGGTCGGACAGCGCCACGCCCACGCGGACGCTGCCGACGTCGACGCCCAGCCGGCGGCCCTGCCGGGTCCGGCGCGGCGGGATGGGCAGCCCGCCCGGCAGGCCGCCGGAGAGGTCGATCTGCGCGGTCTCGTGCCGGACCGGCGGGAAGCCGGCGCGCAGGTCGATCTGCTCGGTGCGGTGGTGCACCGGCTCCTGCGGGGTGCTGCGGGGCCGGGACGGCGGCACCGCCGGCCGGCTCACCCGCCGCTCCCCCACCGGACCGGTCTCGTCGGGGCGCTGCTCGGGCACGTCCCTCACCTCCCTGCGGCGGTCGCGACCGCCTGTTCGCCGGCCTCGAGGGCCGCGGGGATGCCACTCGGGTCGGTCCCCCCGCCCTGGGCCACGTCTGCCTTGCCCCCACCCCGGCCGCCGACGGGGACGGCGGCGGCGCGGAGGACGTCGTTCGCCGTCAGGCCGCGCTCCTGGGCGGCCGGGGTCACGGCTGCCACGAGGGCCACCTTGCCGCCGGACTCGGAGGCGAGCAAGACCACCGCCGGGCGATCGGCCAGCCGGCCGCGGACGTCGAGGGCCAGGGTGCGCAGGTCACCCCCGCCGAGGCCCGCAGGCGCGCCGGTGACGACCGCGATCCCGGTCACCTCGCGCGCCGAGCGGGCCAGCTCGCCGGCCGCGGCCAGGGTCTGCTGACCCCGCAGGTCGGCGACCTCGCGGTCGAGGTCGCGCATCCGGGCCAGCATGCCGGCGACCCGGTCGGTCAGCCCGTCGGCCGGGGTCTTCAGCAGGTCGGAGAGCTGGCGCACCAGGTCGCGCTCGCGGGCCAGGTACCGGAACCCCTCCAGGCCCACGGCCGCCTCGACGCGCCGCGAGCCGGAGCCGACCGACGACTCGCCGGTGAGCGCCAGGGTGCCGATCTGGGCGCTGCCCTGCACGTGGGTCCCACCGCAGAGCTCCCGGGACCAGGGGCCGCCGATCTCCACCACGCGCACCTGCTCGCCGTAGGTCTCCCCGAACAGCGCCAGGGCGCCGATGGCCTGGGCCTCGGGCAGCGTCATGAACGCGGCGCTCACCGCGTGGTCGGCGCGGACGGCGGCGTTGGCGACGTCCTCGACGTCCCGGCGCTGCTGCGCGGTCAGCGCGCCCTGCCAGGCGAAGTCCAGCCGCAGGTAGCCGGGCCGGTTGTAGGAGCCCGACTGCAGCGCCTGCGGGCCGAGCACCTGGCGCAGCGCGGCGTGCACGACGTGGGTGCCCGAGTGCGCCTGGCAGGCCGACAGCCGCCACTCCCGGTCCACCTCGGCCACGAGCTCGGCGCCGTCGCGCAGCTCCCCCTCGAGGACCCGCACCTGGTGCACGACCAGGCCCTTGACCGGCCGCTGCACGTCGAGCACCTCGGCGCGGCCGCCGTCCCAGGCCAGGTGCCCGGCGTCGGCGACCTGGCCGCCGGACTCGGCGTAGAAGGGCGTGCGGTCCAGCACCACCCGGGTGACCTCGCCGGGGCCGGCCACGGCCGGGCCGTCCTCCTCCAGGTCGGTGACCACGCCCAGCACGCGGGAGTCGGTGCGCAGGGTGGAGTAGGCCCGCCAGTCGGTGGGCCCGTGCTCGGCCAGCAGCCGGCGGTAGGCCAGGACGTCGACCGAGCCGGTCCGCTTCGCGCGGGCGTCGGCGCGGGCCCGGTCGCGCTGCTGCTGCATGAGCGCCCGGAACCCCTCCTCGTCGACGGTGACGCCCTGCTCGGCGGCCATCTCCAGCGTGACGTCGATCGGGAAGCCGTAGGTGTCGTGCAGGCTGAACGCCTGCTCACCGGAGAGCGCCGGGGTGCCGGCGGCCTTGGCCTGGGCGACGGCGGTGTCGAACAGGGCGGTGCCGGAGGTGAGGGTGCGCCGGAAGGCGTCCTCCTCGGCGTAGGCCACCGACGAGATGCGGGCGAAGTCGGTCTCCAGCTCGGGGTAGCTGGCCTTCATCGCGTCGCGCGAGACGGGCAGCAGCTCCGGCAGGGTCGCGGCGTCCACGCCGAGCAGGCGCATCGACCGGACGGCGCGGCGCAGCAGCCGGCGCAGGATGTAGCCGCGGCCCTCGTTGCCGGGCGTGACGCCGTCCCCGATGAGCATCAGGCCGCTGCGCACGTGGTCGGCGACCACCCGCAGCCGGACGTCGGTGTCGTGGTCCTTGCCGTAGGTGACCCCGGCGAGCTCGGCGCCCCGGTACAGCACCGGGGCGACCTCGTCGATCTCGTAGAGGTTGTCCACGCCCTGCAGCAGGTAGGCCACCCGCTCCAGGCCCATGCCGGTGTCGATGTTCTTCCTCGGCAGGTCGCCGACGATGCGGAAGTCCTCCTTGCTGCGCACGTCGGCGAGCTCGTACTGCATGAAGACCAGGTTCCAGATCTCCAGGAACCGGTCCTCGTCCACCACGGGGCCGCCGTCGGGGCCGTGCTCGGGGCCGCGGTCGTAGTAGATCTCGCTGCACGGGCCGCCGGGGCCGGGCTGGCCGGTGTGCCAGTAGTTGTCCTTCAGCCCGCGGCGCTGGATGCGCTCCTCGGGCAGGCCGGCGATCCGCTTCCAGGCGTCGGCGGCCTCGTCGTCGTCCAGGTAGACGGTGACCCAGATGCGGTCGGGGTCGAAGCCCAGCTTCCCGTCCTCGACCGACCCGGTGACGAGGTCCCAGGCGTGCTGGACCGCCCCCTCCTTGAAGTAGTCGCCGAAGGAGAAGTTGCCGTTCATCTGGAAGAACGTGCCGTGGCGGGTGGTCTTGCCCACCTCCTCGATGTCGAGGGTGCGCACGCACTTCTGGACGCTGGTGGCCCGCGGGTAGGGCGCGGGCTCGCGGCCGGTCAGGTACGGGATGAACGGCACCATGCCGGCCACGGTGAAGAGCAGCGACGGGTCCGGCGACACCAGCGAGGCGCTGGGGACGACGGTGTGCCCGCGCTGGGCGAAGTGCTCGAGGAAGCGGCGGCGGATCTCGGCGGTCTGCATGTCCTACTCGGTCGGTCTGCGGGTGGTCAGTCGGCGGCGTGCGCGCCGCGCCGGGGCAGCTGCGCGGGGCCGCCCTCGGGGAGCGGGGCGTCCAGGCCGGTGCCGGCGCGGATCTCGGCCTCGCGCTCGGCCATCGCCTCGCGGACGTCGGCGCCGAACGCGCCGATGGCGTCGGCGAGGTCGCGCAGCCCCTCGGCGATCGAGGCGCCGACCCCCGCGGGGGTCATCCGCTCCGCGGCGCGGGACATCTTGCGGACGAGGAGGGCGCCGATCGTCACGCCCATCGCCAGCCAGAACAGCCGGCGCATCAGGCGGCCCGCCGAGCGGTGCGGCGCGCACGGCGCTCGGCCTTGTCGCGGGCGGCGGCCTCGGCGATGGCCTGGCCCTCGCGCTTCTTGCGCGCCGCGCTGCGCACCCCGTAGCTGAACGCGGCCACCTTGATCAGCGGGCTGCCGATGGTGGCGGCGACGACGCTGGTCAGCGCGGCCACGTTGCTGGAGACGTTCGCCGCGTTGCCGGTGATGTCGTCCACGCGCTCGAGGTTGCTGTTGACGTGGGCGACCGTGGTGGAGGCCTGGGTCAGGATGGGCTGGGCCTGCTCCCGGGCCTGCCGGATGGTCAGGGTGGCCTCGTCCAGCGTGCGACCCAGCTTCAGCAGCGGGATCGCGAGCAGGGCCACCAGCAGCACCAGGGCCAGGGCGGCGATCAGGCCGGCCCACTCTCCTGCGGACACGCGGGGTCTCCTCGTCCTCGGCGACGCCGGTGCTCCGGCGTCGTCTGGTCGACGTCGTGGGCACGGCGTCCGTTCGGGACGTCGTGCTCCCGGCGTCTGGTCGGCGTCTCGTCGGCGTCACCGTCTCGGCGTCGCCGGCCGGGCCCGGCACCGGCCGGCGGGCATCGGCCCGGCGTGGCCACAGTAGTCGCGGCCGCCGGGTGGTGTCCGTGCCCCGCCGGGACCCCCCGGTCCCGGGCGCCCGCCCGCTCAGGTCCCGCGCCGCCGGAGGATCGCGCGCAGCTTCCCCAGCCGCGCCGCGATCGGGCCCTCGGCGCCGCGCGTGGTCGGCCGGTAGTAGTCGCGGCCGACCAGCGCGTCGGGCGGGTACTGCTGGGGGACGATCCCCTCCGCGGAGTCGTGCGGGTACCGGTAGGTGGCGCCGTGACCGAGCTTCCGGGCGCCCGCGTAGTGGGCGTCCCGCAGCCCGGGGGGCACCGACCCGGCGAGGCCGGCGCGCACGTCGGCGACGGACTCGCCGATCGCGACGGTGACGGCGTTGGACTTCGGCGCCGTCGCCAGGTGGACGACGGCGTGCGCCAGGGGGAAGTGCCCCTCGGGCATGCCGACGAGGGCGACGGCCTGCGCGGCGGCGACGGCGGTCTGCAGCGCCGTGGGGTCGGCCATGCCGATGTCCTCGCTGGCGGAGATGACCAGCCGGCGGGCGATGAAGCGGGGGTCCTCCCCCGCCTCCACCATGCGCGCCAGGTAGTGCAGCGCGGCGTCGACGTCGGACCCGCGGACGGACTTGATCAGCGCGCTGGCCACGTCGTAGTGCTGGTCCCCCTGCCGGTCGTAGCGGACCGCGGCCTGCGCCACCGCGGTCTCCAGCGTGGCCAGGTCGATCTCGGTGCCGCCGGCCGAGAGCGCCGCCCCCGCGCCGGACTCCAGCGCGGTGAGCGCCTTGCGGCCGTCGCCGCCGGCGATGCGCACCAGGTGCTCCTCGGCCTCGGGCGCCAGCGTCACCGCGCCGTCCAGCCCGCGGTCGCTGGTCAGCGCCCGGTGCAGCAGCGCGCGGACGTCGTCGTCCGCCAGGGGCTGCAGCGCCAGGACCAGGCTGCGCGACAGCAGCGGGCTCACGACGGAGAAGAACGGGTTCTCCGTGGTGGCCGCGACCAGGCTGACGATGCGGTCCTCGACGGCGGAGAGCAGGGAGTCCTGCTGGGTCTTGGAGAAGCGGTGCACCTCGTCGATGAACAGCACGGTGCGCCGGCCGGCGTAGGTCAGCTCGCGCTTGGCCGCGGTGATGACCGCGCGGACCTCCTTGACCCCGGCGTCCAGCGCCGACAGCTGCACGAACTGCCGCTTGGTGGCCAGCGAGACGACGTGCGCGAGGGTGGTCTTCCCGGTGCCTGGCGGGCCGTAGAGGACCAGGGACATCGGCTCGTCGCCCTCGACCAGGCGGCGCAGCGGCGCGCGCGGGCCGAGCAGGTGCTGCTGGCCGACCACCTCGTCCAGCGACCGGGGGCGCATGCGCACGGCCAGCGGCGCCCCCGGGTCGACCGCCGGGCCGCCGGGCCCGTCGTCGGCCGGCTGGTCGAACAGCGAGCTCACGGTTGCCGACGCTACCCGGGGGGCACGACGGTCCCGTGCAGCAGCGACGCATCGGGGACACGACCGTCAGCGCGATCGGCCTGGGTGCGATGCCCCTGTCGACGAAGGAGGACCGGCCGGGGCCGGAGGAGGCCGAGGCGGTGGTGCACGCGGCACTCGACGCCGGCGTGACCCTCGTCGACACCGCCGACGCCTACGCCCGGGACGAGAGCGAGTTCGGCCACAACGAGGAGCTGGTCGCCCGGGCGCTGCGCTCGTACGGCGGGGCTCCGGACGTGCTGGTCGCGACCAAGGGCGGGCACACCCGCCGGGGCAGCGACTGGGAGCTCGACGGCTCGCCGGCCTACCTGCGGCGGGCCTGCGAGGCCTCGCTGCGCCGGCTGGGCGTCGACGCCGTCGGGCTGTACCAGTTCCACCGGCCGGACCCGGGCACGCCGTGGGAGGAGTCGATGGCGGCGCTGCGGGAGCTGGCCGACGCCGGCCTGGTGCGCATGGTCGGCATCTCCAACGCCGACGTCGCGCAGATCGACGTCGCCCGCTCGATCGTCGGCCCGGCGCTGGTGAGCGTGCAGAACCAGTTCTCCCCCGGCTGGCGGCACTCCCGCGACGAGCTCGCGCACTGCGCCGGCCACGGCCTGGCGTTCCTGCCGTGGAGCCCGTTCGGCGGCGTGTCGGCGGCCGGCTCCCTGGACGCCGCGGCGCCGGCGTTCGCCGAGGTCGCCCAGGAGCTCGGCGTGTCGGTCCACCGGGTGGCGCTGGCCTGGCACCTGGCGCAGGCCGACGTCGTCGTCCCGATCCCCGGGGCCTCGCGGGCCGGCTCGATCCAGGACTCCGCCGCGGCCGCCGACGTGGAGCTCACCCCCGAGCAGCTGGCCCGCCTCGACGCCTGACGCGGCCCGGCCCGCCCGTCGAGGCCGCCCGCCGGCCGAGAGGGCGCCTGCCGGCCGAGGGGCGGTCGTTGCCGCCGACACGGGCGGGCACGCCGGTGCCGGCGGCACGGAGTGCACTCCCGGCCACCGGGCCCGCCCCGACCACCCCGGCGGGTGGTGGGCCCGTGGAGTCGCGCGGCGGGCCGCGACCGGCGACGCTCGGGAGGTGCGCGTACTGGTCACCGGGGCATCGGGGTTCGTCGGCGGGCGGCTGGCGAGCGCCCTCGTGGAGCGGGGGCACGAGGTGCGGGCGATGACCCGGCACCCGGAGCGCTACTCGGGTGCCGGGAAGCCGGTGGCCGGCGACGTCGGGGATGAGGAGTCCCTGCGGGCCGCCCTGGCCGACGTGGACGCCGCCTACTACCTCGTGCACTCCCTGGGCGACCCGGACTTCGAGCGCAAGGACGCCGCCGCCGCGCGCGCCTTCGCCCGGGCGGCGGCCGACACCGGCGTGGGCCGCATCGTCTACCTCGGGGGCCTGGGCAAGGACGAGGACTCGTTGTCGCCGCACCTGCGGAGCCGCCGGCAGGTCGAGCGGCTGCTCGGGGAGACCGGCGTCCCGGTGACCGCGCTGCGGGCCGGGATCGTCGTCGGGCACGGCGGCGTCTCCTGGGAGATGACCCGCCAGCTGGTCGCCCACCTGCCGGTCATGATCACGCCGCGCTGGGTGCACACCCGCACCCAGCCGATCGCGATCGCCGACATGGTCCGCTACCTCGTCGGCGTGCTCGAGACCCCCGGGACGGAGGGGCGGGTCTTCGAGGTGGGGGGTGCCGAGGTCCTCGAGTACCTGGAGATGCTGACCCGGGTCGCGGAGATCCAGGGCCGGCACATGTTCGTGCTGCCGGTGCCGCTGCTCTCGCCGCAGCTGTCCTCGCGGTGGCTGTCGCTGGTCACCGACGTCGACGTGAAGACCGGCCGCTCGCTGGTGGACTCCATGACCAACGAGGTCGTGGTGCAGGACGACGCGATCCGCTCGGTGGTCCCCTTCGAGCCGATGGACTACGACGCGATGGTGCTCGCCGCGCTGGCGGAGCGGGCCCGCGAGCGGCGGGAGCGGCGCACCGTGCAGCGGCGCCGCGGGCACCTGGCCCGGGGGGCGCGGGCGTGACCCCCCGCCGCGGCCTGCTCGACCGGGTCACCGACCGCCTGGTGGACCGGGTGGGCCCCCGGCTGCCGCACTGGCTGGTGGAGGAGGTCCCCCGCGACCACTGGGAGAGCGACGCCGCGTTCCGCCGCCGCCGGCGGGTCACCGGCGCGGTCGCCGTCACCGGTGCCGGGCTGCTCGGCCTGTCGCTGTCCCGGAAGCCGGACACCCCCGCCTTCTACGGCCTCACCCTCGCCGTCGCCGGCACCTGGACCGCCGGCGGGCTGCTGTCGGGCCCGCTGCACCTGGGCTGGGTGCGCCGGTCCACGCAGGAGGCCCTGACCCGCCCGGTGCTGACCCCGGTGCTCACCGGTGCCGGTGCCTTCGGCGTCTTCTACGGCGCGGCGCTGGTCGCCAAGCAGGTCCCGGTGCTGGACCGGGCGATCACCCGGGTGCTGCGCTACGCCCACCAGGGGTCGCTGCCGCTGGTGCTCACCACCACGCTGGCCAACGGCCTGGCCGAGGAGGTGTTCTTCCGGGGCGCCCTGTACGCCGCGGTCGGCAGCCGGCGGCCGGTGCTCACCTCGACCGCCGTCTACGGCCTGGCCACCACCGCCACCCGCAACCCGGCCCTGGTGCTGGCCTCGCTGGTCATGGGTCTGCTGTTCGGGCTGCAGCGGCGGGCCAGCGGCGGCATCCAGGCGCCGATGATCACGCACGTCACCTGGTCGGTGCTCATGCTGCGCTACCTGCCGCCGCTGTTCGCCGACGAGCCGTCGATCGACGACCCGCGGGAGGGGACGAAGGACTGACCGGCGCGGCGGGTCAGCGGGCCGGCACCGCCCGCGGCGCCCTCACGACCGGTCCCCGGACGACTGCTCCCCGACCCGGGCCCACGGGTCGGGAACCGGGCGGTGCAGCGGCGCGCCGTCCCGCGCCAGGCGCTCCAGGAGGTCGGCGGCCTCCGCGGCCCCGCCGTGGCGGGCCAGCGAGGCGGCCACCTCCCCCGCACGCACCCGGTAGCCGGGGTCGGCGAGCACCTCCCGCACCGCGGCGGCCACCCGCTGCGGCGAGGGCCGGCCGGTGCGCAGGTCCACCCCCGCACCGGAGCGGGCGACCCGGCGGGCGATCTCCGGCTTGTCGATGGTCCCGCCGGCGACGACCAGGGGGACGCCGGCGCCCAGCGCGGCCAGGACGCCGCCCCACCCGCCGTTGGTGACCACCACCGCCGTGCGCGGCAGCAGCGCGTCGTAGGGCAGGAACTCCGCCTGCCGGGCGTTCGGGGGCACCGCGCCGGGGGGCAGCTCCCCCGAGCCGGTGGCGGCGGCGACGAGGACGTCGGCACCGGCGAGCCCCCGCAGCGCGGGCACCAGCAGGTCGGCCGGGTCGACGTCGTAGGTCCCCTGGGTGACGTGCACGACCGGCCGGTCGGCGGCCAGCAGCTCGGGCCACCAGGACGGCGTCGCCCGGCCGGCCGGCGGCGGGGCCAGCTGGCCGACGAAGTGCACCTGCGGGGGGAGGTCGCTGCGCGGGTGCTCGAGCTCGGGCACCCCGTGGGCGAGGACGAGCTGCGGGGAGGTGAAGGCCTGCAGCGACGGCACCGGCGTCGGGGGCATGCCGAGCTCGCGCCGGACGTCGGCCAGGGCCCGGTCCAGCCGGCGCTCCAGGGTGGTCCGGACCAGCGCGCGCAGTGCCGCATCCCGGGCGCGCCCGAGCGGCCCCCGACCCGGCAGCAGGGCGGTCCCGAACGGCGGCAGGTCGCGGGAGGGCAGCGACAGCGGCACCAGGGACACCGTCGCCCAGGGCGTGCCGCGCCGCTCGGCGACCAGCCCCGAGCCGATCGCGAGCTGGTCGCTCACCAGCAGGTCGACCGGACCGGCGGCCTCGATGTCGCGGGCCTGCCCGGCGCCGGTGCGGACGAACACGTGCTCGACGTTGGCCGTCAGCGCCCGGATCCCCCGGCCGTCACCGACCTGCGGGAAGGTGGCCCGGATGTCGGTGTCGTCGAAGTCGGGGGCGCGCTCCCACGGCACCCAGGTCGCGCCGACGGCGGTGAACCGCCCGGCGTGGCGCCGGCCCGTGCAGGCCAGCACCTCGTGCCCGCGCCCGACCAGCTCCCGTGCCACCGCGGCCATCGGTGCCGCGTGGCCGGCGAACGGCATGGCGGCCACCAGGACCCGCATCCTCGCCCCCTCTCGCGTGGGGGCGCAGTGTGGCCTGCGGGACCGCCGGGCGCCAGCACCAGCGGCGCGCCGGTCAGCCGGTCGGGTCGGTGGGGCCCGGGGCGCCGGGCTCGCCGGGCAGCGGCGGCTCGTCGGGCTCGGCGTCGATGCCGGCCTCCGCGCGCTGGGCGGCGGTGATCGGCGTGGGGGCGCCGGTGAGCGGGTCGTACCCGGCCCCGGTCTTCGGGAAGGCGATGACCTCGCGGATGGAGTCCACCCCGGCCAGCAGCGCGCAGGTGCGGTCCCAGCCGATGGCGGCCCCGGCGTGCGGGGGCGGGCCGTAGGCGAAGGCCTCGAGGAAGAAGCCGAACCGCTCCCGGGCCTCCTCGCGGGACATGCCGAGGGTCTCGAACACCCGCTCCTGCAGCCCGGCGTCGTGGATCCGCACCGACCCGCTGGCCAGCTCGTTGCCGTTGACCACCAGGTCGTAGGCGTCCGACAGCGCCTCGGCCTTGTCCTCGGCGAACCGCTCCCGCCACTCCGGCGTGGGCGAGGTGAACGGGTGGTGCATGAACGTCCAGTCGCCGTCCTCGGTCTGCTCGAACATCGGGAAGTCGACGACGAAGAGGAACGACCAGCTGCCCGGCTCGATGAGCTCGAGCCGGCGGGCGATCTCGTTGCGCGCGGCGCCGAGCAGCTCCTGCGCCGAGCGGCGCGGGCCGGCGGCGAAGAAGACGCAGTCGCCGGGCCGCGCGCCCACGGCCTCGACCAGGCCGGCGCGCTCGGTCTCGGAGATGTTCTTGGCGACCGGCCCGCCGAGGGTGCCGTCCTCGGCGACGGTGACGTAGGCCAGGCCGCGGTAGCCGCGGGACTTCGCCCAGTCCTGCCAGGCGTCGAAGGCCCGCCGCGGCTGCGAGCCGCCGCCGGGCATGACGACGGCCCCGACGTAGGGCGCCTGGAAGACGCGGAAGGGCGTCTGCGCGAAGAACGCGGTGAGCTCGGTCAGCTCGAGGCCGAAGCGCAGGTCGGGCTTGTCCGACCCGAACCGGTCCATGGCCTCGCGGTAGCTCATCCGCGGGATCGCCGGCACCCGGTACCCGGCCAGCTCCCCCCACAGCGCGCGGACGACGTCCTCCACGACGGCGAGGACGTCGTCCCGCTCGACGAAGCTCATCTCGAAGTCGAGCTGGGTGAACTCCGGCTGCCGGTCGGCGCGGAAGTCCTCGTCCCGGAAGCAGCGGGCGATCTGGTAGTAGCGCTCGAGCCCGCCGATCATGAGCAGCTGCTTGAACAGCTGCGGCGACTGCGGGAGCGCGTACCACTTGCCCGGCTGCAGCCGGACGGGGACGACGAAGTCCCGGGCCCCCTCGGGCGTGGACCGGGTGAGGTCCGGGGTCTCGACCTCGACGAACCCGTGCCGGCCCATGACCTCGCGGGCCAGCCGGTTGACCTCGGACCGCAGCCGCAGGGTGCGCGCCGGGCCCTGCCGGCGCAGGTCCAGGTAGCGGTACCGGTAGCGGACGTCGTCCGAGGCGGCCTGGTCGGTCTCGATGGGGAACGGCAGCGGCGCCGCCGCGGAGAGCACCTCGAGCGTCGAGGCGGCCACCTCCACGTCACCGGTGGGCAGCTCCGGGTTCTCGTTGCCCTCGGGGCGGCGGCGCACCTCGCCGGTCACGAGCACGCAGAACTCGTTGCGCAGCGCGTGCGCCTCCTCCTCCCGGACGACGACCTGCACGTACCCGGAGGCGTCGCGGAGGTCGACGAAGACCACGCCGCCGTGGTCCCGGCGGCGGGCCACCCAGCCGGCGAGGGTGACGGTGGAACCGGCGTCGGACACGCGCAGCGTGCCGGCGTCGTGGGTGCGGAGCACGGTGTTGCCTCTCGGGGGTGGTGGGTCAAGCAGCAGCGGGGTGGTGCGAGCTCCGGCGGAGCGTGGCCGGCCTACCAGCGGTCGTGCACGTGGGCGCGGATGCGCTCGTCGTACACCCGCGCGAGGTCGGCCTGCTGGCGATCGGTCAGCGGGGGCAGCGCGGCGGCGGCGACGTTGCCGCGGACCTGCTCGACGGAGCGGGCGCCGGGGATGACGGTGGTGACGCCGGGCTGGTCGATGACCCAGCGCAGGGCGAAGGCCGCCGTCGGTGCGTCGCCGGCGATCTCGGCGACCTCGCGGGCCGCGGCGACGCCGACCTCGAAGGGGACGCCGGAGAAGGTCTCCCCGACGTCGAAGGCCTCGCCGCCGCGGTTGAAGTTGCGGTGGTCGTCGGCCGGGAACGTCGTCGACTCGTCGTACTTGCCGGTGAGCAGCCCGCTGGCCAGGGGGACGCGGGCGAGGACGCCGACCTGCGCGCGGGCGGCCGCCGGCAGCAGCTCCTCGAGCGGCTTGCGCCGGAAGACGTTGAGGATCACCTGCAGCGACTGCACGTTCGGCCGCCGCAGGGCGCGCAGCCCCTCGGCCACGGTCTCCACCGACACGCCGTAGGCCGCGACCGCCCCCTCCTCGACCAGGGCGTCGAGGGTGTCGTAGACCCGGTCGTCCTCGTAGGTCGCCGGCGGCGGGCAGTGCAGCTGGACCAGGTCGAGGGTGTCGACGCCGAGGTTGCGCCGGGACCGGTCGACCCACGCCCGGAGGTTCTCCGGGGTGTACTGGGCGGCCTCGAACGGGTCGGCGCGGCGGCCGGCCTTGGTGGCCACGAAGGGGCGCTCGGCGCGCGGGGCGAGGGCCTCGCGGATGCGCTGCTCGGAGCGGCCGTCCCCGTAGACGTCCGCGGTGTCGAGCAGGGTCACCCCCGCGTCGAGGGCGGCGTCGAGCACCTCGGCGGCGGTGGCGTCGTCGACGTCCCCCCAGTCACCGCCGAGCTGCCACGTGCCCAGGCCGACGACGCTCACGTCGGCCCCCGTCCGCCCCAGCGGGCGCTGTTCCATGCTCATCGCTCGACTCCGACCTCGTTCCGCTCCTCGGTCGCCGGCGTTCCCAGCGACGCTCGCTCGGGCGTCGTCCTCACGGTCGAGATCACCCCCCTACCGTTGCACGCACCGCGTCGAACAGCTCAGCGACGGGGACGGCGCGCTGCTCGCCCGTGCGCATGTCCTTGAGCTGGCCCACCCCGTCGGCCAGGTCGCGCTCGCCGATGACGACGACGTGCGAGGCCCCCGACCGGTCGGCGGCCTTCATCGCGCCCTTGAGCCCGCGGCCGCCGTACACCGTGTCGGCGGAGACCCCCGCCGCGCGCAGCTGCCCGACGAGGCGCACCGCCAGCCGCCGGGCCTCCTCCCCCAGGGGGACGACGAAGGCCTGCACCCCGGCGGCGGCGCCGATGTCGAGCCCCTCGGCCTGGACGGCCAGCAGCGTGCGGTCGACGCCGACCGCGTAGCCGATGCCCGACAGGTCCGGCCCGCCCAGGGAGGCCGACAGCCCGTCGTAGCGCCCGCCCCCGCCGATCGCCGACTGCGCACCGAGGCCTGCGTGGACGAACTCGAACGTCGTCTTCGTGTAGTAGTCCAGCCCCCGCACCAGCCGCGGTGCCTCGGTCCAGGTCACGCCCAGGTCGGTGAGGTGCTGGCGGACGGCGTCGTAGTGGGCCCGCGTGGCGTCCGACAGGTGGTCGGCCATCAGCGGCGCGTCGTCCAGCTGCGCCTGCACCTCGGGGCGCTTGTCGTCGAGCACCCGCAGCGGGTTGATCGCCGCCCGCCGCCGGGTGTCCTCGTCGAGGTCGAGCCCGTCCAGGTAGGCGACCAGCTTCTCCCGGTACTGCGGCCGGCAGGTCGCGTCGCCCAGCGAGGTGAGCAGCAGCTCGAAGTCGGTGAGCCCGAGGTCGCGGAAGCCCTGCACGCCGAGCGCCACCACCTCGGCGTCCAGCGCCGGGTCGTCGACGCCGAGCGCCTCCATGTCGACCTGGGTGAAGTGCCGGTAGCGGCCGGCCTGCGGCCGCTCGTAGCGGAAGCAGGAGCCGACGGTCCACAGCTTCACCGGCAGGGCGCCGGTGTACAGGCGGTGCTCGTTGAACGCCCGCATGAGGCCGGCGGTGAGCTCCGGGCGCAGCGTGAGCGAGCGCCCGCCGCGGTCGTCGAAGGTGTACATCTCCTTCGTCACCACGTCGGTGGACTCGCCGACCCCGCGCGCGAAGACGGCGGTGTCCTCGAACACCGGCGTCTCCACGTACCCGTAGCCGGCCCGCCGCAGCGGGGCGGTCAGCACGTCCCGGACGGCGAGGAACCGGGCGGACTCCGGCGGCAGCGTGTCGAAGGTGCCCTTCGGGGCGCGCAGCGCGTCGCTCACAGCACCCTCCGTTCGACTCCGGCCTCGATCCGCTCCTCGGTCGCCGTCCCCCGCGAGCGGGAGGTGTCCCCGGCCCGCGGCGATGCTCCCCTGCCCGTCGTGCTCACAGCCCGCGCCCCCTCGGTGCCGGCCCCGCCCCCGCGGCCGCCTCGGCCAGGTAGGGGTTGGCGGCCCGTTCCCGGCCGATCGTCGTGGCCGGGCCGTGCCCGGGGAGCACGACGGTGGCGTCGTCCAGCGGCAGGACGACGTCGCGGAGCGAGGTGAGCATCGCCTCCCAGGACCCGCCCGGCAGGTCCACCCGGCCGACGGAGCCGGCGAACAGGACGTCCCCGGCGAGCAGCCCCGGGGCCTCGCCGAGGTCGAGGGAGAAGACGACCGAGCCCTGCGTGTGACCGGGCGCGTGCCGCACGGTGAGCTCCACGCCGGCCAGGGAGAGGACCGCGCCGTCATCGAGCGCCCGGACCTCGGACGGGTCGGGCAGCCGCACGCCGCTGACCAGCGGCGCCAGCGCGGGGCCGTGCCAGCGCGCGGGGTCGCTGAGCATGCCGCTGTCGGCCGGATGGAGGTAGGCCGGGATGTCGTAGCCCTCGCAGACCGGCAGCACGGAGAAGGTGTGGTCGAGGTGGCCGTGGGTCAGCACGACCGCGACCGGCTTGAGGCCGTCGTCGGCGAGCATGCGGGCCAGCGGCTCGACGGCGTCCATGCCGGGGTCGACCACCACGCACTCCTGCCGCGGCCCGGGGGCGACGGCGTAGCAGTTGGTCCCGAACGCGCCGGCGGGGAACGAGCGGATGAGCACCCGTGCAGGTTACGCGGGGGTGATCACGGCGCTCCGCGCGTCTCCGGCTGCCAGGGAACGGACAGGACGGCCACCTACACTCGCGGATCGACCAGCGGTGCGCGGGCGCGCCGTGGCCGTCGTCCCCGCGCCCCACCGCAGCAGCCGTCCGTCCGAGGAGCAGCACGTGCCGAGCAACAAGCAGCGGCGGCAGGCCGCCCAGCGCCGCCTGCAGCGCCAACTCGAGCGTCGCGCCGAGCTGGCCCGCAAGCGCCGTCGCAACCTGCTGGTCGGCGTCTCCGTCGTCGCCGTGCTCGCCGTCCTGGGTGCCGTCTGGCTGGCCACCGGCCTCGGCGGGGACGACGAGGCCCCCGAGGCGGCCGCCGACCCGACGCCCACGACCGCCCCCGTGGTGGACGGTGCCGACGGCACCTGCGACTGGGCGCCGGCCGACACCGCCGCCAACCCGAACCTGCAGGCCGACACCGGCACCCCGCCCGCGGAGGTCACCCCCACCGGCACCACCCCGGTGACCATCACCACGAACTTCGGCCCCATCGGGCTCACGCTGGACAACGCCAACGCCCCCTGCGCGACCGCGAGCATGGCCTACCTGGCCCAGCAGGGGTACTTCGACGGGACCGTCTGCCACCGCCAGACCGACAGCGAGGGGCTGAAGGTGCTGCAGTGCGGTGACCCGAGCGGCACCGGCGCCGGCGGCCCGGCCTACCAGTTCCCGACCCAGGTGACCGGGGACGAGACCTACCCGCGCGGCACCGTGGCCATGGCCAACAGCGGCCAGGGCTTCGACGGCAGCCAGTTCTTCCTCGTCTACGGCGACAGCATGCTGCCGCCGTCCTACACGGTGCTCGGCACGATCGACGAGGCCGGCCTCGCCACGCTCGACACCATCGCGGCCAACGGCAACGACGCCAGCAACGGGCCGAACGACGGGGCGCCGACCCAGGAGGTCCGCATCGAGTCCCTGACGGTCGCCGCGTGACGCGTCGGCCGCTGACCGGGTTGGCAGTCCCCCTGCTCGCGGCGTCGCTGGGCGGCCTGGCCGGCTGCGCGACGACCGTCGACGGCAGCGCGAGCTCCGCGGACGGCGACGCCGGGGCGCGCGCGGGCGGCTCCTCCGCGGCCGGCACCGTCGACTGCGACTGGTCGGCCGCCTCCTCGGCCAACCCCTACCTCATCGAGGTCGAGCCGCCGGCCGAGGAGGTGCCCGCGGAGGGCACGGTCGCGCTGCGGCTGGTGACCGACGCCGGGGAGCTGCCCCTCACCCTCGTCCGCGGCGGTGCCCCGTGCGCCGTCGCCAGCCTGGTGCACCTGACCCGCCAGGGCTTCTTCGACGGCTCGCCGTGCCACCGGCAGACCGACACCGAGGGCCTGCAGGTGCTCCAGTGCGGCGACCCCACGGGCACCGGCGCCGGCGGGCCGACCTACACCTCCCCCACCGACGTCTCCGGCGACGAGACCTACCCGCGCGGCACCGTGGCCATGGCCAACAGCGGCCAGGGCTTCGACGGCAGCCAGTTCTTCCTCGTCTGGGGCGACAGCGTGCTGCCGCCGGCCTACACCGTCGTGGGCACCGTCGACGACGCCGGCCTGGCCACCCTCGACGCGATCGCGGCCCGCGGCAACGACGGGTCCAACGGCCCCGGGGACGGCGCCCCGAGCGTCCCGGTGACCGTCGAGTCGGTCAGCGTCGCAGCCGGCTGATGGGGGGCGCGCCGGAGGGCCGGGACCCGTACGCCGGCTTCCCGGCGGGCTTCTTCGACCGCGCCGACGAGAGCCCCGACGGGCGGTTCTACGCCCTCCCCCGGCTGGTCACCCACATCGACGACGCCGCGGTGACCGCCGTGGGCGACTCTACGCCGAGCTGGGGATCGACGGCTCCGCGGAGCGGCCGCAGCGGGTGCTGGACCTCATGTCGTCCTGGGTGTCGCACTTCCGCGTCCCCCCGGCCGAGCTGGTCGTGCTCGGCCTGAACCGCGAGGAGCTGGCCGCCAACCCGGCGGCCACCGAGCGCATCGTCCACGACCTGAACGCCGACCCGCGGGTGCCGCTGCCCGACGCGGACGTCGACGCCGCCGTCTGCTGCGTGTCGGTCGGCTACCTGACCCGGCCGATCGAGGTGCTCGCCGAGGTCGGGCGGGTGCTGCGCCCGGGCGGGCCGGTGGCGATCACCTACTCGAACCGGTGCTTCCCGACGAAGGCGGTCCGCGGGTGGCTGGCCACCGACGACGAGCTGCACGGCGCGCTGGTGGCCGAGTTCCTCCGGCGGACCGGGCTGTTCACCGAGCCGGTGGTCGCGCTGCGCACCGAGCCCGGTGTCGGTGACCCCCTGTACGCGGTGGTCGCCACCCGCCGCCCCTGAACCGGGCGGCGTCGGCACGGCCACCCGTCAGGGCCCCGCGCCGAGCTCGGTGAGGTGCTGGGACGGCCCCCTGCAGGGACCCGCCGCGAGCCTGCGAGCGGTGCGGGGCAGGGGGTCCCTCCTTCAGGCGGTGACCCGCTCCACGTCGAAGACGCCCTCGACGTTGCGCACGGTCTGCAGGACCGAGCCCAGGTGCGCCGGGTCGGCCAGCTCGAAGGTGAACCGGCTGATGGCCACGCGGTCCCGGCTGGTCTGCACCGAGGCGGAGAGGATGTTGACCCGCTCGTCGGCCAGTGCCCGGGTCACATCGGAGAGCAGCCGGTGCCGGTCGAGGGCCTCGACCTGGATGGCGACGAGGAACACCGACCCGGGCTGGCTGGCCCAGTCGACCTCGACCAGCCGTTCGGGCTTGCGCTCCAGGTCGGCGGCGTTGGTGCAGTCGGTGCGGTGCACGCTGACCCCGCCGCCCCGGGTGACGAAGCCGAGGATGTCGTCCCCAGGCACCGGGGTGCAGCACTTGGCCAGCTTGGCCCACACGTCGTTCATCCCGTGGACGACGACGCCCGGGTCCCCGCCCGCGGGCCGCCGGTGCGCGGGCCGGCGGGCCGGTATGGCGGTCTCGGCGATGTCCTCGACCGCGCCCTCGGTGCCGCCCAGCGCGGTCATCAGCTTGTCGACCACCGAGGCGGCCGAGATCTGGTTCTCCCCGACCGCCGCGTAGAGCGCGGTGACGTCGGCGTGGCGGAGGTCCTTGGCCAGCGTGGACAGCGCCTCGCCGCCGAGCAGCCGCTGCAGGGGCAACCCCGCCTTGCGCATGGCGCGGGCCAGCGCCTCCTTGCCCGCCTCGACGGCGTCCTCGCGGCGCTCCTTGGTGAACCACTGGCGGATCTTCGTCCGCGCCCGGGAGGACCCGACGAAGGACAGCCAGTCCTGCGACGGGCCGGCCGTGGGCGACCGGGAGGTGAAGATCTCCACGACGTCGCCGTTGTGCAGGGGGCTGTCCAGCGACACCAGCGTGCCGTTGACCCGCGCGCCGATGCACCGGTGCCCCACCTCGGTGTGCACCGCGTAGGCGAAGTCCACCGGGGTCGAGTTGCCCGGCAGGCTGACGACGTCCCCCTTGGGGGTGAAGACGAAGACCTCCTGCGGGCCCAGGTCGTAGCGCAGCGTCTCGAGGAACTCGCCGGGCTCCTGGGCCTCCCGCTGCCAGTCCAGCAGCTGGCGCAGCCACAGCATGTCGTCGGGTGAGCCGGCCTTCGTCGCGCCGAGGTCGTTGCGCGCCCCGGCCCGGCCCGCCTGGGCCTTGGCCTTCTCCTTGTACTTCCAGTGCGCCGCGATGCCGTACTCGGCGGTGCGGTGCATGTCGTGCGTGCGGATCTGCAGCTCGACCGGCTTGCCCTGCGGGCCGATGACCGTCGTGTGCAGCGACTGGTACATGTTGAACTTCGGCATCGCCACGAAGTCCTTGAACCGCCCCGGCACCGGCTGCCAGTGCGCGTGCATGATGCCCAGCGCCGCGTAGCAGTCCCGCACGCTGTCGACCAGGATGCGGATGCCGACGAGGTCCCAGATGTCGGTGAAGTCCCGGCCGCGGACGATCATCTTCTGGTAGATCGAGTAGTAGTGCTTCGGCCGGCCGGTGACGACGGCCTCGATGCCGGCGGCCTTGAGCTGCTCGGTGACCGCGGCGGTGACCTCGGCCAGGTAGGTGTCCCGGGAGGGCGCCCGCTCGGCGACCAGCCGGACGATCTCGTCGTAGCGCTTGGGGTAGAGCGTGGCGAACGCGAGGTCCTCGAGCTCCCACTTGATGGTGTTCATCCCCAGCCGGTGGGCCAGCGGGGCGAGGATCTCCAGCGTCTCGCGCGCCTTCTTCTCCTGCTTCTCCGGCGGGAGGAAGCGCAGCGTGCGCATGTTGTGCAGCCGGTCGGCGAGCTTGATGACCAGCACCCGCGGGTCGCGGGCCATCGCGACGATCATCTTGCGGATCGTCTCGGCCTGCGCGGCGTCCCCGAGCTTGACCTTGTCGATCTTCGTGACGCCGTCGACGAGGTGGGCGACCTCGGGGCCGAACGCCTCGGTGATCGACTCCAGCGTCTGGCCGGTGTCCTCGACGGTGTCGTGCAGCAGCGCGGCGACCAGCGTCGTGGTGTCCATCCCCAGCCCGGCCAGGACGGTGGCCACGGCCAGCGGGTGGGTGATGTACGGGTCGCCGCTCTTGCGCTTCTGCGTGGCGTGCGCGCTCTCGGCCACGTCGTAGGCCCGCTGGAGCAGCGCCAGGTCGGCCTTGGGGTGGCTCTGGCGGTGCAGCGCCGCCAGCGGCTCGAGCACCGGCCGGACCACGCCGGCGCGCTGCCCGGAGACGATGCGGCGGGCCAGGCGGTCCCGGACCCGGCGGCGCGGGGCCCCGGCTCCCCCCTCGCCCGGGGGCTCGGCCGACACGTCGTCGGGACGGCGCACCGCGGGGCGGGCCGGCAGCGGGCGGCGGTCCTCGGGGACGGCGGGCGGCGAGCCGCTCTCGGGCTGGGCGGCGGGCAGGGCGGCGGGCCGCGCGGCAGCCACGTCCGTGGCGTCCTGGCCCATGGCGACTCCTGCTCGGCCGGCGAGGTGCGACCCTCACCATGCTAGCCGGGTCCCACCTGCCCGCGAGCAGGGCTCGGGGTCATCTCCCTCTCAGGTGGTCCAGAGCGCGTGCACGGCGTGCGGGGCCATCCGCTGGCGGCCGCCGAGGGCGGTGAGCTCGACGACGACCGAGACCGCGGTGACCACCCCGCCGAGGCCCTCGACCAGCGAGACCGCCGCCGCGAGCGTGCCGCCGGTGGCGAGCACGTCGTCGACGAGGAGCACCCGCTGCCCGGGGACGACGGAGTCGGTGTGCAGCTCGAGGGTCGCCGTCCCGTACTCCAGGGTGTACTCGGCCGACAGCCGCTCCCGCGGGAGCTTGCCCGCCTTGCGCACCGGGACGACGCCGACGCCGACCTGCAGCGCCACGGCCGCCGCCAGCAGGAAACCGCGGGCCTCGACCCCCACGACCAGGTCATAGCCGGGACCGCCCCGGCCGTCGGCCAGCGCGGCGGCGCGCGGGTCGACCAGCGTCGGCGTGGCCAGGCCGGTCACCATGCGGCGGAAGGCCTCGGGGTGGGCGAAGACCGGGGTGAGGTCGCGGAACACCACGCCGGGGCTCGGGAAGTCGGGCACGTCGACCGAGAGCGCCGCGATCAGCTCGTCGAGCGGGCGCTCGGCGTCCGCCGTCCCCGCGGGCTCCGGCCCGCCCACCGGGGAGGTGCTCACCGGCGCTTCCGGCTGCCCGAGCGGCGGGTGCCCTGCGGGCGGGCCCCGGGCCGCGGCGCCGTCGTCCCCCGCGGCTCGGGCCGGACCGACTCCGGGGACTCGACGACGACGTCGGCGCGCGCCGGGCCCAGGTCGGCGTCCCGCTCGGCCACCGCGACGCCACCGCCGCGCTGCGCGGCGCCGCCGGACCGGCGGGCGCTGCCCACCACGGCGCGACCGGCGTCCGGGCGCAGGCCGGCCTGGCGGGCCTGGGACGACCGCCGGGCGAGCACCCGGCGGCGCAGCGCCTGCACCTCCGGCTCGCGGTCCTTGAGGTCGGCGACGATCGGGGTGGCCAGGAAGATCGACGAGTAGGTGCCGGCCGCCAGGCCGACGAACAGCACCAGGGCGAGGTCCTTGAGCGTGCCGACCCCGAGCAGGCCGGCCCCCACGAAGAGCAGCCCGGCCACCGGCAGGAGCGCGATCACCGACGTGTTGATCGAGCGCATCAGCGTCTGGTTGACCGCGAGGTTCGCCGCCTCGCCCCAGGTCATGCGGCTGCTCGAGGTCAGGCCGCGGGTGTTCTCGTCGACCTTGTCGAAGACGACGACGGTGTCGTAGAGGGAGAAGCCGAGGATGGTGAGGAACCCGATCACCGTGGAGGGGGTCACCTCGAATCCGACCAGGGCGTACACGCCGGCGGTCAGCACGATGTCGTGGACCAGCGCGGCCATGGCGCCGACCGCCATCTTCGGCTGGAACCGGAGCGCGAGGAAGAGCACGACGGCGACGAAGAAGACCGCCAGGGCGATGAGCGCCTGGTCGGTGATGTCGCGGCCCCACTCGGCGCTGACCGCCTCGGGGCTCACCTGCGAGGCGTCGACCCCCGCGGCCGCTGCGACCGCCTCGACGACGGCGCGCTCGGCCTCGTTGTCGAGCGCCTCGGTGCGCAGCAGCAGCGTGTTGCCACCGACCACCTGGGCGCTGGCCACCGACGCGCCGGCGTCCTCCGCCGCCTCCCGCACCTCGGTGAGCTGCTCGGAGGTGCCGGGCAGGCGCAGGCTGTTGCCGCCCTCGAAGTCGATGCCGAAGTTGAACCCGCGGAAGACCATCGCGGCGATGCACAGGAGCACCACGACCGCGGTGATCCGGTAGATCAGCCGGCTGCGGCCGACGACGTCCAGCCCCGCCTCGCCGTTGTAGAGGCGGTGCGCCAGCGACGCGCGCCGGCCCGCACCGGCCCCGCGCGCGCCCTCGGGGGCCAGGCCGGCGTCGGCCAGCGCCGCGTCGTCGGCGGCGGCCGCGGCGTCCTCGGTGGCCGAGGAGGTGTCGGTCGCCTCGTCCGCGGCGGTGCCCACCGGCAGGTCGCCGTCGGTGGGGCCGTCGGCGGTGTGGTCGCGGCGGCTCATGCCTGGCTCCTGTCCTGGGCGCCGGAGGCCGTGGCGCCGGCGGTGCGGCCGGCCCCCACGAGCTCGCGGTCGGGCGTGCGGCCGGGACGGGCCGGCCGGGCCGGCCGGTCGAGGCTGCGGCCGAGGCCGGAGAACCGGCTGCCGCCGAACCCGCGGAACCGGGCCAGCACGGCCATCAGCGGGTGGGTGAAGAGGAAGACGACGACCAGGTCCAGCACGGTGGACATGCCGAGGGTGAAGGCGAAGCCCTTCACGTCGCCGATGGCCAGGACGTAGAGGATCGCCGCGGCCAGGAAGCTCACCGCGTCGGCCGACAGGATCGTCCGCCGGGCGCGCACCCAGGCGCGGGGCACGGCCGAACGCAGGGTGCGGCCCTCGCGGATCTCGTCCTTGAGCCGTTCGAAGTAGACGACGAAGGAGTCGGCGGTGATGCCGATGGCCACGATGAACCCGGCGATGCCGGCCAGGCTCAGCGTGAAGCCGATCTGCCGGCCCAGCAGCACGAGGACGGCGTAGACGACGACCGCCGAGAGCACCAGGCTGGCGATCATCACCAGGCCGAGCAGCCGGTAGTACAGCAGCGCGTAGACGAACACCAGCCCGATGCCGATCGCGCCCGCGATGAGCCCGGCCCGCAGCTGCTCGGCGCCCAGCTCCGTCGAGATGGACTGCGCGGTGGCCTGGGTGAAGGTCAGCGGCAGCGCGCCGTAGCGCAGCTGGTTGGCCAGCTCCTCGGCCGTCTCCTGGTCGAAGGAGCCGGTGATCGTGGTCGGGTTGCTGGTGATCGCGCCCTGGATGGTCGGCGCGGAGATCACCCGCCCGTCGAGGGTGAAGGCGACGTTGGACCCGACGTTGGCCGCGGTGTAGGCGGCCCAGATGTTCTCCCCCGTGGAGTTGAAGTCGAGCAGCACGACCCACTCGCCGGTGGCCTGCTGCGTGCCGGCCTGGGCGTCGGTGATGTCGGTGCCCTCGAGGATGGCCGGGCCGAGCAGGTACTTGGCCGTGCCGTCCTCGGTGCAGGCGGCGATGTAGCTCTCCGGCTGCGCGACGTCGGGGCTGGCGTCCTCGGGGTCGCAGGTGAGGGTCGCGTACTGGGCCGCGGCCTCCTCCTGGGTGACCGGCGGCGCGCCCGGGTCCGGCAGCGCCGGGTCCTCGACCGCCCCGTCGGTGGCGGCGGCCGGGTCGGTGGGCTCGGCGGCGTCGGTGGGCTCGGCGGCGTCGGTGGGCTCGGCGGCCGGGGTGGCCGGCTCGGGGCCCTGGACGACCGGCCGGAAGCGCAGCTGGGCGGTCTGCCCGACCTCGCGCGCCTCGTCGCCCTCCTCCCCGGGCACCGAGATGACGATGTTCGAGTCGCCCTCGGTGACCACCGAGGCCTCGGCGACGCCGAGGCCGTTGACCCGCTGCTCGATGATCCGCCGGGCCAGCTCGAGGTCCTCGGGGGCCGGCGCCTGCCCGTCGGGGGTGGTCGCGGTCAGGGTGACGGTCGTCCCGCCCCGCAGGTCCAGCCCCAGCTGCGGGGTGCGGGTGTCACCGGTGAGGAAGATGAGGCCGTACAGGACGGCCACGATCAGGACGAAGGCGCCGAAGTACCGGCGCGCGGGGAACTCGCGGCGGGCCACGGGGGCCCCGTCAGCGGGCGGCCGAGGAGCCGCCGTCGGCGGTCCCCGGGGCGTCGTCACCGGGCACCGCGGGCCCGGACCCGGTGGCCGGGGTCCGGACCTCGAGGATGGCCTGCCGCTGGAAGGTCACGACCACACCCGGGGCGATCTCGAGGTCGACCGTGCCCTCGCCGAGGGCCGCGACGGTGCCGTGCAGCCCGGCCGTGGTCATGACCGGGGTGCCCACGGTCAGCGACTCCTGCATCGCCTGGGCCTGCGCCTGCATCCGCCGGCGCTGCCGCGCCGGCAGCACGATGAGCAGCACGAAGGCCAGGGCCAGCAGGACGAGCGGGAAGAACTGCTCCACGACTGATGTGCCTCTCTACCGCGCGGCGGGGGGCCCGCGGTGGGTGCGGCCCGGGACGGGACCGCTCGGGTGCGTCGGCTGCGACGCGGACGTCCGGCCGGGCGAGCTCGCCGGCGGTCGGCGCACGGCCACGGCGCGGGCGGGTTTGCGCGCCAGCGCCGGACAGTCTATGCGTCGAAGAGGGTCTCTGACGACGACCCTGCGGCCTGCGGGTCTGCTGTGACCCGCCCGAGGGGGATGCCGCCCCGGGGCAGCGGCTGGCCCAGGTGCGCCCACGCCGCCTCGGTGGCGACCCGCCCGCGGGGCGTGCGCGCGAGCAGCCCCGCCCGCACGAGGAACGGCTCGCACACCTCCTCGACGGTGTGCGGCTCCTCCCCCACCGCGACGGCCAGCGTCGCGACCCCGACCGGCCCCCCGCCGAAGCGCATGACCAGCGCCTCCAGGACCGCGCGGTCCAGCCGGTCCAGCCCGAGGTGGTCGACGTCGTAGAGCGCCAGCGCGGCCCGGGCCACCTCGAGGGTGACCCGCCCGTCGGCGCGCACCTCGGCGTAGTCGCGCACCCGCCGCAGCAGCCGGTTGGCGATGCGCGGCGTCCCCCGGGACCGGCCGGCGATCTCCGCCGACCCCTCCTCGGTCAGCTCGACGCCGAGCAGGTCGGCGCTGCGGGCGAGCACCTGCTGCAGCTCGGCGGGCTCGTAGAACTCCATCTGGCCGACGAAGCCGAAGCGGTCCCGCAGCGGGCCGGTGAGCAGGCCCGCGCGGGTCGTGGCGCCGACCAGCGTGAACGGGTTGATCTCCAGGGGGATGGCGGTCGCGCCCGGTCCCTTGCCGACGACGACGTCGACCCGGAAGTCCTCCATCGCCATGTACAGCAGCTCCTCGGCGGGCCGGGCGATGCGGTGGATCTCGTCGATGAACAGGACGTCGCCGGGGCCGAGGTTGGACAGCATCGCGGCGAGGTCACCGGAGCGTTCGATCGCCGGGCCGCTGGTGATCTTCACCGAGGTGCCGAGCTCGGAGCCGATGATGAGCGCCAGGCTGGTCTTGCCCAGCCCGGGCGGGCCCGAGAGCAGCACGTGGTCCGGCGGCCGGCCGCGCCGCTTGGCGCCCTCCAGGACGAGGTCCAGCTGGCGGGCCACCTTGGGCTGGCCGATGAAGTCGGCCAGCGAGTGCGGGCGCAGCGCCGACTCGACCACCCGCTCCTCGTCGCCGGCCCGCGGGTCCACGGCGTCGTCCCGGCCGCGCCCGGGGCCGGCCTCGGCCGCCGGGAGCCCCCGGTCGAAGGGGCTGCTCACGACCGGCCCAGCAGGCGCAGGGCCTGCCGCAGGAGGACGGCGACCTCGACCGCACCGGTGGCGGCGAGCTGCTCGTCGGCGACCGGGGCCAGCTGGGCGACCGCGGCCTCGGCCTCCCTGCTGGTCCAGCCCAGGCCGACGAGCGCGCTGGTGAGCTGGTCCCGCCAGGGCGCCACCGGGGTCACCGGCCCCCCGCCCGCCGGCGGGACCGGCCCATCGAGCGCGGTGTCCGCCGTGGTGGCGCCGAGGCGGTCGCGCAGCTCCAGGATCAGCCGCTCCGCGCCCTTCTTGCCGATCCCGGGCACCTGCATGAGCGCCTTCACGTCGCCCGTCGAGACCGCGCGGCGCACCTCGCGCGGCGGGTGGATGGCCAGGACCGCCTGGGCCAGCCGGGGGCCGACCCCGTTGGCGGTCTGCAGCAGCTCGAACAACTGCCGCTCGTCGTCGTCGGCGAAGCCGTAGAGGGTGAGGGAGTCCTCCCGGACCACCAGGCTGGTGGCCAGCCGGGCCGGCTCCCCGACCTGGAGCCGGGCGATCGTGCCCGGGGTGCACTGCACCGCCAGGCCGACCCCGCCGACCTCCACCACCGCGCCGTCCGGCGACACCGCCGCCACCCGGCCGTTCACGCTCGCGATCACCGTCGTCCTCCCGTGGCCCGCGGCCCTCGCCCGACGCGAGGCACGCCGGTCCGCGATGTGATCACCGTCGTCCTCCCGTCCAGCGCGGCAGCGTGGTCGTGCGCACCGGGGCACCGATCCCGCCGGCCAGCGCCGCCACCCGCAGCCGCTGCTGCGCCGGCCCCCGCCAGGCGTGGCAGACCGCCAGCGCCAGGGCGTCGGCGGCGTCGGCCGGCTTGGGCGGCGAGGCCAGCCCGAGCACGCGCGTGACCATGAGGGTGACCTGCTCCTTGTCGGCCCGGCCGCTGCCGGAGATCGCCGCCTTGACCTCGCTGGGCGTGTGCCAGGCCACCGGGCGGTCGGCCTGCGCCGCGGCCAGCGCGGCCACCCCCGCCGCCTGGGCGGTGCCGGTCGCGGTGCCCTTGTTGTTCTGGGTGAACACCCGCTCGATGGCCACCACGTCCGGCCGGTGCTCGCGCAGCAGCGCGGTCACCGCGGTGTGCAGCTCCAGCAGCCGCAGCTCGAGGTCCAGCTCCGCGGCGGTGCGGACGACGCCCACCCCCACGGCCACCGGTCGGCTGCCGGGGCGGCCGTCGACCACCCCCCACCCGCACCGGGTGAGGCCCGGGTCGATGCCGAGCACCCGCATGGACGCGCCCCCTGCCGTCGGCCGAACTGGTGTTCGAGGCAACGGTAACCGGCGCCGCCGACGCGCGGGCGGCGGAACACGCCGCATCGTGCCGCGGAGGAGGCGCCGCCCGCGCTCGACCTCGCTCGCCGGTGCGCGCGGGGACCGGCGGTCAGCCGACCTTCTCGAGCACCTCGTCGGAGACGTCGTAGTTGGCGTAGACGTTCTGCACGTCGTCGCAGTCCTCGAGCGCGTCGATCAGCCGGAACACCTTGCCGGCGGCCTCCTCGTCGAGCTCGATGGTCGTGCTGGGCACGAACGCCGCGTCCGCCGAGTCGTAGTCGACGCCGGCGTCCTGCAGCGCCGTGCGCACGGCGACGAGGTCCCCCGGCTCGCTGACCACCTCGAAGGAGTCACCCTGGTCCCGGACCTCCTCCGCGCCGGCCTCGAGCACCGCCATGAGGACGGTGTCCTCGTCGACGCCGTCGGCCTTGGGCACGACGACGACGCCCTTGCGGGAGAACAGGTAGGACACCGAGCCCGGGTCGGCCATCGAGCCGCCGTTGCGGGTCATCGCCGTCCGGACCTCCGAGGCGGCCCGGTTGCGGTTGTCGGTGAGGCACTCGACGAGGACCGCCACGCCCCCGGCGGCGTAGCCCTCGTACATGATCGTCTGCCAGTCGGCGCCGCCGGCCTCCAGACCGGCGCCGCGCTTCACCGCCCGGTCGATGTTGTCGTTCGGGACCGAGGACTTCTTCGCCTTCTGGATGGCGTCGTAGAGCGTCGGGTTGCCGGCCGGGTCACCCCCGCCCACGCGCGCGGCGACCTCGACGTTCTTGATCAGCTTGGCGAAGAGCTTGCCGCGCTTGGCGTCGATCGCGGCCTTCTTGTGCTTCGTCGTCGCCCACTTGGAGTGGCCGCTCACGAGTCCTCCTCGCTGGCGCTCGTCGGCCGCGTTCGCGGCCCCGCTGCTCTGCTCATCGGTGAGCTCGCGAGCTCGCTCACGAGTCCTCCTCGCTGGCGCTCGTCGGCCGCGTTCGCGGCCCCGCTGCTCTGCTCATCGGTGAGCTCGCGAGCTCGCTCACGCTGGTACCTCCTCGTTCCCGGCGTGCACGCCGGTCCTCTCGGCCAGGTGGGCTCTGACGATCTGCACGAACAGCGCGTGCACCCGGCGGTCCCCGGTCAGCTCGGGGTGGAAGCTGGTGGCCACCAGGTCCCCCTGGCGGACGGCGACGATCCTACCGTCGGCCGGTCCGCCCACGACCCGCGCGAGGACCTGCACCCCCGGACCGGCCTGCTCCACCCAGGGCGCGCGGATGAAGACCGCCCGCAGCGGGCCGCCCGGCAGGCCCTCGAGCCCCAGGTCGGCCTCGAACGAGTCGACCTGGCGGCCGAAGGCGTTGCGCCGGACGGTCGCGTCCAGCCCGCCGACGGTGATCTGGTCGGCGGGGGCGTCGAGCAGCCGGTCGGCGAGCAGGATCATCCCGGCGCAGGAGCCGTACACCGGCAACCCGGCCGCGACCGCGCGGTGCAGCGGCTCCAGCAGCCCGGTCCGGGCGGCGAGCTTGGCGATCGTCGTGGACTCCCCGCCGGGCAGCACCAGCCCGTCGACGGCCGCGAGCTCCTCGGGCCGGCGGACCGGCACGGCTGCCGCGCCCTGCTCGCGGAGCGCGGCGAGGTGCTCGCGGACGTCGCCCTGCAGCGCCAGCACGCCCACCACCGGATCCCTGTGCACGAGGGACCAATCTACGAGGGCCCGGTCGACGGGCACCCGGCCGACGAGGCGCCGACCTACGGGACGGCGCCCGCCGGGGCGCGCCCCCCGGCCGCCCGCGTGGAGCTCCAGGTGAGCAGCCGCTCCAGCGGACCGGCGCCCAGGAGCCGCCGCCAGGCGGTGGCCCCGACCGCGGCCACCGCGCAGAACCACAGCCACAGGCCCGTCCCGGCGGGGAACCCGGGGTCCAGCCAGGCGAGGGCCACGAGGTGCGCGCTGTAGACGGTCAGCGCCAGGGCCCCCACCGAGGCCAGGGGGTACACCAGCCGGGGCAGGAGGTCGGCCAGCACGAGGCACACGCCGATGACCGCGAGCGCGACCCCGGTCGAGCCGACCACCTCGAACGTCGTCCCGCTGTGCGGCGCCGCGCCGCTGAGCCAGGCGGGGTCCCACTCCCCCAGGGCGTCGAACCCGTCCTCCGGACCGGCCGAGGGCTGCCCGTCCGCCAGCGCCAGGGTGGTCACCCGTCCGCCGCTGTAGCCGGTGAACGCCAGGGCGACGCCGGCGAGCACCAGCCGGGCGCGGGTCCGCGACGCGGTGAGGTCCAGACGGCCGACCCCGAGGCCCACGAGCACGAAGGTCCACCAGATGAGCGCGGGATAGGTCCCGGTGAGCACCAGCCGGGCGAAGGGCTGGTCGGCGTCGGCGTTGTCGGTCACCCACTGGCCGAGCAGCAGGTCGGCCACCGGCGTCGCGACCGCGAGCACGGCGGCCAGCCCGAACAGCCGGGCCGGCGGCCAGCGCAGGAACGGCACGGCCAGCACGAACAGCACCGCGTAGACGACGAGGATCACCGCGACGAAGGTGTCGAGGAGCTCGAGCAGGCCGCCGATCAGGAAGACCCACGCCGCGCGCACCAGCACCCGCAGCCGCGCGCGGACCAGGTCGTCGCCGTCCACGGGCCGGTCCCGGCCCGAGATGAGCGCCACCGACAGCCCGGCCAGGACCGCGAACAGGATGGAGGGCCGTCCGTCGACGACGGCCGGCCAGGTCCCCGGCGACCAGGAGAGCTCGGTGAGCCGGCCGACCCCCATGTGGGCGCCGAACATGCCCAGCACGGCCAGGCCGCGGGCGAGGTCGACCCCGCCGATGCGCCGGCCCGCGGGGGGCCGGGCACCGGCGGGGCGGGACGCCGTCCGCTCCTGCTGCGCGGTCACGGGGGCGCTCTCACCAGCCGCGGGTGGCGTACCGCTCGCTGTCGGGGAGGGTCGAGACGTTGATCCCCACCATGGGCTCGCCGAGCCCGCGGGAGACCTTCGCGATCACGTCGGGGTCGTCGTGGAAGGTGGTGGCCTGCACGATCGCCGCGGCACGCCGGGCCGGGTCCCCGGACTTGAAGATGCCCGAGCCGACGAACACGCCCTGGGCGCCCAGCTGCATCATCATGGCCGCGTCGGCCGGGGTGGCGATGCCGCCGGCGGTGAACAGCACCACCGGCAGCTCCCCGAGCCGCGCCACCTCGGCGACGAGGTCGTACGGGGCGCGCAGCTCCTTGGCCGCGACGAACAGCTCGGTCTCGTCGAGGGTGCCCAGCCGCCGGATGCCGGCGCGGATGGCCCGCATGTGCCGGGTGGCCTCGACCACGTTGCCGGTGCCGGCCTCCCCCTTGGAGCGGATCATCGCCGCCCCCTCGGCGATCCGGCGCAGCGCCTCGCCCAGGTCCGTCGCGCCGCAGACGAACGGCACGGTGAAGGCCCGCTTGTCGATGTGGTGGGCCTCGTCGGCGGGGGTGAGCACCTCCGACTCGTCGACGTAGTCCACGCCGAGGCTCTGCAGCACCCGGGCCTCGACGAAGTGCCCGATGCGGGCCTTGGCCATGACCGGGATGGAGACCGCGGAGATGATGCCGTCGATCATGTCCGGGTCGCTCATGCGGGCGATCCCGCCCTGGGCCCGGATGTCGGCCGGCACCCGCTCCAGGGCCATGACGGCGACGGCGCCGGCGTCCTCGGCGATCCTCGCCTGCTCGGGGGTGACGACGTCCATGATGACGCCGCCCTTGAGCTGCTCGGCCATGCCGCGCTTCACGCGGTCGGTGCCGGTGGTCGTCCGGGCCTGCTCGGCCGGGGGGGTCGGGTCGTGCTCGCTCACGGGTCGCTGCCTCGGGTCGGGGGTGGGTGCCCGCGATGGTACGGCCGGTCAGGACCGGGACCGGCCGGCGCCGGTGGCGCTGGTGACCTCCTCCAGGCCGTCCTCGATGTCGAAGAAGCGCGGCATCGGCCGCGAGGCGTGCAGCCGCATGAGCCAGGGCAGCCGGCGCTGGCGCAGCAGGTGGGTGTCGCGGACCGCGTCGTTGTAGAAGCGCCGGGCCAGGCCGATGCGGGTGGCGGTGCCCTCCAGGTCGGCCCGGAGCGCGGCCGGCACCGGCAGGTCGGCGGGCAGCTCCCGCAGCCGGCGGCCCAGCGCGTTCTCGGCCAGCTCCCGGTCCCCGCTCCGGGGGCGGCGGGCCTCGGCGGCGGCCGCGGCCAGCCGCGCGGCCCGCTCATCCCCGAGCGCCGCCGCGTGCTCGCGGGCGAGCTCGGCGGCCAGCGAGGTGCGCCGCGCCAGCTGGGCGTCCAGGGCGATCCAGGCGCGGTCCACCCGCGCCTCGAGGCGGCGCAGCCGGGTCAGCGTCCAGGTCGTCCAGGCAGCCAGGAGGAGGACGACGACCAGGGCGGCGAGCAGCAGCCAGGCGTCGGTCGTCACGACGGCTCAGGCTAGCGGTCCACCCACCGGCGCAGTGCCGCCCGCGCGCGGGCCGTCGCGGGTTCGTCGTCGTCGGCCGTCAGGCCCGGCAGCGCGTCGTCCTCCGCGGCGGTGACCGCCCCGGCCCCGGGGAGGACGACGGTCTCGTACACGGCCAGCACCCGCTGCGCGATCACCGACCAGTCGTACCCGGCGGCCACCCGCGCCCCGGTCGCGGCGAGGGCGGCGCGCCGCGCCGGGTCGGCCAGCAGGTCGCCGAGCGCCAGGGCCAGCGCCCGGGGGTCGCCGCGGCGGACCAGCACACCGGCCGCGCCGTCCTCGAGGACCTGGGCGAAGGCGTCGAGGTCGCTGGCGACGATGGGGGCGCGCGCGGCGAGGGCCTCGATGAGGATGATCCCGAAGGACTCGCCCAGCAGGTTGGGCGCGCAGTAGACGTCGACCGAGCGCAGGAACGCCCCCTTGTCGGCCTCGCTGAGCTCGCCGAGCAGCGCCACGTGGGGGCGCAGGTCGTCGGGGACGAGGTCGCGCACCTCGTCGGGGTCCCCCCGGCCGGCGATGAGCAGCCGCGCGCCGGGGTGCCGGCGGACGACGGCCGGCATGGCCTCCAGCAGCACCGGCAGCCCCTTGCGCGGCTCGTCGTAGCGGCCGAGGAAGCCGATGGTCGGCCCGTCCACGCCGCGGGCGTGCCCCGGCAGCGTCGGCCCGGAGGCGAAGGCGCCGACGTGCACGCCGTTGGGGATGATCACCGCGTCCCCGCCGAGGTGCTCGACCTGGACCCGCCGGGCGAAGTCGGAGACCGCGATCCGGCCGCTGATCTTCTCCAGCCACGGCCGGATCACCGGCCCCCACGCGGCGAGCCACTTCGAGCGGGTGGTCGCGGCGTGGAAGGTGGCCACGATGGGCCCGTCGGCGATCATGCAGACCAGCAGGCCGATCGACGGCGGGGCCGGGTCGTGCACGTGCACGACGTCGAAGTGCCCCTCGCGCAGCCACCGGCGCACCCGCGTGGCCGACACCGGGCCGAACTGCACGCTGGCCATCGAGCCGTTGTACGGGACCGGGACGGTCCGCCCCGCCCAGGTCACGTGCTGCGGCGGCAGGGACTCCTCGCGCTCGGCCGGGGTGAGCACCTCCACGTGGTGCCCCATCCCGCGCAGCGTCTGGGCGAGGTCGCGGACGTGGTACTGCACGCCGCCGGGGACGTCCCACTGGTAGGGGCAGACCAGGCCGATGCGCATCAGGCGCGCCCCGCGGGGTCCGGCGGGACGTCCGCCCAGATCCGGCCCGGCACGTGCCAGTCCTCGGGCCGGCGGGCGATCGTCGCCGCGAAGGCGTCGGCGACGTCCTGGGTCGCCCGCGCGACCCGGTCGCGCAGCCGGCCCTCCCCGGCGACCGGGACCTCGGGGTGCACCACGAACCGCCAGCCGCGGCCGTCGAACTGGCAGACGGCCGGGTGCAGCGCGGCCCCCGTGCGCGCGGCCAGCAGCGCCGGCCCGCCGGGCATCGTGGTGCCGTGGCCGAAGAACCGGACCGGCACCCCGCCCGCGGAGAGGTCGCGGTCGACGAGCAGGCACACCGAGCGGCCGGCGCCCAGCCACTCCTGGAGCACCGCGGAGCCGGGCCGCGGGCCGCCCGTGAGGGGGGTCACCCGCATGCCCAGCGACTCGCGGTAGGCCAGGAACCGGCGGTAGAGCGACTCCGGCTGCAGCCGCTCGACCACGGTCATGAACGGGCCGCCCAGCCAGTCGACGAACCACACGCCGGCGGCGTCCCAGTTGCCGCTGTGCGGCAGGGCCACGACGACGGGGCGGCCGGCCGCCCGGGCCGCCTCGAAGTGCTCGACGCCCGAGGCGACGGTGTCGCGGAGGATCCGCGCGGGGCCCAGCGAGGGCAGCCGGAACGCCTCCTGCCAGTACCGGGCGTAGGACCGCAGCCCGCGGAGGGTGAGGTCGTCGAGGGCGGCGTCGTCCAGCCGGCCGCCGGTGACCACCCGCAGGTTGGCGCGCAGCTGGCGCACCGCCCGGCCGTCCCGCGCGGCCGCCCAGCGGGCGCCGGCGTCGAACGCCGCGACCGCCACCGGCTCGGGGAGCAGCCGGACGGCGCGCCAGCCGGCGGCGTAGCCCAGGTCGGTCGCCCGCGCCGCCGCGCGGGCGCGCCGCCCGGGCGCCGGGGCGGGCAGCACCGGCGCCGGCGCGGCCGGCGGGGACGCCGGCCCCCTCACGTGGGGCTGCCCGGCGGGGGCGACGGCGCGGCCGGCAGGGGCCGGCCGCGCGACTGGCGGCGGACGGCGGCGAACCGCTGGCCGACGGTGACCGCGCTGCCGACCAGCAGCAGCCACAGCGCCACGTGCAGGGCGTAGGGGATGCCGAGGCCGGCGAAGCCGGTGCCGGTGAGCACGAGGATGAGCCGCTCGGTGCGCTCGACGACGCCGACGTCGCAGGTCAGGCCGAGCCCCTCGGCGCGGGCCTTCACGTAGGAGGTGAGCACCCCCAGCACCAGGCACAGCAGGGCCAGCAGCACGAGCAGCCGGTCGTCCCCCGCGCCCGAGAACCACCAGACCAGCGCGCCGAAGACGGCGGCGTCCGCGGCCCGGTCGCCGGTGGAGTCGAGCACCGCGCCGAACAGCGACCCCCCGCCCCGGGCCCGGGCCAGCGCGCCGTCGAGCATGTCCAGCAGCACGAACAGGGTCACGGTGAAGGCGCCCCAGAACAGCTGCCCCGTGGCGATGAGCAGCACCGATCCGGCGATGGCACCGAGCGTCCCGGTGACGGTCACGGTGTCGGCGGTGACGCCCAGGCGCAGCAGCCGCGCGGCCACCGGCGCCCAGAACCGGCCGACCGCGGCGCGCGCGTTCCCGCCGAGCACGTCAGGCCTCCCGCGCCGGCCCGTCGCCGGACGGCCAGGAGGCCGCGAGCAGCGCCCGCGTCTCCCGGAGCACCTGCGGCAGCACCCGGGTCAGGCCGATGACCGGCATGAAGTTCGTGTCGCCACCCCATCGCGGGACGGCGTGCTGGTGCAGGTGGTCGGCGATCCCGGCGCCGGCGACCGACCCCTGGTTCATCCCGATGTTGAACCCGTGCGCCCCCGAGACCGCCCGGACCACCCGCATGGCGGTCTGGGTGAACTCGCCGAGCTCGGCGACCTCGTCGGTGGTCAGGTCGGTGTAGTCGGGCACGTGCCGGTACGGGACCAGCATCACGTGGCCGGCGTTGTACGGGTACAGGTTGAGGACGGCGAAGACCCGTCGGCCGCGGGCGACGACCAGCCCCTCCTCGTCGTCCATCCGCGGGATGAGGCAGAACGGGCAGTCGTGCGCCCCCGTGGGCTTGTTCTCCCCGCGGATGTAGGCCATCCGGTACGGCGTCCACAGGTGCTCGAAGACCGCGGCCGGGCCCCCGTCGTCGCTGGGGACGTCGACGCGGTAGCTCTCCCCCGGCCCGGTCATCGCGCCCCCAGCGCCTCGGCGGTGGGATCGGTGTTGCGCCGCCCGGCGACCCAGCGCGCCACCGCCTCGACGGCGTCGGTCACCGGGACGCCGTTGTGCTGGCTGCCGTCGCGGAACCGGAAGGAGACCGCGCCGGCCTCGGCGTCGGTGGCCCCGGCGATGAGGACGAAGGGCACCTTCTGCTTGCTGGCGGTGCGGATCTTCTTCTGCATCCGGTCGTCGGAGTCGTCGACCTCCACCCGGATGCCCCGCGACCGCAGCTGGAGCGCGACGTCGCGCAGGTAGGGCACCTGCTCGTCGGTGACCGGGATGCCGACCACCTGCACCGGCGCCAGCCAGGCCGGGAAGGCGCCGGCGTAGTGCTCGGTGAGCACGCCGAAGAAGCGCTCGATGGAGCCGAACAGGGCGCGGTGGATCATCACCGGCCGCTGCCGGCTGCCGTCGGCGGCGGTGTACTCGAGGTCGAAGCGCTCCGGCAGCATCAGGTCGACCTGGATGGTCGACATCTGCCAGGTGCGGCCGATCGCGTCGCGCGCCTGCACGGAGATCTTCGGCGCGTAGAACGCCGCGCCGCCCGGGTCGAGGACCAGCTCCAGACCGCTGGCCTCGGCCGCCTCCCGCAGCGCGTCGGTCGCCCGCTGCCAGTCCTCGTCGCTGCCGATCGACTTCTCCGGGTCCCGGGTGGACAGCTCCAGGTAGAAGTCGGAGAGCCCGTAGTCGGCCAGCAGGTCGAGCACGAACTGCAGCAGCGAGCGGATCTCGCCCTGCATCTGCTCCGGGGTGCAGTAGATGTGCGCGTCGTCCTGGGTGAACCCGCGGGCCCGGGTGAGGCCGTGCACCACGCCGGACTTCTCGTAGCGGTACACCGTGCCGAACTCGAACAGCCGCAGCGGCAGCTCCTTGTACGAGCGGCCGCGCGAGCGGAAGACCAGGTTGTGCATGGGGCAGTTCATCGGCTTGAGGTGGTAGTCCTGCCCCTGCCGCCGCACGTTCCCGTCGGCGTCGCGCTCCTCGTCGAGGTGCATCGCCGGGTACATGCCCTCCGCGTACCACTGCAGGTGGCCGGAGGTCTCGAACAGCTGCCCCTTGGTGATGTGCGGGGTGTTGACGAAGGAGTAGCCGGCCTCCTCGTGCCGCCGCCGGCTGTAGTCCTCCAGCTCCCGGCGGATGACGCCGCCCTTGGGGTGGAACACCGCCAGCCCGGAGCCGATCTCGTCGGGGAAGCTGAACAGGTCCAGCTCGGCGCCCAGCCGGCGGTGGTCGCGCCGCTCGGCCTCGGCGACCTGCTCCAGGTACGCCTTGTGCGCCTCCCGGCTCTCCCACGCGGTGCCGTACACCCGCTGCAGCTGCGGGTTCTTCTCGCTGCCGCGCCAGTAGGCCGCCGCGGAGCGGGTGAGGCTGAACGCCGGGATGCTGCTGGTGCGGGGCACGTGCGGGCCGCGGCACAGGTCGGTCCAGACCCGCTCGCCGGTGCGCGCATCGAGGTTGTCGTACATGGTGAGCGAGGCGCCGCCGACCTCGACGTCGGCGCCCTCGGCCGCCTCCCCGGCACCCCCCTTGAGCCCGATCAGCTCCAGCTTGTACGGCTCGTGCGCGAGCTCGGCCTCGGCGTCGGCGTCGGCGATCTCCCGCCGGGAGAACCGCTGGCCGGCCCTGACGATCTCCTGCATGCGCTTCTCCAGCGCCCGCAGGTCGTCGGGGGTGAAGGGCCGCTCGGGGTCGAAGTCGTAGTAGAACCCGTTCTCCACCGGCGGGCCGATGCCCAGCCGGGTGCCGGGGAAGAGGTCCTGCACGGCCTGGGCCAGGACGTGCGCGGTCGAGTGCCGGATCACCGCCCGCCCGTCGGGGCTGGCGGCCGGCACCGGCTCGACCTCGGCCTCGGCCTCCGGCGCCCAGGCGAGGTCCCGGAGCTCGCCGGTGACCAGGTCGCGCACCACCACCGCGCCGTCGGCGCCCTTGAGCGGCACCCCCGCGTCCTTGAGCGCCTGCTGCGCCGTGGTCCCGGCCGGCACCCGGACGGGCGCGGCGGCGGTGGACGGGGGCGGGGTGGACACGAGAGCGCTCCTGGGGACGGCGAGACGGACCCCCCGAGCCTAGTGCGCGGCGCCCCTCACCCCGGGACGACCGCCGCCCCGGCGTCCTCGACCACGACCGGGTCGCCGACGGCCACGGTGCCCGGCCGCAGCACCTCGGCGTAGACGCCCAGGCAGTGCTTGGGCAACCGGCTCACCTCGAGCAGCGCGCCGCCGACGCGCAACCTCCGGCCGACCCAGGCCCGCTCGTCGCCGCCGGCCCCCAGGGCCAGCACCAGGTTGGCGCGGGGGTTCTCGGCGGCGCAGCCCTCGGGCACCTCACCGGCCGCGGCGAGCTCCAGTGCCCGCCGGGACACCAGGTGGACGGCGGCACCCGCGGGCCCGGTCCGCGGCTCGAGCCGGACCGGTGCGCCGGCGAGACCGGTGAGCGCGGCCGCGTCGCGGTCCGGGTCGCCGGAGGGGGCCAGGTCGCGCAGACCCCTGACGTCGCGGGCCCGCAGCGCGGCCCCGCTGGCCGCGTCGACGGGGATCCACGCGCGGTCGCCGGCCAGCCCGTCGGGTCCCACCTCGGCGGCCGGCCGGCTGCTGCCCGCCAGCGACTTGACCGGGTAGACGACGACCTGCTCGACCGTGCCCGCCTGCATGGTGGCCACGCTACGCACCGGCGGCGGCCGGGCCGCGGCGGCGCAGTCGGCGCAGCTGTGCGTCGAGGTAGGGCCGGGCGCGCCGCTGCCCGCCGCGCTCGGCGATGGCGGCCGCGAGGTCGGCCAGCACGCGGCCCAGCCGCGCCTCGTCGGGGGCCCAGCCCCGCCGGGTGCACTCCTCGAGCCACTCCACCGGCGCCGTGTGCCCGCGCGCGGCGTTGCACCGCCGGCAGGCGGCGACCTCGTTCTCCAGCCACGACGGGCCGCCCTTGACCCGCGGCACGACGTGCTCGGTGGTGGGCGCCACCGGCCCGGTCAGCTCCCGGCCGCACCAGATGCAGGTGGGGCCGTCCCGCTCGGCGGCGGCGAGCCGGGCGGCGCGGTCGAGGGCCATCGCCGTCCATCCTCCCCCGCACGGCGCGGCGCCGCCCGCAGACGCCGGGAGGCCCGGGTCTCGGCGACCCGGGCCTCCCGGTGCGGTGGGCGATACTGGGTTCGAACCAGTGACCTCTTCGGTGTGAACGAAGCGCTCTACCACTGAGCCAATCGCCCGGCTGCGTCTCCCATTGTGCCAGACGCTCACCGCCAGAGCGGCACCCACCCCGGCACCCAGTCCGGCACGCCGGTCAGGTGGAGGGTGACCACCAGGACGCCGTAGACGAAGGCCGCGGTCCCCGCACCGACCGCCATGCGGACCCAGGCCGGCTGCCGGCCGAGCCACTCGGTCCAGGACCGCACGTGCCGCCGGGTGAAGTCGAGCAGCCGCTCAGCCCAGAAGAACTCCGACGCCAGGACGAACAGGCCGGCGATGACCGTGAGCCAGCCCGGGCCGGGCAGCGGGATCGTGACGAGCCCGAGCGCGACGACCAGGCCGCCGACGACCCCCACACCCACGCGGTAGGCGTGGTCCAGCGCCCGCCGGGCGGCCAGCCGCCGCCGCCAGCGCGTGCCGGCGACCCGCTCGCGCAGGCTGCGGATGCCGTCCTCGTCGAACCGCTCGCGCAGCTGCTCGGCGGTCTGGTGGGGACGGCGCTCCCGCACGGGGGGCACCTCGGTCTCCGGTGCGCTCAGCTGGTCACCTGCCCGGTCGCGACGATCCCCGTCGGGTCCGACGGAGCCTGCCGACCGGGCTCGAGGCTGATCCCGTACTCGGGAAAGGCGTCGAGGCCGGTCGACGCCGAGCCTACGGTGTGCAGGTCCATCCGTGGTGTGACCACGTCGAACGTCCCCAGCGGGCGGGGGTCGCCCTCCCCCATCCCCCACACGACGTAGGTCTGGGCGGCCTCGTCGTTGACCTCCAGACCGTGGGTGACCACCTGGACGCGGTCCGGGCGCGCCACGACCGTGGCCAGCGGCCCGCCGTCGTCGCCCGAGAGGGACGTGATGGTCGCCTCCCCGGGGACCAGCAGCTGGTCCACGACGGCCGCCTGCCGGTCGGCGGCCTCCCGGGCGTCGTCCCGGGCGGTGCTGAGCACCACGTTCCACGTGCCCAGGGCGAGGATGGCCGCCACGGCGACCGCGGCCAGCGCGTTGGGCAGCACCCGCCGCCAGGGCGTCCGCAGCGCCGGCCGCGGCGGCCCGGCCGGCAGCGGGGCCGGCAGGTAACCGGGGAAGCCGGTGGCCGCCCGCGGGCCCTCCGGCGCCCCGGGGTCCTCGGCCGCGGCGGGCGCGGCGGGCACGTCCGGCCGCGGTGGGTGCGACGGGGGCGCCGGCGGCGGGACGGCGGCCGGGGCCGGGGGCAGCTGCCCGGTCTCGTCCACCGCGGCACGCAGCCGGGCGCGCAGGGCCTCGGAGGGGCGGGCCTGCGGCAGGTCGGCGGACAGTGCCCCCATCACCTCGGTGGCCTCCGCGACGGTCTCCCGGCAGCGCGGGCAGCCGGGCAGGTGCAGGCCGAAGCGGTCCTCGTCCTCCGGCTCCAGCGCGTGCAGCGCCCAGCCGACGGCCAGCTCGTCGTACCCCTCGTGGTCCCCCGCGCGGTGCCCGGCACCCCGTGGCCCGGTCACCGGCCCGACCCCTCGACGGGAGCGGCGCCGAGCGCCCCGGGGGCGACGCCCGGCACGCCGCCGAGCTCCCGCCGCAGCCGCCGCATCCCCGCCAGCATCCGGGTCTTCACCGTCCCCAGGGGTGTGCCGGTCAGCGCCGCCACCTCCCGCTGGGTGTACCCGCCGTAGTAGGCGAGCGTCAGCGCCTCGCGCTGGGCGTCCGGGAGCGCGCCGAGCGCGTCGCGGACCCGCTCGGAGACCAGCCGCTGCCAGGCGTCGTCCTCCACGTCCTGGGCGCTGCCCGGCAGGGCGAGGGCGAGGTCCTGCTCGGCCCGCGCCCGGCGGCGGCGCTGGGACTCCTCGCGGCGGACGGCGTCGACGGCCTTGTGGTGCACCACCGCCAGCAGCCACGAGGAGAAGCCGCCCTGCGCGGGGTCGAAGGCCGACGCGTCGCGCCAGATGCCGACGAAGACCTCCTGCAGCACGTCCTCGGCGAGGACGTCGTCGGCGAGGACCCGCCGGGCCAGCGCGAAGGCCCGCCGGCCGTACCGGTCGTAGAGGTCGTCGACCGCCGTCCGGTCACCGGCGCGCATCCGCAGGAGGAGGTCGGCGTCCCCGGGGTCCTCCCCCGGACGCCGTGCCGGACGGCTCACGCGTCCCATCGTCACATGACGGGTTCGCGACTGGCAGAGTCGGCGGTTCAGCCGGGTCCAGAACGGGCATCCAGGGTGCCCACAGGCGGAACACACCGCAGGGCTCGTCCGACAGGGAAGGTCGCGCAGGGATCATGGCCAGCCGCTCCACCCCCGGGTACACGTCCCCCACGACCCTCCACCTGATCGGTCCGCAGTCCTGGACGGAGGTGCCCGCGGTCCTCGGCTACGACGTCTCCGACCCGTACGCGGTGCGCATCACGTTCGGCGACGGCATCGAGGGTGACGAGGGCATCTGCTGGTTGGTGGCCCGGGACCTGCTGCAGGCCGGCCTCGAGCGGCCGGCCGGGGAGGGTGACGTCCGGCTGTGGCCGTGCCGGTCGGCGGGCGACGTCCTCTTCCTGCACCTGCGCGCACCCTCCGGCGAGGCGCTGTTCGAGGTCTCCCGCGCCGCCGTGGCCGGTTTCCTGCAGCTCACCGAGGCGGCCGTGCCCAGCGGCGAGGAGTCCGCCGTGCTGTCCGTCGACGACGAGCTGGCCGCCCTGCTGTCCGGCGGCGGGGCGGATCCCGGGGCCCGCTGAGCCCCCCGGGGGCCCCCCGTCGAGACCCCGCCGCCGGGTCGGGTATGGTTCTCCCCGTAAGACAGCAACGCGGACGTGGCTCAGCTGGTAGAGCATCACCTTGCCAAGGTGAGGGTCGCGGGTTCGAATCCCGTCGTCCGCTCGGGACCTCGGGCGCTGGTCGCGAGACCGGCGCTCTTGTGCGGTGGAGTGGCCGAGAGGCGAGGCAACGGCCTGCAAAGCCGTCTACACGGGTTCAAATCCCGTCTCCACCTCGGCGCGCCGCCGACGCGGTGGAGCGCTCCGGCCGACCGGCCGGGTCGGGCGATTGGCTCAGTGGTAGAGCGCTACCTTGACACGGTAGAGGTCACTGGTTCGAACCCAGTATCGCCCACAGCACCGGGAGGCCCGGGTCGCCGAGACCCGGGCCTCCCGCCGTCCCCCGGGGCCTGCCCGCGTCGCACGAGGGGTCACCGCACCGCGGGCTCGACGCACTCGGCCCAGAACCGGTCGACCTGGGCGGCGAGGTCCTCCAGCGACCCGCTGTTGTCCAGGACGACGTCGGCCACCGCACGCCGCTGCTCGTCGGTCGCCTGCGCCGCGATGCGGGCCCGGGCATCGGCCTCCGGCACACCGCGCTCGGCCAGCCGGGCCAGCCGGGTCGCCAGGTCGGCCTCGACGACCAGCACGAGGTCGTAGGACGCCGCCTGACCGGTCTCCACGAGCAGCGGTACGTCCTGGACGACGACGGCGTCCGGCGGGGCGGCCGCGACCAGCTCGGCGGCGCGGGCCCGCACCAGCGGGTGCACGAGGCCGTCGAGGCGCTGACGGGCCGCCGGGTCGGCGAACACGAGCGCGGCGAGCGCCGGCCGGTCCAGGTTCCCGTCGGCGGTGAGGACCCCGTCCCCGAACTCGGCGGCCACCGCCGCCAGGCCGGGGGTGCCCGGGGCGACCACCTCGCGGGCGAGGACGTCGGCGTCCACCACCTGCGCCCCGCGGGCGGCCAGCAGCCCGGCCACCGTGCTCTTCCCCGACCCGATCCCACCGGTCAGCCCGATCCGCAGCATGCACGGACAGTAGCCAGCACGCCGATCCCCATCACGGACGGGTAACACGTGCCCGTCCAGCCCGGCGCGTCGCTCCAGTCACATGCGTCACCAGACCTAACTTCTGTCCCGGCGACCTCCCCGACGCCGAGAGAGGCAGGACCAGCAGACATGTCCGTCACGGCTCCCGCGGCCCCCTCGTCGACCCCGGCCTCCCGGGGCCGGCACCGGATCGAGCGCTCGGGCGGGGTGCGGGTCACCGACCTGCCGGGCGTCCGGGCCCGGATGGAGCACAACGCCGCCGTCCGCCCCCGCAGCGCCTTCCTGCGCTGGCTCTCGTCGGGGGGGGGGGGGGGGGGGGGGGGGCGGGCGGGGGGGGGGGGGGGCGGGGGGGGGCGCGCCCCGCGCCGGGGCGGCGGCGCCGCGCCCGCCGCCCCCCCCCCCCACCGCCGGATCCGAGGCGGCGGTCCTCGGTATCGAGGAGCGCATCCAGATCCGC
>NZ_JBJGYK010000010.1:0-150761 GCF_054049955.1 Geodermatophilus sp. SYSU D00758
GGGGGGGGGGGGGGGGGGGGGGGGCGCGCCCCCCCCCCCCCCCCCCCCCCCCGGGGGGGCGCGGCCAGGCCCCCCCCCCCCCCCGGGGACCGGCTGGTGAGCGCCTCCCGGGACTTCCGCACCGGGCGCCTGGCCGCGCTGCTCGACGGCTGGACCGGCCGGGACGTCGCCGTCCTCGCCGACCTGCTCACCCGCTTCGCCGACGCGGTGACCGCTCCCCGCGGCTGAAGGAGGGCCCCGTCCCCCTCACCGCTCGCAGGCTCGCGGCGAGCCTCCGGACGGGGCCGTCCGGTGCCGAGATCGCGCGGTCTCGACGACCGGGAGGGGGCCCTTCCTCAGCCGCCCTGGCGGGCGGCGTTGGCCTGGACGGCGGTGCTCACGTACCGCGCCAGACCCGGGGCGATCCGCTCGTAGTGGGCGGTGAACCGCTCGTCCTCGACGTACATCCGGCCCAGGCCCGCGTGCATCTCCGGCGGGCAGTCGTAGAAGTTCCGGCTGATCTGCTGCCGGTGCTCCTCCGCGACGTCCATCGCCGGCGCCGAGTCGGCCGGGACGCCGGCCCGCATCGCCTCGGCGAAGCGCCGCTCGACGTCCTCGCCCTCGGCCTTGATCCGGACCCAGTCCTCCTTGGTGTAGCCGCGGGTGCGCCGCCGGGACTGCGCCCACGCCTCGGTGTCGCCCCAGCGCTCCTCCGCCTCGGCCTCGTACCGCGCCGGGTCGTGCTCGCCGAAGACCTCGAAGCGCTCCTCGGGGGTCAGTGCGATCCCCATCTGCCTCGCCTCCATCTCCTTCTCGACGGCCGCGACCATCGCCCGCGTCCGCTCCAGCCGGTCGAGCAGCAGCCGGTGCTGACGGCGCAGGTGCTCGGCCGGGTCGGCGGCGGGGTCGTCGAGCAGGGTCGCGACCTCCTCGAGGGGGAACCCGAGCTCGCGGTAGACCAGCACCTGGTGCAGCCGCTCGAGGTCCGCCGGCGCGTACCGCCGGTAGCCCGCGGACGTCCGGCCGGACGGCGAGAGCAGCCCGATGCGGTCGTAGTGGTGCAGCGTCCGGACCGTCACACCGGCCAGCGCCGCGACCTCGCCCACGTTCACGGTGTCCTCCTCCCTGACGGGGACCACTGAACGGCCTGACGTCGCGTCAGGGTCAAGCGGAGGCCGGGGATCCGCCCGCTCGCCCTGAGGTGCAGGTCGGTGACGGACCGCGACGACCCCTGACCGTCACGGCTTCGCGGCGTCCTCCGGGTCGACGGGGTCCGCACCGTGTGACAACGTCCCACTCCGGCGGAGCCGGCGCCGGGAGCGGCGTCGGGCGTCACCCCGGTCGTGGCGGCGAGCCCCGCGACCGGCGGGCGGTGCCCGATCGCGGGCACGCCGGGCCGGGACGCGCCGATGTGGGAGTTCTTCGTCACCCACGACTTCGACGAGGCGGTGAAGCTCGGCGACCGGATCGTGGTCTTCGACGTCGGGGCCCGCATCGTGCAGTACGACACCCCGGAGGCCATCCTGGCCGAGCCGGCCGAGGAGTACGTCGCGGACTTCGTGGGTGCCGGGGGCGACGCTCAAGCAGCTCACGCTCACCCGGGTCCACAGCCTCGAGCTGCGGCAGGTGACGACGGCGTCGGTCGGTGACGACCCCGCCGACGCCGTGGCCCGCGCCCGCGCCGCCGGTGACGAGTTCGTGGTCGTCCTGGACCGGCGGGGCCGCCCGATCAGCTGGCCGACGCCGGCCGAGGTGAGCCGGATGACCGGGATCCCCGGCACGGTCGACGAGCGGCTGCCGGTGGTCGGCCTCCAGTCGACGCTCGACGACGCGCTCGACACCATGCTCGCCGCCAGCCAGGGAGGTGCGGCGGTCCTCGGCCGGCGCGACGGACCGGCCGGCATCGTCTCGATCGAGACGATCATGGAAGCGATCCAGCGCACCCGGCGGGAGACCGCCGGATGACCGCCACGACACCCGAGCCGCAGGTCCGGCCCGGTGCGGCCGGGAACACCCCGGACCAGGCCGGCCCCGCGACGCGCGGTCGGCCCCGGGCCGCGACCCCTCCCCGGGCGGCTGGCGGGCCCTGGTCGTCCAGCCGGTGCTCGTCGTCCTCGGCGTCCTGGCGTTCGTGGTGTGGCGGGCGAACGCCACCCTCAGCGAGACCGAGGCGCGCCAGCTCGGCGTCGCCACCCTCTGGGACAGCACGCTGCGCCACCTGTCGCTGACCGTCGTCTCCGCGGCGATCGTCCTCGCGATCGCGATACCGCTCGGCATCGCGCTGGCCCGTCCGGCGCTCCGCCGGTTCACCCCGGTGGTCATCGGCGTGGCCAACGTCGGCCAGGCCGCACCCGCGATCGGGCTGTTCGTGCTGCTGGCGATCGGGCTCGGCTTCGGCTACTGGACGGCGGTCGTCGCGCTGGTCGTGTACTCGGCGCTGCCGGTGCTGCGGAACACGATGGTCGGGATCCAGGGGGTGGACGCACGCCTGGTGGAGGCCGGCCGGGGCATGGGCATGAGCGGCCGCGCCGTCCTCCTCCGCGTCGAGCTCCCCCTGGCCGTCCCGGTGATCCTCGCCGGGGTCCGCACCGCCCTGGTCCTGCTGGTCGGCACCGCGACCCTGGCCACCTTCATCTCCGGCGGCGGGCTCGGCGTGCTCATCAACACCGGGATCACCCTGTCGCTGGACTCCCTGCTGATCAGCGGTGCGGTGCTCGTCGCCCTGCTCGCCCTCGCCGTCGACTGGGTGGGCCGGGTCGTCGAGCACGTCGCCCGGCCGAAGGGGCTGTGATGCGCACGCCGCGCCGGGCGGCCGCCGTGCTGGCGATCGCCGGGGTGCTGCTGGCCGGCTGCGGGCTGCAGAGCGCCGGCACCTTCGTCCCGGACGCCGGCGCGGGCGCCATCGAACCCGTGGTCGACGGGGCGCCGATCACCGTCGGGGCCAAGAACTTCACCGAGCAGCTGATCCTGGGCGAGATCGCGGTGATCGCGCTGCAGGTCGCCGGCTTCGACGTCACCGACCTCAGCGGCATCCCCGGCGCGGCCCCGCCCGGGCGGCGATGCTCAGCGGCGAGACCGACGTGCAGTGGGAGCACACCGGGACCGGGTGGATCAACTACCTCGCCATGGAGGAGGGCATCCCCGACCAGCAGGAGCAGTGGGCCGCGGTCCGGGACGCCGACGCGGAGAACGGGATCACCTGGCTGCCGCCCGCCGAGGCCGACAACACCTACGCCTTCGCCGTGCGCAGCGAGGCCGTCGACGACCTCGGCGGGGTGGCCACGCTCTCCGACATCGCCGGGCTGCCGGTCGAGGAGCGGACCTTCTGCGTGGAGTCGGAGTTCGCCACTTCGGCGAGGTGTTCACGACCGACGGCCGGATCGCCTCGCTGGACCTCACCGTGCTGGACGACCGCGGCTACTTCCCGGCCTACAACATCGCACCGATCGTGCTCACCGAGACGCTCCAGGAGCACCCGGGGATCGCCGACGTCTTCGCCGAGATCACCCCGCTGCTCACCGACGAGGTGATGATCGAGCTCAACGGCCGGGTCGACGTCGGCGGCGAGGACCCCGCCGAGGTGGCGCTGGACTGGATGGTCTCCGAGGGGCTGGTCTCCCGGGGCCGAGCGGGGCCCCGGCGCCCGGGCTGCGGCAGGGTGGCCACCGTGGACGAGAAGGCGACCCTGCAGCGGTACCTGGTCCTGCGCCGGGAGGACCTGGTGGCCAAGCTCGACGGGCTGGGGGAGTACGACGTCCGGCGCCCCCTGACCCCGACGGGCACCAACCTGCTCGGCCTGGTCAAGCACGTCGCCTACGTCCAGCTGGGCTACCTCGGCGACGTCTTCGGCCGGTCCGCCGGCCGCCCCTACCCCTGGGACGGCGGGGAGGACGACGACGACATGTGGGCCCGCCCCGACGAGCGCCGGGACGACGTCGTCGAGCTGTACCGGTTCTCGGCCGCGCACGCCGACGCCACCGTGGCGGCGCTGCCGCTCGACGCGGTCGGGGAGGTGCCGTGGTGGCCGCCGGAGCGCCGGCACCCGACCCTGCACACCGTGCTGGTGCACCTCGCGGTCGAGGTGGCCCGGCACGCCGGGCACGCCGACGTCCTGCGCGAGCTGCTCGACGGCTCGGTGGGCATGAGCCCGGCCACCACGAACCTGCCCGAGCGCACCGCCGGCCAGTGGTCGGCCTTCCGCGACCGCGTCGAGGCCGCCGCTCGGGAGGCGGCCGGCCCGGCGGGTGCACCGGGCCGGGATGGGTGAGGATCTCCCGCATGGCAGCCGACGTCGTCTCGCCCGAGGACCCCTTCCCCCGTCAGCGCACCCGGGTGGACCGCCGCGGGGACGGCACCCTCGAGATGGCCTACGTCGACGTGGGGGAGGCGGGGGCGGGCGGGGAGACCATCGTCCTGCTGCACGGCAACCCGACGTCGTCCTACCTGTGGCGCAACGTCATCCCGCACCTGCAGCACCTCGGCCGCTGCCTGGCCCCCGACCTCATCGGCATGGGCGAGTCGGACAAGCTGCCCGACCCGGGGCCGGGCACCTACTCCTTCGCCTGCCACGCCTCGTTCGTCGAGCACTTCCTCGACGCCGTGGGCGCCGACGGGCGGGTGACCCTGGTGCTGCACGACTGGGGCTCGGCGCTCGGCTTCGACTGGGCGTACCGGCACCCCGACCGCGTCCGCGGCATCGCCTTCACCGAGGCGATCGTGACCCCGCTGACCTGGGCCGACTGGCCGGCCGACGCGCGGCGGATCTTCCGCACGATGCGTGGCGAGGACGGCGAGGCCGCGGTGCTGGACAACAACGTCTTCGTCGAGCGCATCCTGCCCGCGTCGGTGGCCCGCGGCCTCACCCCGGAGGCGCACGACCGCTACCGGCGGCCCTTCCCCGACCGCGCGTCCCGCTGGCCCACCCTGGAGTGGCCGCGGCAGATCCCGCTGGAGAACGTGCCCCCGCTCGTCCGCGACCGCGTCTCCCGCTACGGGCAGTGGCTCAAGCACAGCGACGTCCCGAAGCTGTTCCTGAACGCCGAGCCGGGCTCGATCCTGGTCGGCCGGCAGCGGGCGTTCGTCCGGTCGTGGCGGGCCCTCACCGAGGTCACCGTCCCCGGCAGCCACTTCGTGCCCGAGGACTCCCCGCACGAGATCGGCCGCGCCGTCGCCGACTGGCTGGCCGCCCTGCCGTGACCTGACCCCGACCGGGCGGGGCAGCGTTCGGCCAGGGTTCACCGGGCCTCCCCTCCGCCGTCGCCGGCCCCCGGCCCGCAGCCCCGACCCTGGCGACCATGCGGGTCGCCGTGGTCACCGAGTCCTTCCTGCCCCAGGTCAACGGGGTCACCAACAGCGTGCTGCGGGTCTGCGAGCAGCTGCACCGCCACGGGGCCTGCGTCCTCGTCGTGGCCCCCGGGCCGGGGCCGGGGGTGCACGCCGGCGCGCGGGTCGTCCGCACCCCGTCGGTGCCGCTGCCGGGCTACCCCGCCTTCCGGCTCGGCAGCCCCTGGCCCGGCCTGGCCCGCACGCTGCGCGCGTTCGCCCCGGACGTCGTCCACCTGGCCAGCCCCGCCGCCCTGGGCGCCCAGGCCGCGTGGACCGCGGGCCGCCTCGGCATCCCGGTGGTCGCCGTCCACCAGACCGACCTGGCCGGCTTCACCACCCGCTACGGCGTGCCCGGCGCCGACCGCGTCGTCTGGGGCCCGCTGCGCCGGATCTACGGCAGCGCCGCCTGCACCCTGGCGCCCAGCCGGGCCGCGGTCCGCGAGCTCGAGGCGCACGGCGTGCCGCGCGTGCGCCGCTGGGCGCGCGGGGTGGACACCGCCCGGTTCTCCCCGCAGCACCGGGACGACGCCCTGCGCGCCCGGCTGGCCCCCCGCGGCGAGCTGCTGGTCGGCTACGTCGGCCGGCTGGCCCGGGAGAAGGAGCTGCACCTGCTCGCCGGGGCGGCCGCGCTGCCCGGCACCCGGCTGGTCCTGGTGGGGGACGGCCCCCAGCGGGCCGCGCTCGAGCGGCAGCTGCCGGGGGCGGCCTTCCTCGGCATGCTGCACGGCGCGGAGCTCGGCCGGGCGGTCGCCTCCCTCGACGTCTTCGTGCACACCGGGTCGGCGGAGACCTTCTGCCAGGCCGCGCAGGAGGCGCTGGCCAGCGGCGTCCCCGTCGTCGCGCCGGCCGCCGGCGGCCTGCTCGACGTCGTCACCCCCGGCACCGGGCTCCTCTTCGCGCCGGGGGACGCCGCCGACCTGCGCGCCCGCGTGGGCAGCCTCCTCGACGACCCGGCCTACCGGGCCCGCCTCGGCGCCGCGGCCCGCCGTGCGGTGCGCGACCGCACCTGGGAGGCCCGCGGGGTGGAGCTGCTCGGGCACTACGCCGACGCGCTCGGCCGCCCCGCGGGACGCGCGCCCCTGGCGGCGACGGCATGAGCCGCGTCGTGCAGGTGGCCAACTTCGTCACCCCGACCTCCGGCGGGCTGCGCACCGCGCTGCGCGCGCTGGCGACCGGCTACGCCGCCGCGGGCCACGAGGTGGTGCAGGTGCTGCCCGGGACCCGCGAACGGGTCACCCGGACGCCGTGGGGACGGCGCGTCGAGCTGCCCGGGCGCCCCGTCCCGGGCACCGGCTACCGCGTTCACCCCTCACCCGCCCGGGTCCGGCGGGCGCTCGCCGCGCTGCGCCCCGACCGGCTGGAGGTGCACGACCGGACGACCCTGCGCGGCCTGGGGTGCTGGGCGGCCGCGGCGGGCGTGCCGTCTCTGGTGGTCAGCCACGAGCGGCTGGACCGCTGGCTGGCCACCGTGCTGCCCGTGCTGCGCGGGCCCGCCGCCGACCGGCTGGCCGACACCGCCAACGCCCGCCTGGCCGCCGGGTTCGACACCGTCGTGTGCACCACCGGCTGGGCGGCCGCGGAGTTCGCCCGGCTCGGCGTCCCCGTGCAGCGGGTGCCGCTCGGGGTCGACGCGGGGGCCTTCCGCCCCGACCGCGCGGCCCGCCCCGGGCTGGCCGGGGACGCCGAGGTGCTGCTCGTGCTGGCCAGCCGCCTCTCCCGGGAGAAGCGGCCGGAGCTGGCGGTCGGCGCCGTCGCCGAGCTGACCCGGCGGGGCCGGCGGGTCCGCCTGGTCGTCGCCGGGGACGGGCCGCTGCGCCGGTCCCTGACCCGCCGGGCGGCCGGGCTGCCGGTGACCTTCCTCGGCCACGTCCCCGACCGGGCGGTCCTGGCCGGGGTCCTCGGCGCCGCCGACGCGGTGCTCGCCCCCGGCCCGGTGGAGACCTTCGGGCTGGCCGCCCTGGAGGCCGCGGCCTGCGGCACGCCGGTCGTCGCCCACCGCGACTCCGCCCTCCCCTCCGTGCTGGGTGCCGCCGGCCTGCCCGCCGCGGGCAGCCCCGCCGGGCTCGCCGACGCGGTGGAGGAGCTGCTCGCCGGGGACGAGCGGGTCCGGCGCGCCCGCGCCCGGGCACGGGCCGAGGAGCTGCCGTGGTCGGCCACGGTGGCCGGCTTCCTCGGGGTGCACGGCCTGGCCCGGGGCGCCGGGGTCCCGGCGTGACGCCCCGGGTGGTGGCGCTCGGGGACAGCACCAGCTGCGGGGAGGGCGTGGGGCTGCGGGTCCCCCGGGCGCTGACCTGGCCGGTGCGGCTGGCCGCGGCGCTGCCCGGTGCCGAGCTCACCTGCGCGGCCGTGCCCGGGGCCCGGCTGCGCGACGTGCGGGCCGGCCAGCTCGCGCCGGCGCTCGCCGCCCACCCGCAGGTGGCCACGGTCCTGGCCGGTCTCAACGACGTCTCCCGCGGCGGGCTCGACCCGGCCGCCGTCGAGGCCGACCTCGCCGCGGTCGTGGCCGACCTCACCGGCGCGGGCGCCACCGTGGTCCTCGGCCGGCTGCACGACCCCACGCGGTCGCTCCCGCTGCCCGCGGCGGTGCGCTCGGCGGTCCTCCGGCGGGTGGCGGTGGTCAACGCCGCCGTCGACCGGTGCGCCCGGCGGCCCGGCGTGCTGGTGCTGGACCTGGCGGCGGTGCCAGGCGTCGCGGTGCGCCGGGCCTGGGACGTGGACCGGCTGCACCCCACCGCGGAGCTGCACGGCCGGATCGCCCGGGCCGCGGCCCTCCTGCTGGCCGGGGCGGGCCACCGGGTCGACGTCCCCCCGGCCGGTCCGCTCCCGGCCCGGGCCCCGGGCCCGGTGCGCGAGCTGCGGTGGGCCGCCCGGCACGGGCTGCCGTGGCTGGCCGGCAACCTCCGCGGGGTGGCCGCCGCCCTCACCGAGCCGGGGGGCGGGCCGTGCGGGTCAGGTCGGCTGCGGGACCCGGCCGGGCTCCCCGGGCCGCGTCGCGGTGCCGAACGGGGCCGTGCGCCCGCGCCGGCGGGTCTCGGCGACGCCGCCGGGGCCGGGCCCGGGCTCCCGTGCGGTCCAGGGCAGGTCGGGGACGGCGGGCACGGGGTCCTCCTCGCCGGACGCTGAGCGCCTGCAGGGCAACGGTGGCGGAGCGCTCGACGGTTGCAACTGCTCTCCGTGCCGCCTCGGACGCCGGGCCGGTTGCGCGCCGACCTCCTCGCCGCGGCCGCGGACCTGCTCGAGCGCGGCGGCGCCCCCGAGGCGCTGAGCCTGCGCGCGGTGGCCCGCACGGCCGGGGTGACCGCGCCGGCCGTGCACGGGCACCTCACCGACCTCGACGCGCTGGTCGACGCGGTGCTGGAGGGTTTCGCCGAGCTGCGCGCGGATCCGGGCCGCGGTCGCCGGGCTGCCGGACCCGGTGGACCGGCTGCCCGCCGGCTGCCGGGCCTGCGCCGAGGCCGGGCTGGCCGCGCCCGCGCGCTACCGCGCGATGTCCGGGCCGCGCCGCCCGGCCGGTGGCGCGGCCTTCGCCGTCCTCGTCGCCGCGGTGGCCGCCTGCGCGGCGGCCGGCCGCTCGGCCGCCCCGGACGCCGGCCGGCCCGATCTCGGCGCCCGGTCTGCGGGACCTGGTCGACCGGCTGGCGCTGCTGTCACCTGCCGGCTGAGGCCGCCCGGGCGAGGTGGCGGGCCTCCTTGACCCGGTACATAGCGGCATCGGCCGCGGACAGCGCGGTCTCGGGGGTGTCCTCCGCGGTGCACAGCGCCACGCCGACGCTCATGCCCACCCGGTGGGTGCTGCCGTCGGCGCAGGTGAACGGGCCGGCGAAGGCGCCGGCGATGCGGTCGCCGAGGGCCCGGCCGGCCGCCTCGGCGGCCACCCCGGGGCAGAGCACCACGAACTCGTCACCGCCGATGCGGGCCACCGTGTCGTCCGGGCGCACCGACGCGGCCAGCCGCCGGGCGGCCTGCACCAGCACCTCGTCGCCGACGGCGTGGCCGTGCACGTCGTTGACCGGCTTGAACCCGTCGAGGTCGCAGTACAGCACCGCCAAGGGGGCTCCGGTGCGGCGGGTGGCCCGCAGCAGCTGCTCGAGCCGGTCGACCATCAGCCGCCGGTTGGCCAGCCCGGTCAGCGCGTCGTGCAGCGCGGCCGTGCGCAGCGCGGTCTCCAGCGCCCGTTGCGCGGTCACGTCGGCCATCGTGACCACCGCCCCGATCAGCCGGCCGGCGTCGTCGCGCACCTGGGTGCCCGACGCCGTGACCAGACGGGTCGGCCGGTCGGGGGCGGCGATCCGCATGGTGGCCTCGCGCACCACGCCCTCGCTGAACACGCGGGTGAGCGGCACCCGCTCCGGGGCCATGGGGCTGCCGTCGGCCTCGGTCATGGAGAAGGTGGCGGGCAGCTCGCCCGGCGGGACGTCGGGCCGCGCGTCCGTGCCGTGCCACTCCCGGCTGACCCGGTTGAACAGCCGGACCCGGCCGTCGGCGTCGGCGGCCACCACCCCGACCGGCAGCGCCTCGAGCAGCGCCCGGTTGAAGGCCTCCGATCGGGCCAGCTCGTCGTCGGCGGCGGCGCGGGCAGCGGCCAGCTCCGCGGTCTGCCGCTCCTCCCGGCGCCGGGTGAGCAGGCGGACGGTGAGGACGGCCAGGTCGGCGAGCCGGTCGCACTCGGCCAGGGTGAACTCGTGCGGCCGCTCGTCGTGGACGCAGAGCGTGCCGACCGTCGTCCCGCCGACGACCAGCGGCGCGCTCGCGTAGGCGCGCACCCGGCCGCGACGGCCGTCGACGAAGGGGTTGCCGGCGAACCCCGGCTCGGCGGTGAGGTCGGCGAAGGCGTAGACCCGCGGCGCCCACCCGGTGATGACGGCGCACAACGAGTCCCCGCGCGGCACGCGGCCGTCGAACACGCCGTCGGGGGACAGGCTGTGCTGGGTCCGCGGGTCGAGGAGGTTGACCGTGGCGTGCGCCGTCCCGGTGAGGGCCGCGGCGACGCGGACGAGCGCGGCCAGCTCGGGGTCGGCGGGGGCGCCCAGCAGGTCCAGGTCGGCCAGGACGTCGTCGGTCCTGCTGCGCGGAGGCTCCAGCAGCGCTGTCATGGTGTCCTTCCCCCGGTCCCCGGGCGGCGGCCTGCCGCCCGCGTGCCCCCTCCCAACGGCCGGGCCCCGACGCCGGTTGAGCGGCGCTCCCCCCATGAGGTGACCCGCGGGGTGCCGCCCCCGTCCGGCCGACCCCGGTCAGGTCAGGGCGGAGACCGTCTCCACCGCGGCCACCACGGCGAAGACCAGGAACAGCACCGCGGCCACCCGGCGGATGAGCGCCACCGGCAGCCGGTCGGCCAGCCTGGACCCCAGGAACACCGCCAGGCCCGAGACGACCAGCAGCGCCGCCCACGCGCCGAGGAACACCGAGACGGGGGCCTCGAGCCGGGCGGCCAGTCCGGCCGTCGCCAGCTGGGAGAGGTCGCCCCACTCCGCGGCGAAGAGGACGCCGAAGGAGATCGCGGCCGCGCGCAGGAACGACGTCCGCTCCCGGGCGTCGGCGGCCTCCCCGGCCTCCTCGGGCCCGCTGCCGGCCGCGCGCCACAGCAGGACGGCGCCGACGAGGAAGAGCACCGCGACCACCCCGCTGACCAGCGCCTCCGGGAGCAGCGAGAGCAGGCTGCCGGCGGTGACCGCGATGGCGACCTGCAGGCCGAAGGCGGTGCCGACGCCGACGAACACCGGCAGCGGGGCGAACCGGGTGGCCAGCACCAGGCTGGCGAACAGCGTCTTGTCCGGCAGCTCGACCGGCAGGACGAGGGCGAACGCGGTCGCCACGACGGTCAGGGACAGCACGGGGGTCCTCCTCCGCTCGGCGGCACGGCCGGGCGGGTGCGGGCAGCCTCCGACCGGCAGCCGCGACGGGTCTGCTCGGGTCGAAGGTCTCGCCCACCCACGCGGTGCGCGGGCCCGCTGACCGGGCGACCGCCGGGGCGGGCGCCAGCGTGTCGACCAGCGGACGGGGGGGCTACTCCCCTTCTCGGCCGCCCACCCTAGCCGCAGCGGCCGGGAAAACCGGGTGCCCCCCGGGGTGAGGCGCGCTACGGTCCGCGCATGCCGTTCCGTTGACGCGCGACCGCCCCCGCGCTGCCCCCCGCCGCCCGGCCGCTGGCCCGGCTCGCGGTCTGCTGGGCGGCGCTGTCGGAGCTGGTGCCGTACTACCCCCTGTACGCGCTGCTCTTCCTCGACACCGGGTTGTCCGAGGCCCAGGTGTCGGCGTTGTTCGCGCTCTGGTCGGTGACCGGGTTGCTGGCCGAGGTCCCCGCCGGGGTGCTGGCCGACCGGTGGTCCCGCCGCGGCGTCGTCGTCACGGCCGGGCTGCTGCAGGCGGCCGGGTTCGTGCTGTGGACGGCGGCCCCCGGGCTCTGGGGCTTCGCGGTCGGCTTCGCCGTCTGGGGCGTGGCCGGGGCGATGGTCTCCGGGGCGAGCGAGGCGCTGGTCTACGACGGCCTGGCCGCGGTCGGGGCGGCGCCGTCCTACGCCCGGGTCGCCGGGTGGGTCACCGCGGCCGAGCTGCTGGTCCAGGTCCCCACCGCCGTCCTGGCCAGCGTGCTGGTCGCCGCGGGCGGCTACGAGGCGGTCGGCTGGGCCAGCGTCGCGGTCTGCCTCGCCGCCGCCGCACTGGCCACCCGCTTCCCCGAGGCCCGGCACGTCGCGGACGACGAGGACGCCGAGGACCTCGCCGGGGGGCTGCGGGAGACGCTGCGCCGGCCGGGGCTGCGGCTGGTGGTGCTGGCCGTCGCCCTGCTCGGCGGCCTGGACGCGGTCGAGGAGTACTTCCCGCTGCTGGCCGCCGACGGGGGCGTCCCCACCGTCGCCGTCCCCTACGCCGTGCTCGCCGCCTCCCTGGCCGGGGCGCTGGGCGGCGCGCTGGCCGGCCGGGCCGCCGAGCTGCCCGACCGGGCCCTGCCCGTGCTGCTGGCCACCGCCGGGCTGCTCCTCGGCGCCGCCGCGCTCTGGGCGCACCCGGTCACGCTGCTCGGGGTCGCCGTCGGGTACGGCGTGTACATCGCGGTGCTCGTGGTGGGGGAGGCGCGGCTGCAGGACCGGGTGCCCGGGCGGCACCGCGCGACGGTCACCTCGGTGGCCGGGCTCGGGGTGGAGCTGGCCTCGCTGCCGGTGTTCGCCGCGTGGGCGCTGGGCGGGATCGGCGGCGTGGCGCTGGTCGTGCTCGCCGTCGTCCCGGTGGTGGCCGCGGGCGTGCGCCGCCGCGCACCCGTCAGCTGACCGGGTAGGCCTGCTCCGACGCGGCCGTGGCCGCCCGCAGCACCTCCTTGACCGGCAGCCCCCGCTCCCGGGCGAGGGCGGCGACGTCCTCGAACTCGACGCTGACGTTGACCAGCCGCCCGCCGGCGACCGCGAGCTTCACGCCCACCCGGCCGCCGAGCACCGCCACCGACGTGCCCGCCCGCTCCAGCGCCACCTTGTCCACCGGCACCAGGCGCAGCCCGATGGTCGAGGTGGTGGCGAAGACGGCGGCCTGCACCGCGGCGACCGCGTCCGGGGCGCACAGCGCCGACAGGGTGTGCGCCGGGCGGCCCTTCTTCATGAGCACCGGGGTCAGCCAGGCGTCCGAGGCCCCGGCGGCGAGCAGCGCGTCGAGGACGCCGGGCCACAGCCGCGGGTCGAGGTCGTCGACGTTGGCCTCGAGGACCACCGGCCGGGCGGGGGCCGGTGCCGCCGGCTCGCCCAGCACCAGGCGGACGACGTTGGGCAGCTGCTCCGGATCGCGGGCCCCGGCCCCGGTGCCCACCCGCTGCACCCGCAGCGCCGGGAGGGTGGTCCACTCGTCGACGAGGTGGGCCAGCAGCGCCGCACCGGTCGGCGTGCAGGCCTCGGCCGGCACCGGACCGGCGTGCACCGGGACCCCGGCCAGCAGCTCCAGGACGGCGGGCGCCGGCACCGGCACCACCCCGTGCGCGCTGCGGGCCGAGCCGCTGCCCAGCGCCACCGGCGAGGCGGTGACCCGGGCCGGCGCCAGGTGCGCGAACCCGGCGACCACACCGACCACGTCGGCCAGCGCGTCGAGCGCCCCGACCTCGTGGAAGTGCACCGCCTCGGGATCGGTGCGGTGCACCCGGGCCTCGGCCCGCGCCAGCCGCTCGAAGACCGCCAGCGCGCCGTCGCGGACCCCGGGCTCCAGCGCGGCCTCCTCCAGCAGCCCGCGGACGTCGGCCCAGGTCCGGTGCTCGGTCGAGGCCGGGGCGTGCACGTGCACGCGGGTCGCGCCGAGGCCGTGCCGGGAGACCTGCTCGGTGACCAGCCGGACCCGCTCGACCGGAAGCGCGGCCACCGCGGCGGCCGGGACCTCGAGCGGCACCCCCGCGTCGACGAGGGCGCCGAGCAGCAGGTCCCCGCTGCAGCCGGCCGCCAGGTCCAGCCAGGCGATCACACCGTCGTCCTCTCCGATGATCAGGTCAGCTGATCGTTGCCGGGTGGCCCGCCGCTGATCGGGGCGCGGCGCTCACCGGACCCGGTGCGCCCGGCGCGCGATCCGGGCGGCGAAGACCCCCGCGGCGTGGCCGTTGTCGATGGTGCTGACCACCACGCCGGGCGACGCGGAGTTCAGCATGGTCAGCAGCGCCCCGAAGGCGCCCAGCGTGCCCGGCTGCCCCGTCGAGGTGGGGACGGCGACGATCGGCACGTCGGTCATCGCGCCGACCAGCCCGGCGAGGGAGGCGTCCAGGCCGGCCACGACGACCAGGCAGTCGGTGTCGTGCAGCAGCGCGCGGTCGGTGAGCAGCGGCCGGACCCGGCTGCCGCCGACGTCGTCCACCCGCACCACCTCGGTGCCGGTGATCCGCGCCGCGAACGCCGCCTCGGCCGCGACCGGGGCGTCCGCGGCGCTGCCGCACAGCACGCCGATCCGCCCGACCGCCTCCGGCAGCGGCCCGACCGCGGCCGCCATCGCCGCGGCGTCGACGGTCGTGCAGCCGTCGTGCTCGCCGGCCAGGGCGACCAGGGTCTCCGCCGCCGCGCGGACCACCACCGCCGGCCGGTCCGGGTGCTGCTGCCGGGCCCGGCGCACCAGCGCCAGCACCTGCTCGGTGCTGCGCCCGGTCGCCCACACGACGTCGGGCTCGGCGAGGTCCTCCGGCGCGGCCGGCGGCTGGGGGACCGGGGCCTGAGCTGCCGGGGCCTGCGGTGCCGGCGGCGGCGGGACCGGGCCCAGGACCGGGTCGCCGGGCCCGCCGAGGCCCAGCGGTGGGTCGAGCAGCAGCGGCGCGAAGCCGTCGGCGTCACCGGCCGGGGCGGGCGGCACGGCGGGCTCCGCGGCCGACGCCGGCGAGGGGCCGGCGGCCGCCGTGCGGGTCTGGGTCACCGCCGACAGGCGGACGACGCGGTCCCGGCCACCGCGCTTGGCGTCGTAGAGCACGCCGTCGGCGGCGGCGAACAGGGTGCGCCGGTCGTCACCGCGGGTGGCCGAGGCGATGCCGACGCTGATGGTGACCGGGAGGTCCACGCCGAGGGCGGCCCAGTCGTGCCCGGCCACCGCCCGGCGGGCCCGCTCCAGCGCCCGTTCGGCCTGCTCCGCGGTGGTGTCGGGCAGCAGGACGACGAACTCGTCGCCGGCCCACCGGCACACCTCGTCGGTGTCGCGCACCCCGGCCACCAGCAGCTCCCCGACCGTGCGCAGGACGGTGTCCCCGCCGGGGTGCCCGGCGGCGTCGTTGATGGCCTTGAAGTGGTCGACGTCGACGACCGCGAGCGCCGGCGTGGTCCCGGCCGACAGCAGGCTGTCCAGCCGGGCCTCGGCGTACCGCCGGTTCGGCAGGTGGGTGAGCGGGTCCTCGTAGGCCTGGCGGCGCAGCTGCCCGGCGGCCCGCTCGGTCTCCAGGAGGCTCTTGCGGCGGCCGAACAGCTCGACCCAGCGGGTGCGCCGCTCGTCGACCCGCTCCAGCTCGTCGGCGAGGTAGGCCTGCAGGTAGGGCAGGGCGCGGCCGGCGTCGTCCCGCTCGGCGTGCAGGGTGCACAGCTCGCGGAGGGCCGCCCGGCGCACCCGGGCCAGGCCGTGCTCGGTGGCCAGCGCCAGGGCGCGGGCCAGCTGCTGGTCGGCGCCGGTGCCGTCGCCCTGCCGGCGCAGCGCGCGGCCCAGCGCCAGCAGCGCGGCGGCGAGCAGGGCACGGTCGCCGCTGGCCGTGGTCGCCCGGACGGCGGCGCGCAGCGGCCCGGCCGCCGCGGCGTGCTCGCCCAGGCCGACCAACGCGCCGCCGTGCACCACCTGGGCGGCCAGGACCGCGTCGGCGGCCTCCGGGGGCAGCAGCTCCAGCGCCCGCTCGGCCAGCTGCCGGGCCTCGGTGAAGTGCCGGTGGGCCGACTCGGCGTCGCCGTCGTCGAGCAGCGCCTCGCCGAGCTCCGCGCACAGCTCGCCGAGCCGGGTGGCGGTGCGCGCGACCAGCACGTCCCCGCCGACGGCGGCCGTCTCGTGCGCCCGGCGCTGGTAGTCCAGGGCCAGCGGCATCAGCTCGAGGTCGGCGAGCACGCCGGCCAGGGTGCACAGCGTCTCGGTGAGCAGCTCGGAGGCCGGCAGGGCGGCGTCGAGCAGGCTGGCCGCCTCCACCGCCTCGTCCATCGCCGCGTCGATGCGCCGGGAGAGGAGCTCGATGCGGGCGTGCCGGGCCAGGCCGGCGGCGCGCTCCAGGTCGTCCTCCGCGGCGTCGAAGGCCGCCCGTGCCGAGCGGACCAGCGCGATCGCCAGCGCGGCCCGGGACGCCGAGGTCGCGCGCGGGTCGTCGTCCTGCTCGTCGCCGAGCAGCCCGGCCACGCCGGCGTGCAGGTCCAGCGCCGGGGGCGAGCCGGTGCCGTGCGGGGGCTCCACCGGGTCGCCGACGAGGGTGAACCCGGCCACCCGCAGCCGGCGCACGAGCAGCTCGGCGCGCAGCGTGTCAGCCCAGGCCCGGCCGAGGTCGGCGGTTGCGGCAGCGGGGTCGTCCGGGGCGGTGTCGGCCGCGGCGCTGTCGTCCGGGGCGCTGTCGTCCGGGGCGGTGTCGTCCGGGGCGCTGCCGTCCGGGGCGCGGTCCACGGCACCGTCGGCCGAGCCGTCGCGGGGAGCGGGCGCCACGTAGGGCGAGGGGTCGCTCCCGACGGCGGCCAGCAGCCGCTCGGCGTCGTCGAGCTGCCAGTTCGCCAGGGCAGCGGTCACCCGGTGGTGCAGGGCTCCCGGTGGCACCAGCGCACTGTGCACGCCGGTACCGACGCTGTCGAGCACCGACCGGGGGCCACGCCGACCCGCGGGGGCTCGCCCGCCCGTCCCGTCACTGGCGTCCCACGACGCGCTCACGCCGCCCCCTCCGGGTCGGTGCGCCCACCGGGGGCGCGCACCCGGTTGCGGCCGCCGCGCTTGGCGGAGAACAGGTGCAGGTCGGCCGCGTCGAACAGCGAGCGCCAGCCGGCCGGCCGGCCGTCGGACGCCGGCGCGGTGGCCACGCCGATGCTGACCGTCACCGGCTCGGGCAGCTGCAGGTGCCCCCAGTCGGCGTCGGCCACCGCGGCGCGCAGCCGCTCCACGGCCACCAGGGCCTGGCTCTCGGTCGCCGTGGGCAGGACGACGAGGAACTCGTCCCCGGCCCAGCGGTAGACCTCGTCCTCGGTGCGGCTGTGCTCCCGCAGCAGGTCGGCCACCCGGCGCAGCACCGCGTCGCCGTGGCTGTGCGAGGTGTCGTCGTTGACCGCCTTGAAGCGGTCGATGTCGACGACGGCGAGGGACAGCGGCTCCTCGCCCAGGCGCAGGCCGCGCAGCCGGCGTTCGGCGCTGCGCCGGTTGCCCAGGCCGGTGAGCGGGTCCTCGAGCGCGTGCCGGCGCAGGACCGCCGTCTGCCGCTCGGCCTCCCGCAGCCGGCTGCGCCGGACGAACATCTCCGCCCACAGCTCGCGGCCGCGGGCGTGCGCGCGGCCGCTGTCGGCGCGGTAGGCCTCCAGCCAGTGCAGCGCCTCGGCCGGCCGGCCCAGGGCCGCGGTGCCCTGGCCGAGCTCGAGCAGGCACTGGCGGTAGCGGCGGCGGTCGCCGCTGGCCGCGAAGGCCCCGGCGGCGTCGACCAGCAGGTCGGTGGCCTCGGCGGCGTGCCCGCCCCCGGCCTCCGCCTGGTCCAGCCGGGTCAGCACGCGGGCGAGCGCCAGGTCGGCGTACCCGCGCAGCCAGACCCCGCCGTCCCCGCCGATGCGGCGGTGGGCCCGCCGCATCGGGCCGAGGGCCTCGGCCACGTCGCCCCGGCCGGCGATCGCCCACGCCTGGACGACGTCGAGCAGGTCGCCGTCGGCCGGGTCCGGCTCCACCTCCAGCGCCCGGGCGCCCTCGGCGCAGGCGACCGCGGCGGTGGCGAGGTCCCGGGAGCGGTCGGTCTCGCCGCGCCGGTGCAGCGTCTGGGAGAGCTCGGCCTGCTGCTGGGCGCACAGCTGCAGCAAGCGCCACCGGTCCTCCTCGTCCGGCAGCGCCTGCGCCACCCGGGACCCGGTGAGCGCCTGGGTGACGGCCAGCTCCTCGAGGTCGAGGGCGGCCAGGGTCAGCGCCAGCCAGCGGTGCGCCTCGTGCAGGTCCCGCGTCGGCTCGCCCGGCTGGTGCTCGGTCAGCAGGCTGGCGTCGATCGCCAGGAGCATGGCGGCGTCCAGGCGGTCGGCGGTCGCCTCGACGTGGGCCAGGTACGCCAGGGTCAGCGCGGTGCGTCCGGTCGGCAGGCAGAGGTCGAGCGCCTCGTGCGCCGCGGTGAGCGCGGCAGCGGTGGCCTCGGGGTCGGCGAGCAGGAGGCCGCGGCGGGCGTCCAGGACGTGCCGCCAGGCGCTCCAGGCCTCGTCGGTGCGCGCGGCGAGCGCGGTGGCGACGCGGTCGTGCTCGGCGAGGAAGGCGGCCGGGTCCCCGTGCTCCCCGGCCCGGAGCAGGCGCCGCAGCGCGACCTCCAGATCACTCTCGGTGAGTGGCTCGGAGCCGGGGGTCACGCATCCCTCCCACGACGGTGGACCACCCGGTGCGGCCGGGACTGCCGGGTGCGCCGCGGTTCCCCCCGGGTGGGACCTGCGCCCCACCCGACCGCACTACCCTCGTCGGGTGCCTGCGATGCCGTCTGCGCGGCCCCCGACGCGGTTCGCCTACCTCGGCCCCGAGGGTACCTTCGCCGAGGCGGCGCTCGGCACCCTCGTCCCGCCGTCCGAGGGGGTCCGGACGCCGGCCGCCGATGTGCCGGCCGCGCTGGCCGCCGTGCGCGGGGGCGCGGCCGACGCCGCCCTCGTGCCGCTGGAGAACTCGATCGAGGGCTCGGTGCCCGCCACGATGGACGGCCTGGCCGACGGCGCGCCGCTGTGGATCACCCGCGAGGTGGTCCTGCGGGTGTCGTTCGTGCTCGCCGCCCGCGCGGGCACCCGGCTCGCCGACGTCGGGAGCGTGGCCAGCCACCCGCACGCCCTCGCGCAGACGGCGCGCAGCCTGGGCGAGCTGCTCCCCGGCGTCGTCCCCCTGCCGGCGACCTCGACCGCGGCAGCGGCGCGGCAGGTGGCCGAGGGGGCGGTCGACGCGGCGGTCTGCGCCCCGATCGCCGCCGCCCGCTACGGCCTGGCCGCCCTCGCCGAGGACGTCGCCGACCACCCCGGGGCGGTGACCCGCTTCGTGCTCGTCGCGCCGCCCGGGCCGCTGCCGGAGCCGACCGGCAACGACAAGACCTCCCTCGTCGCCGTCGTCGCCGACCGCACCGGCGCGCTGCTCGACGTCCTGCACGAGTTCGCCGTGCGCGGCATCAGCCTGACCCGCATCGAGTCCCGGCCCACGCGCGAGCGGCTGTGGGTCTACTCCTTCTCCCTGGACTGCGAGGGGCACGTCGCCGACGCCCGGGTGGGGGAGGCGCTGGCGGCCCTGCACCGGGTGTGCGAGGACGTCCGGTTCCTCGGCTCCTACCCCCGCGCCGACGACCGGGTCAACCGGCCGGTGGAGGAGGTGGCCAGCGACGCCGCCTTCGGCGAGGCCGCGGCCTGGCTCGCCGCGCTCCGCTCCGGCCGCGCCTGAGGCCGCCTCCCGCCCGCCCCGTCCTGCCGCGGCCCTCCCGCCTCTCCCCCCGCGGTGATCATGGACATCCTGCCCCGGGACACGCCGCCCACCGCGTGTCGTGGGGCCACGACTCCGAGATCACGGCCGGGGGGAGCGGGGCGCTGGCAGCGGAGACGGCTGGGGCGGGAGCAGGGGGACGCTCAGGCCGGGGTGAGCTCCCGCTCCCGCTCGGGCTCGGGGCGGCGGCGGGACAGCCGGCTCGGCCACCAGGTCCGGTCGCCGAGCAGGTGCACCGCCGACGGGACCACCAGCGAGCGGACGACGAAGGTGTCGAGCAGCACGCCGAAGCCGACGAGGAAGGCCAGCTGCACCAGGAACAGCAGCGGCAGCACCGACAGCGCGCCGAAGGTGGCGGCGAGCACCAGGCCCGCGGAGGTGATGACGCCACCGGTGACGGCCAGCGCCCGCAGGACGCCGTCCCTCGTGCCGTGCCGCACCGACTCCTCCCGGGCCCGGGTCATGAGGAAGATGTTGTAGTCGATCCCCAGGGCCACGAGGAACACGAAGCCGATCAGCAGGATGCCGGGGTCGCTGCCGGGGAAGCCGAACACGTTCTCGAACAGCAGCGCCGCGACGCCCACGGTCGCGCCGACGCTGAGGACGACGGTGCTGATCAGCAGCAGCGGGGCCACCAGCGCGCGCAGCAGCAGCGCGAGGACGACGGTGATCACGACCAGGACGCTGGGCACGATCACCCGCAGGTCGCGGGCGGCGGTCTCCCGGGCGTCGAGGTTGCTGGCGGTGTCCCCGCCGACGAGGGCCTCGGGGTCGGCGCCGTCCAGCGCCGTGCGCAGCTCCTGGACGACGGTGATCGCCTCGGTGCTGTCGGGGGCGACGTCCAGGGTGACGTCGAGCCGGACCAGCCCGTCCACGACCACCGGTCCCGCGCCCGGCTGCGCCGGCCCCTGCACCCCGGTGAACGGGGTGACCTCGGCGACGCCGTCGACCGAGGCGGCCGCGTCCGCGACGGCGGGCCAGTCGTCCTCCGGGGTGATGACGACGGTGGGGCTGGCCACGCCGGCGTCGAAGTGCCGCGCCAGCGCCTCCTGCCCGGCCACGCCGTCGGACTCGCCCCGGATGGCGTCGCTGAAGGTGATGCCGTCCGCGTCGAAGGTCGGGGCGAACAGGGCCGCGGCGAGCAGGGCCAGCGTGCTGATCGCCAGCACCCGCCGCGGCCGGCGCCCGACGAGGTCCGCGACCCGCCGCCACAGGCGTCCCTCCCGGCCGCGGTCGCCGTAGCGGGGCCGGAACGGCCAGAACGCGGCCCGGCCGAGCAGGACCAGGGCGGCGGGCAGGAAGGTCAGGGCGGCGATCACCGAGAAGGTGACGCTCACCGCCGAGATCGGCCCCAGCCCGCGGTTGGAGGCCAGGTCGGAGAAGAGCAGGCACAGCACGCCGAGCACGACGGTCGCCCCCGAGGCGGCGATCGGCTCCCACGAGCGGCGCAGCGCCGTGCGCATGGCCGCGAACCTCGACCGCTCCTGGTGCAGCTCCTCCCGGAACCGGGCCACCAGCAGCAACCCGTAGTCGGTGGCCGCCCCCACGACCAGGATCGCGGCGATGCCCTGGCTCTGGCCGTTGACGGTGATGACGTCGGCGTCGGCCAGCAGGTAGGCGACCGCGTTGGCCGCGGTCAGCGCCAGGCCCGCGGTGCCGATGACCAGGAACGGCAGGATCGGGCTGCGGTAGACCACCAGCAGGATGAGCAGGACGACACCGAACGCGGCGAGCAGCAGCAGGCCGTCGATGCCGGCGAAGCCGTTGGCGAAGTCGGCGAAGATGCCGCCGGGCCCGGTGACGTAGGTGTCGGTGCCCTCGACGGGGATGGTGGCGCGCAGGTCCTCGACCACGGGGACGATCTCGTCACCGAGCTCCGGGGTCAGCGGCAGGACCACCTGCACCGCCTCGCCGTCCGCGGAGGGGATCGGCGGGGAGACCTGGCCGGCCAGCGCGCCGGCCTCCTCGGCGACCGCCGCGGCCTCCTGGGCCCGGGTGCCGATCTGCTCCAGCGTCGCGGGGTCCAGCGGCTCGTTCCCCTCCCAGAGCAGGAGGGCGGGGATCGCCTGGGTGGGGGAGAACTCCTGCTGGAGCTCCGCCACGCGGGTCGACTCCGCGCTGTCGGGCAGGAAGGCGGCGGTGTCGTTCTCCTGGACGCCGGTCAACCGGCCGCTGAGCGACCCCAGGGGCGCGGCCGCGCCGAGCCAGACGAGCAGGACGAGGGCGGGGAGCAGCCAGCGCAGCCGGGACATGGGAATGTTCCCTCGATAGGCGATCATCTCGACGGTCGAGACAGTAGGGTGTGGGACGTCGGACGCGCAACCACGGAGGAGGTGCGGGGCGGTGGACGATCCGCGGGCGGAGATCCCGCTGCTGCTCCGGCGGCTGAACGTGGAGCTGGACGCGGTCGGGGCGCGCTTCGCCGAGCTGCACGGCCTCGGCCGCACCGACGTGCGGGCGCTGGTGGCGATCATGGACGCCGCCCGCCAGGGGCAGGCGCTGACCGCCGGCGCGCTGGGGTCGGCGGTCGAGCTGAGCTCGGCGTCGGTGACGGCGCTGGTCGACCGGCTGGAGCGGGTCGGGCACGTGCGCCGGGTGCGCGACCCGGAGGACCGGCGCCGGGTCGCCCTGGAGATCTCCGACACCGCCATGGACGCCGGCGCGGAGTTCTTCGGGGGGCTGCAGCGCGACCTCGTGGCGGCGCTGGCCGGCTACGACGACGCGGAACTGGCCGCCGTCCGGCGCTTCCTCGAGGAGATGACCGGGGTGATCGCGCGGCACGCCCGGCGCGCACCGGCCGAGCCGCCCGCCGGCTGACCCGCCGTCCGCGCACCGGCCGTCAGCCGCCGTCCGCCGACCCCGCCGCCGGCCGCCGACCCCGCCGCCGGCCGCAGGATAGGAAGCTATGCCCGCGCATCGGGCGCCCTGACGCGGGAAGAGCTTCCTCTGCCTCGCCCGCTCCCGCGCACCCGCTCCCGTGCGGGCGGCACGCGTCAGAGGTAGAGGCCGGTGCTCTCCTCGATCCGCTCGGCTGCGACCGCGTGCACGTCCCGCTCCCGCAGGATCACCAGCTCCTCGCCGTGCACCTCGACCTCGTGCTGGTCCTCCGGGGAGAACAGCACCTGGTCGCCGACCTTCACCTGCCGGACGCTGGAGCCGACCCCGCGGGCCTCGCCCCACACCAGCCGCTTGGCCACCTGCGCGGTCGCCGGGATGAGGATGCCGCCGCTGCTGCGCCGCTCGCCGTCCTCCCGGCGCAGCGACACCAGGATGCGGTCGTGCAGCATCTTGATGGGCAGCCCCGAGCCCCTGACCTCAGCCACGGTGCAGCACGGTACGCGAGCGGCGTCAGCCCCAGCCGAGCTCGTGCAGCCGCTCGTCGTCGATCCCGAAGTGGTGCGCGATCTCGTGGACGACGGTGATCGTCACCTCCTCGCGCACCTCCTCCGCGGTCGAGCACATCGCGCAGATCGGGTCGCGGTAGACCATGATCCGGTCGGGCAGCGCGCCGCCGTACTGCCAGCCGCGCTCGGTCAGCGCGTACCCCTCGTAGAGGCCGAGCAGCTCGGGGTCCTCGTCGTTGCGGTCCTCGACCAGGACGACGACGTTGTCCAGCAGCGCCATGAGCTCGGGCGGGACCTCGTCGAGCGCGTCGGCGACGAGGTCCTCGAAGACCTCCCGCGGCAGCGGCCTCACCGGCGTCGGCCCACCGGGACCGCGTCGGCAGGCGTCACCAGGACGTGGGCTGCGGCCGGCCCTCCTCGTACCCGGCCGCGCTCTGCACCCCGACCACCGCGCGCTCGTGGAACTCGTCGACCGAGCGGGCCCCGGCGTAGGTGAACGAGGAGCGCACCCCGGCGACGACCTGGTCGACGAGGTCCTCCACCCCCGGCCGGGCCGGGTCCAGGTACATGCGGGAGGAGGAGATGCCCTCCTCGAACAGCCCGGCGCGCGCCCGGTCGAAGCCGCTCTGCGCCGCCGTCCGCGCCTTGACCGCGCGCGCCGAGGCCATGCCGAACGACTCCTTGTACAGCCGGCCGGAGCCGTCGTCGTGGATGTCGCCGGCCGACTCGTAGGTGCCGGCGAACCAGGAGCCGACCATGACGTTCGCCGCACCGGCGGCCAGCGCGAGGGCGATGTCGCGCGGGTGCCGCACCCCGCCGTCGGCCCACACGTGCTTGCCGAGCGCCCGCGCGGCGGCGGCGCACTCCTCGACCGCCGAGAACTGCGGCCGGCCGACGCCGGTCATCATCCGGGTGGTGCACATGGCGCCCGGCCCGACGCCGACCTTGACGACGTCCGCCCCGGCCTCGATCAGGTCGCGGGTGCCCTCGGCGGTGACCACGTTGCCCGCCACGACCGGTGCGGAGCCGGCCACCGACCGGGCCGCGCGCACCGCCTCGACCGCCTTCTCCTGGTGCCCGTGCGCGGTGTCGACCACGAGCACGTCGACGCCGGCGGCCAGCAGCGCGCCGGCCTTGCCGGCCACGTCGCCGTTGATGCCGACCGCGGCGCTGGTGAGCAGCTGCCCGGCCGCGTTGACCGCCGGGGTGTAGAGCGCCGAGCGCAGCGCGCCCTTGCGGGTGATGACGCCGACCAGCCGGTCGCCCTCGACCACCGGCGCCGCGCTGATCCGCTCGCCGGAGAGCACGTCGAAGATCTTCGGCAGGTCGGTCCCCGCGGGCACGGTCAGCGGGTCGGGGGTCATGACCTCGCGCAGCTGGGTGAACCGGTCGACGTCCTGGCACTGGCCGTCGGTGACCACGCCGACGGGGACGCCGTCGTCGACGACGACCACGATCCCGTGCGCACGCTTGGTGAGCAGCGCCAGCGCCTCGGCCACGGTGGAGGTGGGGGAGAGGGTGATCGGGGTGTCGTAGACCGGGTGCCGCGCGTGCACCCAGGAGACGACCTCCCCGACGACGTCCACCGGGATGTCCTGCGGGAGGACGGCGAGGCCGCCCCGGCGGGCGATGGTCTCGGCCATCCGACGTCCGGAGATCGCGGTCATGTTGGCCACGACGACCGGGATGGTCGTGCCCACCCGGTCCGGCGTGGTCAGGTCGACCTCCAGCCGGGAGCCCACCGTGGAGTGGTTGGGCACCATGAAGACGTCGGCGTAGGTCAGGTCGGTCGCCGGGCGGGTGCCGCCGAGGAAGCGCATGGCGCCATTGTCCCGCAGGACCCCGGGAGGCAGGCGGATCCGGGGCGGTCGTCGCCGCCGGGGTGGATCAGCCGGCACGGGCGTCGCGGCGCGCGACGCGGCGGCGACGCCGGCGCAGCACCCCTGCGCCGATCCAGACCAGGGAGCCGAGCACCGCCACGACGACGGTGTACAGCCACAGCGGCCAGGTGAAGCTCCAGAACAGCCACGTCGTCGTCACGTCCTCGCGGTTCTGAAGCACGAAGGCCAGCAGTGCCGCGGCGCCGACCGACCCGGCGACCACCCCCCCGCTGATCCGGGGACCGGCGCTCCGGTCCCCCGTGCCCGGCTGCCGGCCCACGGGCTGCTGCTGGCTCACGGCGACTCCTCTCGTCGTCCCGACAGCGTCCCCGCGCCCTCCCGTGCCCGCGTCGTCCCGCGGGGATGAGACGCGCCGGCCCTCAGGCCCGCGGACGGCGGGCCGGGAGCACCGCGCTGCCGACCACGACGGCCAGCCCGCCGGCGGCCACCAGGGCCGGCGCCGCCGCCCCGGCCGCCGCGGAGGAGACCAGCGCGCCGACGAGGGCCCACGACGCGGCTGCCACGAAGGCGACCTGCCCGCGCAGCAGGCGGGACAGCGCGGCCGCGGTCCCCGCGGCCCCGGCCAAAAGGGCGGCCAGCAGCGGGACCGAGACGGCCCGCTCCGGCAGCAGGGTCGCGGCGTTCACCCACACCGCGGCGCTGGCCCAGCCGGCGTAGAGACCGAGGCTGCCGCCGAGCAGCACCCGGGTGACGCGGTCGGCCGGCGCGGTCATGACCGCGCGGAGGGCGACGACCAGGAGCGCGAGCATGCCGGCGAAGACCGGCAGGGTGAGCACCGGCGCCCACGCGGCCGCCACCAGCCACAGCACGAAGCCGGCCTGCGCCAGGGAGAGCGGCACGTGCACCCGGCGCCAGGGGTCGGCGGTGGCCCGGCGCAGCGGCAGCCCCCACACGGCCGCCGCCAGGCAGCCCAGCACGACGGGCCCCCAGATCGCGAAGAACGGGCCGGGCGGGACCACCACCGGGTCGGCGCCCGAGCCCTGGTCGAAGCCGGCGAACGGCGGGGCGGCCGCCTGCGCCACCGCGGTGGCGAGGAGCAGCCAGCGTCCTCGGGAACCGGTCGGCGTCACGGCGGCCTCCTGTCGGCGTCCTGCCCACCCTTCCCCCGCCCCCGGCCCCGCGGATGCGCGCCCCCGGCCGGGTCCCGCGATCCCGGCCCGCGGCGCGGGCCGGACCGCCGGCTCCCGCCCCGGGAGGGGGTCGGGGCGGCCGGGGCGGTGACCGGGCGTCGCCCACCTACGATCGGGGGGTGATCGACCTGCGGCTCGTGCGTGAGCACCCCGACCTCGTGATGGCCAGCCAGCGTGCCCGCGGGGCCGACGAGGCCCGGGTCGACGAGCTGCTCGCCGCCGACGCCGCGCGCCGCGACGCCGTCCGGCACGCCGACGAGCTGCGCGCGCAGCAGAAGGCGGCGTCCCAGGCGGTGAAGAAGGCCGGCCCGGAGGAGCGGCCCGCGGTGCTCGAGCGGGCCCGTGCGCTGGCCGCCGAGGTCAAGGAGGCCGAGGAGGCCCTGCGCGCCGCCGACGCGGCCCTGCGCGCGGCGCACCTGCGGCTGCCCAACCTCGTCCACGACGGCGTCCCGCCCGGCGGGGAGGACGACGCGGTCACCCTGCGCACCGTGGGCGAGGTGCCGGGGTACGACTTCGAGGTCCGCGACCACCTGCAGATCGGCGAGGCGCTCGGGGCCATCGACACCGAGCGCGGGGCCAAGGTCTCCGGCGCCCGGTTCTACTTCCTCACCGGGCCCGGCGCGCTGCTGGAGTTCGCGCTGGCCCAGCTGGCGATCACCCGCGCGGTCGCGGCCGGCTTCACCCCCGTCGTCGCGCCGGCCCTGGTCAAGCCCGAGGCCATGGAGGGCACCGGCTTCCTGGGCGAGCACGACGAGGAGGTCTACCGGATCGAGCGGGACGACCTGTACCTGGTGGGGACCTCGGAGGTGGCGCTGGCCGGGATGCACGCCGGCGAGGTGCTCGACCTGTCCGCCGGGCCGCGCCGCTACGCCGGCTGGTCGTCCTGCTTCCGCCGCGAGGCCGGCTCCTACGGCAAGGACACCCGCGGCATCATCCGGGTGCACTGGTTCGACAAGGTCGAGATGTTCAGCTTCTGCCGCCCCGAGGAGGCCGCCGCCGAGCACCTGCGGCTGCTGGCCTGGGAGGAGGAGTTCCTCCAGGCCCTCGAGCTGCCCTACCGGGTGGTCGACATCGCCGCCGGTGACCTGGGCACCAGCGCGGCGCGCAAGTACGACATCGAGGCCTGGTTCCCGTCGCAGGGCGCCTACCGCGAGCTGACCAGCACCTCGGACTGCACCACCTTCCAGGCCCGGCGGCTGAACATCCGCTACAAGGACGCCGACGGGCGCAACCAGACCGCCGCCACCCTCAACGGCACCCTCTGCGCCATCGCCCGCACCATCGCCTGCCTGCTCGAGGTGCACCAGCGGGCGGACGGCTCGGTGCACGTCCCCGCGGCGCTGCGCCCCTGGCTCGGCGGCGCCGAGGTGCTGAGCCCCGGCATGGCGCTGGCCGCTCCCGTGCCCCCGGCGGCATGAGCGACACCGCGCCCCGGGCCGTCCTGTCCGGGCACGTCCCCTCCCCGGACGCCGACCGGGTGGTGGAGCTCGGCGACCTGGGGAGCTGGCGGCCGAAGCTGGTGGCCAGCGACCTCGACGGCACCCTGCTCGGCTCCGACGGCCTGGTCAGCCCGCGCACCCGGGCGGCCCTGGACGCCTGCTGGGACGCCGGCGTCCCGGTGGTCGGCGTGACCGGTCGCGGGCCTCGGCTGCTCGACAGCGTGCGGGCCGCGCTCGACGGGCGGGGCATCGCCGTCCTCGCCCAGGGCGGGTTCGTCGTGGACCTCGAGCGCGACGAGGTGCTGCGCACCGTCGGGCTGCCCCGGGACGAGGCCATGGCGGTGATCGCGCGCATCGAGGCGGTCGCCGGGGAGCTGGTGGTCGCCGTGGAGGACGCCGCCGAGCAGGCCGAGGTGCACACCGCGCTGCGGGTCCAGCACGGTTTCAACTGGCCCTACCCCGAGCCGGCCCACCTGCTGCCCCGGCACCAGGTGCTGCCGCAGGGCGCCGTGCTCAAGGTCTTCCTGCGCTCGCCCTCGATCGGCCAGGACGAGCTGCTCACCCGCGCCCGGGAGGTCGTCGACCCGGCCGACGCCGAGCTGACCCACGCCGGCCTCGGGTTCATCGAGGTCCTCCCGGTCGGCGTCACCAAGGCCTCCGGCCTGGCCATCGCCCTGGAGCGCTACGGGGTCGGCTTCGGCGACGTGCTGGTGTTCGGGGACATGCCCAACGACCTGCCGATGATCGAGGCGGTCCGGGACGCCGGCGGCCGCTCGGTCGCGGTGGCCAACGCGCACCCCGCCGTCCGGGCCGCCACACCGGAGGTCACCGGCGGCCACGACGCCGACGGCGTGGCCCGCTACCTGGAGGCCCTGCTGCTCGACGGGAGGCGGCCCGGTGTCTGACTGGAGGCCACGGCTCATCGCCAGCGACATGGACGGCACGCTCCTGCGCTGGGACGACACGGTCAGCGAGGTCACCGTCGCCGAGCTCGAGCGCTGGCGCGCCGAGGGGGTGCCGGTCGTCCTGGCCACCGGCCGCCCGCCGCGGTGGATGACCCGCATCCGGGAGGTGCTGGGGCACGGCACCGCGGTGTGCTGCAACGGCGCCGTCCTGCTGGACCTGGCGGGGTTCGAGGTCCTCGACGAGGACCCCCTCGGGCCCGACGTCCTCCGGGAGGTCACCGCCGAGCTCCGCCGCCGGCAGCCGGACACCTGGTTCGCCGTCGAGTACGGCCTGGAGTTCCGGCACGAGCCGGTCTACCAGCCGCGCTGGGACGTCGACGCCCCCGGGGTGGCGGTGGCGACGCTGGAGGAGATGGTGGCCGCGCCGGTGGCAAAGCTGCTGGCCCGCCACGAGTCGCTGGGGCGCGACGAGTTCGTGGCCCTGGTCGAGGCCGTGGTCGGCGACCGGGCGACGGTGACCAACTCCTCGACGGACGCCCTGGCCGAGATCTCCGCCCGCGGGGTCACCAAGGCCACCGGACTGGCCAAGGTCGCCGCGCAGCACGGCGTGGGCCCGGAGGACGTCGTCGTCTTCGGGGACATGCCCAACGACATCGCCGCCTTCGACTGGGTGCGGGAGGGCGGCGGGCGGGCGGTGGCCATGGCGCACGCCCACCCCGACCTGCTGGCCGCGGCCACCGACGTCACCGGCACCAACGAGGACGACGGCGTCGCGGCCTTCCTCGCCTCCCTCTGACCCCGCCTCGCCCCGCCGGGCCCCGCCTCGATGATCAGGTGACCTGGTCGTTGCCGGTCCTGGCTCACCACCGGTGGTGAGCCAGGACCGGCAACGGTGAGCCCGGACCCCGTTGACGGGCCGCGGACGCACGGGGGGCCCGGCCGGGTGCTCCCGGCCGGGCCCCGCGGACCGGTCCGTCCTCAGGCGCGCGGGCCGCCCGCGGCGTAGACGACCTGGCCGGAGACGAACCCGGCGCCCTCGCTCACCAGGAACGAGACCAGGTGGGCGATGTCCTCGGGCTGGCCCACCCGCTGCACCGGGATCTGCGCGGCGGCGCCCTTGATGAAGTCCTCGAACGGGATGCCCATCCGCTCGGCGGTCGCCTTGGTCATCTCGGTCTGGATGAAGCCCGGGGCGATGGCGTTGGCGGTGACGCCGAACTTGCCCAGCTCGATGGCGAGGGTCTTGGTGAAGCCCTGCAGCCCGGCCTTGGCGGTCGAGTAGTTCGCCTGGCCGCGGTTGCCCAGGGCCGAGACGCTGGAGAGGTTGACGATCCGGCCCCACTTGGCCTCGATCATGTGCTTCTGCACCGCGCGGGTCATGAGGAAGGCACCCCGCAGGTGCACGTTCATGACCACGTCCCAGTCGACCTCGGTCATCTTGAACAGCATGTTGTCGCGGGTGACGCCCGCGTTGTTGACCAGCACGGTCGGCGCGCCGAGCTCGGCGGCGACGCGGTCGACCGCCGCCTCGACCTGCTCGGCGTCGCTGACGTCGGCACCGACGGCCAGGGCGCGCCCGCCGGCGGACTCGATCGCCGACACGGTCTCCTTGCCGGCCGACTCCTCCAGGTCGAGCACGCCGACGGCGAAGCCGTCCTGGGCCAGTCGCACGGCGGTCGCCGCGCCGATGCCGCGGGCGGCTCCGGTGACGATGGCCACGCGGGTGCTGGTTGCCTCGGTCATGGGGTCCCTCTCTCGTCGGTTGCGCCGTCCGGCGTCCCCGACACGGTACGGCGGGCCCCCGGGGCACCTACCGGCCGGTAGCCCGGCCCTCCTCGCCGGCCTCCGGGAGGCCCGGCGCGACGACGTCGACCCGGTCGAACCCCTCCGCGGTCGAGGGCGGCACGAACCGCCGCGCGGTGCCCCACAGACCCGCCGGCGGCACCCGCGCGCGGCCGGTGCGGGCGTCGTTGCGGGCGGCGCAGGTCGCCGGCGGCGTGGCCAACCACACCGCCCGCACGGCGGCGCCCGCGGCACGGGCCGCCGCCACGAGCGGCGCCCGCTCGGCCGGGGTCGGGTTCGTGTTGTCGACGACCACGCTGCGGCCGGCGGCGAGCAGCTCGGCGACCACCCGCTGCTGGCGGGCCTCCCGCCGCCGGGCGTTGGGCCAGTGGTCCTTGCTCACGACCGCGTGCGTCGCGGCGAGCCGCTCGCGCACCCAGGTCGACTTCCCGCTGCCCTGGAGCCCGGCCATGACGACCAGCTCCTGGGCCGCGGCGGCTACGCCGACCTCCGCAGCGGGGTCACCTCCGTGTCGTCGTCCGCTCCGGGCCGCGGCGCGGGGTGCTCCACCAGCGCCAGGACCCGGCCGGCCATGAACCGGGCCGAGCGGACCGGCGTGCCGCCGCGGGTGGTCTCGGTGACCTCCACCAGCCCGCGGCCGTGGGTGACGTCCACCCGGCGGCCGGCCCGGGTGGCCTCGATCTCGTAGGTCCGGGTGCTGCCGCCGGCGTCGATCACGACCTCGACGCGATCGCCCTTCATCTCCACCTCCGGGGGATCCTGCCGGGCGCCTGCCCGACGTGGTGACAACGTCCTCCGGGGGTCCGACATTCCGTGCTGACCTGCGCGTTCAGTCCTCGGGGTGGCGCCGGTGCGGCCGCGGGACGTGCAGCGCGCGCACCGAGGCCAGCGCCGCGCGGCGGCGGTCGGCGCGTTGCCGGGCCCGGCTGGTCCGCGGTGCCCGGGGCTCCTCCCGGAGCAGCGCGTCGAGCCAGTGGCCCCGGGGGTCGACGTCGACGAGCAGGGCCTTGACGAGCAGGGTCAGCGGGATGGCCAGCAGCGCCCCGAGCGCCCCGAGCACCCAGCCCCAGAACAGCAGCGCGACGAAGGTGACCGTCATGGACAGCCCGACGGAGTCCCCCACGAACCGGGGCTGGACGAGCGTCTGGACGACGAAGTTGAGCAGCGCGTAGACCGCGACGACGACCCAGAACTCGGTCCACCCGCCGGAGAGCAGCCCGAGGATGGCCGGCGGCACCAGGCCGAGCACGAACCCGATGTTGGGCACGTAGTTGGTGATGAACGCCAGCAGCCCCCACACGACGGGCAGCGGGATGCCGATGACGGCCAGGGCGATCGCGTCGAACACGGCGACGATGGCGCCGAAGACCGTGCTCACCAGCAGGTAGCTGCGGGTGCCCCGGCTGAACAGCCCCAGGGCGATCGGCAGGTGCGGGCGCTCCGATGCCACCACCGCCAGCCGCCGTCCCCAGCCGCCGGACTCGATGGCCAGGAACACCAGGGCCGACAGCAGCAGCACCAGCGTGGTCGCCGCGTCGGTGACCCGGGTGAGCAGCCCGGTGGCGACGCCGACCAGCTGCCCGTAGTCGAAGTCGGCGACCAGGTCGGAGAGCTGCCCGGAGACGATCCCCCGGTCGTTGAGGTCGGTGACCACCTCGGCCAGCAGCACCTCGGCCTGCCCGGCGTAGTCCGGCAGCAGCGCGGCGAACTGCGCGATGGACACCACGAGGAGCGCCACGAAGGCCAGGAGCACCGCCCACACCAGCACGAGCAGGACCGTGGCGCTGGCCCACCGCGGCCAGCCCAGCCGCTCGAGGGCGCGCTGCACGGGCATGAGGGCGATCACCACGACGAGGGCCAGCAGCACCGGGCCGACCAGCCAGGAGATCGACCGGACGCCGGCGATCGCGATCGTGGCCGTCGCCGCGCCGACGAGGAGCAGCAGCCAGCGCGGGAGGGGGCCCTCGGGGGCCTGGGGTCGGGTACCGGGCGCCGGGGCGTCCGCCTGCGGCTCCGCGGCCGGTGCAGCGGGGACTGCGGCGGGGAGGGCGGCGTCACCGGGCTCCCCGCCACCGGCCGGCGCCGGCTGCCCGGACCCGCCCGGCCGTCCCTGCTGCACCACCATCTCCGACCTCCCCCGGGCCCCGTGTCCCCGGACAGCCTGACACCCCCCGCGGGCAGCGGTTCAGCGCCCCGTGCGGTCCGGCGGCGCGGTCGTCCCGGTCACGCGCCCGGGCCCCGGGCGGCACCGGCCACCCGGTCGGCGAGGGCCAGCACCCGGCGCCACACGTCCGCGCAGGCCTCGGCCCAGTCGCCGTGGGCCCGGTCGAAGAAGGAGTGCGGGGCGCCGTCGTACACCGCGGCCTCCACCTCGGCGCCGCCGGCCCGCAGCCGGCCGGCGAGCTCGAGCTGCTCCTCGACCGGGGTGGCGGCGTCGGCGCCGGCCACGACCAGGAGCGTGGGCCGGGTGGCGACGACGTCCCCGACCAGGGCCGGCCGGCCGTAGAGGCCGATGCAGGCGGCGAGGTCGACGTCCCCGCCGGCGAGCCGCCAGGCGTGGCTGCCGCCCAAGCAGAACCCGACGACCACGACGGGCAGGTCGGGCCGGGTGCGCCCGCGCAGGTAGGAGACCGCAGCGGTGACGTCGGCGTCGACGCCCTCGGCGGTCACCCGGGGCACGTGCTCCTGCCAGTCGAAGCCCTGGTCGCGGGTCCCGGCCTCCGGCACGCCCGCGGTGCGGCCGAACCAGTCGACCGCGACGGCCGGCAGCCCGGCCTCGGCGAACCGCTCGGCGAGGGCGACGTAGTAGGGGTGCAGGCCGCGGACGTCGGGGAGCACGACCACGCCGACCGCGGGCTCCCCGTAAGGGGCGGCCAGGGCGGCGGCGACCTCGGTGCCGTCGGCGGCGGTCAGCGTGAGCAGGCCGCGCTCGCCGACCGGGCCGGAGCGGGGCGGTGCCGGTGGGCGGCTGCCGGGGTCGTGGCACATGGGACCGGTTCTACCGGCGCGCCCCGCGGGCCGCGCGTCAGCGGTCGGCCGCGGCGTCCGGGGCGTCGGGGTCGCCGCCGAAGATGCGGGCGGCCACCTCGCGCCGCACCTCGGTCACCCACGCGTGCTGGCGGTTGGCCTGCTCGATGAGGCCGTCGACGACGCGGGCGTCGATCCGGTCGTCGACGGCGGCCACCTCGCGCAGCGACTCGAAGCCGCTGCGCTTGGCCCGCACCGCCGAGGCGAGGAACTCGAACTCGACCAGGTCCGACAGCGGCGAGCGGGTCACCCAGCGCCCGTTGGGCTTGACCCTGCTCACCTTCTCAGCCGCCCAGAGCAGCACCTTCTTGATGTGCTGCACCGGCAGCCCGAGGGCGGAGATGACCCGCTCGAGCTCCTCGTTCTCCTCGTACAGCTCACGGCGCAGCTGCTCCAGCGGGGCCTCGTACGCGCTGCCCCGGTGGACGCCGATCATCCGGCCCACCAGCTCGATGCCACCGACGCTGGCCGCCAGGTGGTCGTTGAGGTAGACGGTCAGCAGGTCGGCGTTGCGCAGACCCGTGCTGGTCTCGGGCACGGCCACCTCCGGAGAGCGGGGACATCACCCCCCATTCTCGCCGCCCTGCGATCACCGCGCGCGACCGGCCGGGCCCGGTCTCAGCCCGCCGCCCGGTCGAGCAGCCGCGCGGCGGTGCACCGCAGGTCGCGCTCGACCTCCCACTGGGCGACCAGCAGCCGCTGGCCGACCGCCTGGCGGGAGATGCCGAGGGCGGCGGCCGCCCTCGCCTGCGTCCGGCCGGCGCGCACCAGCTCGATCGCCTCCCACGCCTGGGCGCTGCGTCGCTGCACCAGCCCCGCCAGGGCGGTGAGGACGGCCTGCGCGTCGGCGGCCTCGGCCGGCTCGGCACCGCGGACCGCCAGCCGGGCCGGCCGCCTGCGGGCGGCCTCCAGCGCACGCCGGGCGGCCGGCGCCGCCGCGCCCGGTCCCGCGCCGGCGGGGCCCGCCCCGACCCCCACGGTCGACCCCGGGCGGCGGACGAGCCGCAGGACCACGTCGACCACCGCCTCGGACCCGTCGAGGACGGGCGGGACAGCGGGGTCCGGCCCGTCGACGGTGCCCAGCACGACGACCACGAACGGCACGGGGAGAGCCTGGCACCCCGCGCGCCCACGCCCGGGGAGCCGGGCCGGAGCGCCGCCGTCCGCGGGTCACGTGCGGGCGGCCACCTCGGGCGGGAAGCCGCCGGTGGCCACCGGCCCCCACCGCTCGACGGTCACGCGCAGCAGCGACTTGCCCTGCCGGGTCATGGCCGCGCGGTACTCGTCCCAGTCGGGGTGCTCGCCGCTGATGGCGCGGAAGTAGTCGACCAGCGGCTCGAGGGCCTCGGGCAGGTCCAGGACCTCCGCCCGGCCGTCGACCTGCACCCACGGGCCGTCCCAGTCGTCGGAGAGCACGCACAGGGAGACCGCGGGGTCGCGGCGGGCGTTGACCACCTTGGCACGCGACGGGTAGGTCGACACGACGACCCGCCCCTGCTCGTCCAGGCCGCAGGTCACCGGGGACAGCTGCGGGGAGCCGTCGGAGCGGCGGGTGACCAGCAGCGCCCGGTGGCGGGGGCGCAGGAAGTCCTCGAGGGCGGCCCGGTCGACCCGGTCGGCGGTGGCGGTCTTCGGCATGGCCCCGACGCTATGGCCCGACGCCACGACGCGCCCAGGAGATCGTTTCCGGCCCCGGTCGCGGGTACATGCTCGTGTCGTGATCGATCGCATGAGGCTCCGCTCCGGCCGTTCGGCCCGGGCCGACGTCCCCGACGACCGCCACGACGGCCCCCCCGGGGACGAGGCGGCGCCGGAGGCGGCGCTGCGGGACGAGGCGCGCGACCCGCGCCGTGCCGCGGCCCGCACGCCGGCCCCCGCGGAGGGCCGCGGGCCCCGGCTGCGCGCCGCCGTCCGCACGCTGGCGGTGTTCAGCGCCCAGCTCCTGCTCATCGTGGCCGCGGTCGTCGTGCTCGGCTGGGTGGCCGGGCAGCTGTGGGTCATCCTGCTGCCGATCGTGCTCGGCCTGCTGTTCGCGACGGTCCTCTGGCCGCCGGCCCGCTTCCTGCGCAAGCACCACTGGCCGCCGGCGCTGGCGGCGGTCGTCGTCCTGCTGGGCTTCCTGGCCGCCATCGGCGGGCTGGTCGCCTGGATCGCCCCGTCGGTGATCGACCAGGGCCAGGAGCTCGCCGACGCGGCCACCGCCGCGCTGGAGGACGTCCAGGAGTGGCTGCAGGGTCCGCCCTTCAACCTCGGGCAGGACGAGATCGGCCAGTACGTCGACCAGGCCATCAACTCGGTCCAGGCCAACGCGCAGAGCATCGCCGGTGCCGCGGTCACCGGTGCCTCGGCGATCGGCAACGGGCTCATCAACCTGGTGCTCGCCCTGGTGCTGGCGTTCTTCTTCATCAAGGACGGCCCGCGCTGGACGCCGTGGCTGTCGGCGCAGACCGGCCCCAAGGCCGCCCCGCACGTGGCCGCGCTGTCGTACAAGACCTGGTCGACGCTGTCGGAGTTCATCAAGCAGCAGGCGCTGGTCGGCTTCGTCGACGCCTTCTTCATCGGGCTGGGGCTGTGGATCCTCGGCGTCCCGCTGGTGCTGCCGCTGGCGGTGCTGACGTTCTTCGGTGCCTTCATCCCGATCATCGGTGCCTTCGTCGCCGGCGGGTTCGCCGTGCTGATCGCGCTGGTCAGCAACGGCTGGACGACCGCGCTCATCGTGCTCGGGATCGTCATCCTCGTGCAGCAGATCGAGGGCAACGTCCTGCAGCCGATCATCCAGGGGCGCGGGTTCAACCTGCACCCCGCGGTGGTGATCCTCGCGGTGACCGCGGGGGCCAGCCTGGCCGGGATCATCGGCGCCTTCCTCGGCGTGCCCGTGGCGGCGCTCATCGCGGTCGTCTACCGGTACGTGCGGGACGAGCTCGACGGCCGCTCCCCCGAGGTCACCGACGAGGGCGACCGGCCGCGGGTCACCGGCGACGAGGAGCACGCCCGCGTGGTGCACGACCAGGTGGAGGACGGCGGCCACCCGGAGCGGTCGTGACCCCGGGCGCGGGAATGCCGCGCCCGCCCGGCAGCTTGTCCGTGCAGGACACGACGGAGGAGGACCCGTGCGCCACCACCCGGAGGACCTCGTGGAGTTCCTGCCCGAGGCCGGGCCGCTGCTGGCCCGGGAGGCGGCCGTCGGCTCCCCCGGTGAGCGGCGCGGGCTCGTGCTCGTCCACGACCTCGCCGGCGAGTTCGACGCCGCCCACGCCAGTGCGCTGGCCGGTTCGCACCTGCTGGCCTCGCTGCCGTCGCGGGTGATCGCCCGCTTCGACGCCGACACCCTGGTCGACTACCGCGCCCACCGGCCGCGGATGACCTTCAACGGCGACCACTACGAGTCCTACACCGCCCCGGAGATCCTGCTCCACGCGGTGGAGGACGACGCCGGCGAGACCTTCCTGCTGCTGCACGGCGCGGAGCCCGACTTCGCCTGGGAGGCCTTCGCCGCCGCGGTGGCCGCGGCGGTGCAGCGGCTGGGCGTGACCCGCGTGGTGGCGCTCCAGGCCATCCCGATGCCGGTGCCCCACACCCGTCCCGTGACCGTCACCGCGCACGCCACGCGTCGCGCGCTCATCGAGTCCTACCCGGTCTACTGGGGGGAGGTGCGCATCCCGGGCAGCGTGGCGGCGCTCCTGGAGCTGCGCCTGGGCGAGGCCGGGGTCGACGCCCTCGGCGTCGCGGCGCACGTCCCGCACTACCTGGCGCAGGCGACCTTCCCCGCCGCCTCGCTGACGCTGCTCGAGCACCTGGGCCGGCTCACCGGGCTGATGCTGCCGACCGAGACGCTGCGGGAGGCCGCCGAGGCCCACCGCACCGAGGTCGACGAGCAGATCGCCCGCTCCCCGGAGAACACGTCCGTGGTGGCCGCGCTGGAGGAGCAGTACGACCAGTTCGCCGCCGCGCGCGAGGGCAGCGACCTGCTCAGCGACCTCGGCGAGGTCCCCAGCGGAGAGGAGATCGGCGCGGAGTTCGAGCGCTTCCTGGCCGAGCAGGACCGCCGCGGCGACTGAGCTCGGCCGCCGGGCCGGCCGGACGGGACGACGGCGGGCCGCGGCCGGGATCCCGGTCGCGGCCCGCCGCTGCCGTGCCCGGTCAACCCTGCGCGACGACGACCCGCTCGTTCGGCACGCAGTGCGTCATCCGCAGGCCGGTGACGTCGCGCGGACCGTTCTTGCCGAGGTTGGCCGCGCGCTGCGACTCGTCCTCGGACAGGGTCTGGGTCTGCAGCGGCTCGAGGTGGCGGACGTCGTCCGCGGTGATGCCGAGCCCGTCGCCGACCCGCCGGCCCAGCTCGTCGTCGCACATGAAGAAGTGCCAGACCATGCGCTCCTGGACCTCGCGGACCGCCTCGCCGATGTTGCCGACCAGGTTCTGCACCAGGTCGTCCTTCTCCCACTGCTCCATGAGCTGGTAGCGCTGCCCGGCCTGGGTGTAGTCGTCGGTCCGGGGGATGCGCTTGCGGGTGAGCCGCCCGACGATCTCCGGGCCCTGCTCGTCGTGGCTCGGGTACTCGGCCTCCCGGAGCCCGCCGGTGATCGAGGGCTCGTAGTTCACGTGCGGGTTCTGGCCCTCGCCGAGGTCCACGCCGTAGGACATCGAGCCACCGCGCTGGTTGGTGGCGACCCGGGCGTTCTTGGCCGAGTTGACCGGTAGCTGCAGGTAGTTCGGGCCCACCCGGTAGCGCTGGGTGTCGGAGTAGGAGAACGTCCGGCCGATCAGCATCTTGTCGTCCGAGAAGTCCAGCCCGTCGACCAGGACGCCGGTGCCGAAGGCGCTCTGCTCGTTCTCGTCGTGGTGGTCGCTGACGTTGCGGTTCAGCGTCATCGTGCCGACCAGCTTCGGCTCGAACTCGTTCTCCGGCCACACCTTGGTGTCGTCCAGCGGGTCGAAGTCCAGCTCGGGGTGCTCGTGGTCGTCCATCATCTGGACGTAGAGGTCCCACTTCGGGTGGTCGCCCCGCTCGATGGCCTCGTAGAGGTCCTTCGAGGCGTGCCCCAGGTCGCCCGCCTGGATGGCGGCGGCGTCGGCCTCGGTGAGGCTCGCGACCCCCTGCTGCGGAAGCCAGTGGTACTTGACCAGCTTGGTCCCGCCCCGGGCGTCCACCCACTTGTAGGTGTTCACCCCGAAGCCCTGCATGTGCCGGTAGTCCGACGGGATGCCACGCGGGCTGAACAGGTTGACCAGCATGTGCATGGCCTCGGGGGTCTGCGACATGAAGTCGAAGATCCGCGCCGGTTCCTGCCGGAAGGTGACGGGGTCCGGCTTCAGGGAGTGGATGACGTCCGGGAACTTGATGGCGTCGCGGATGAAGAAGACCGCCAGGTCGTTCCCGACGAGGTCCCAGTTGCCGTCCTCGGTGTAGAACTTCACCGCGAAGCCGCGCGGGTCGCGGGCCGCCTCCGAGGAGTCGCGGCCACCGATGACGGTGGAGAACCGGATCGCGACGTCGGTCTTCTTGCCGGGGGTGTCGAACAGCTTGGCGCGGGTGTAGCGCTCGATCGGCTCGTCACCCCACCGGCCGGTGGCCTCGAACTCGCCGTAGGCCACGAAACCGCGGGCGTGCACCACGCGCTCCGGGATGCGCTCCCGGTCGAAGTGGCTGATCTTCTCGAGGAACTGGTAGTTCTCCAGGGTGGCCGGGCCTCGGGCGCCGACGGTCCGCTGGTTCTGGTTGTCGTAGACCGGGTGGCCCTGGCGGTTGGTCAGGACCGGACGGTCTGCCTCGCCGGCCGCAGGGCCCTGGGATGCGACATCGGTCATGCGGGAACTCCTCGTCGACGGTGGTGCGCGCTGCGTCCACCTGCGGCCCTACCCGCCGATCCCGGCACGGACCCTGGAAGACGACTTCGGTCTCCTCGACGGCCGGAGCTGGGCGCACGCCCCGGTGTCGGCGGTGCCCGTCCGGTGACGCCGGGCCGGCGCCCCGAGGACCGCCGCACGGGGCCGCACCACCCGCCCCTGCAGCACCCGCCGCTGCGGCCCCGCGCGGGGACCGCACGCCGGTCAGGCGAAGACGATCGTCCGGTCGCCCTCGACGATGACCCGGTCCTCGACGTGCCAGGTGACCGCCTGGGCCAGCACCTGGCGCTCGACGTACCGGCCGATACGGCGCATGTCCTCGACCGTGGCGCGGTGGTCGACGCGGGCGACCTCCTGCTCGATGATCGGCCCGGCGTCGAGCTCCGGGGTGACGTAGTGCGCGGTCGCGCCGATGAGCTTGACCCCGCGGTCGTGCGCCGCCTGGTAGGGGTTCGCGCCGACGAAGGCCGGCAGGAAGCTGTGGTGGATGTTGATCAGCCGCTCGGGGAAGCGCGCGCAGAAGTCCGCCGACACGATCTGCATGTAGCGGGCGAGCACGACCAGGTCGACGTCCCCCACGAGCTCCAGGGCCCGCTGCTCGGCCTCCGCCTTGCTGCCGGGCGTGACCGGGACGTGGTGGAACGGCACGCCGGCACCGCGGGCGACCGGCTCGAGGTCCGGGTGGTTGGAGACGACGCAGGCGATCTCCGCGCGCAGGTCCCCGGCACGGACCCGGTACAGCAGCTCTTGGAGCACGTGGTCGGTCCGGCTGACGAACACGGCCAGGCGGGGCCGGTGCGCCGCCTCGGTGAGCCGCCAGGTCATCTGCCACTGCCGGGCCAGCAGGTCCAGCGCTCCCTCGAGCTGGTGCCGGCGCGCGGCCAGGTCGGCGAGGACGAACTCCAGCCGGAGCGTGAACGTGCCGCCCACCGGGTCCGAGGAGTGCTGCTGCGAGTCGGTGATGTTCGCACCGACGTCGGCGAGCAGCCGGGACAGGACGGCGACGATGCCCGGCCGATCGGGACACCGGACGACGAGTCGTCCCACGTCGGTCAGCCGCACGTCGGAGGGACCGGGACTCGGCGGGAACGGAGCGGACACGGGAAGCGAGGATGGCAGACGACCCGGGGCGGCACGCGGGGCGTCTCCCCGCGCCCGCTCCTCTCGCGCCCGCTCTCGGTACGGGGGTGGGTCGGTGGTGGCGGTCAGGCCGGTGGGGGTGGTGACGGTGAGCGCGGCGTCGGGGGTGAGGGTGTGGGTCCACCCCGGGGGCCTGGTGCTTGCCGCGGTGGTGGCCGGTGCAGAAGCCGGCCAGGTCGGCCGCGGCGGTGGGGCCTGTCGGGACAGCGGATGCGGTCATCGAGCTCGCCGCCGCGGGGCACCGGGCGGCGGCAGCCGGGAAAGCGGCAGCGGCGGTCGCGGGCGTGCAGGAACCGGGCCAGCGCGGCGGTGGGCCGGTAACCGGGGCTGGGTCCGGGGGCGCCCAGCCCGGGGCGGGCGGGGCTCACGGCAGGGCTGCGCGCCCGGCAGGCCGCGGACGGTCAGGCCGGCGGCAGGACGGCGCGCCGGGCCCCGGCGACGTCGAACAGGTCGCCGTACTCCTCGACCCGCGCCAGCACCTCCTCGGTCCGGAACCGCAGCTGCCCCGGGTCGGCGCCGTCGAGGACCGCCTCCACCTCGTCCCAGCCGATCGGCGTGGAGACCGTCGCGTCGGGCCGGGCCCGCATGGAGTACGGGGCCACCGTCGTCTTCGCCGGGTTGTTCTGGCTCCAGTCGACGAGCACCTTCCCCGGGCGCAGCACCTTCTCCATGCGCCACACCACCCGGTCGGGGGTCTGCGCGGAGAGCTCCTGGGCGAGCGCCTTGGCGTACCGGCTCGGGTGCTCCCGGTCGGTCACCCGGATCGGCGCGTAGACCTGCATCCCCTTCGACCCGGAGGTCTTCACCACGGGGTCGAGCCCGTCGTCCAGCAGGCGCGCGCGCAGCCGGTCGGCGACCTCGCAGCACTCGCGGAGCCCGGCGTCCGGCCCGGGGTCGAGGTCGAGGACGAGCAGGTCGGGCAGCGCGGGCTGCAGCCGGCTGCCCACCTGCCACTGCGGTACGTGCAGCTCGAGCGCGGCGAGGTTGGCCGCCCAGGCCAGGTCGGCGACCGTCTCCAGGATCACCATGTCGAGGGTCTCGCGACCACGGGAGGAGCCCGGGCTGGGGACCCGCACTCGGCGCACCCAGTCCGGCGCGTGCCGGGCGCTGTTCTTCTCGAAGAAGGCCTGCCCCTCGACGCCGTCCGGCCAGCGGGTGAACGTCACCGGGCGGCCCGACAGGTGCGGCAGCAGGACGGGGGCGATGCGCACGTAGTAGTCGATGACCTGCGCCTTGGTGAACGAGACCTCGGGGAAGAGCACCTTCTCCAGGTTGGAGACGTGCAGCTGCCGCCCCTCCACCCGCACCAGCTGCCGGCTCACGTGACCACCGGTACCCGGTTCACCACTCCTCGACCACGTCCTCGGGGGCCACGTCGTCCCGCAGCCCCCGCCAGGACGGGTGGCGCATCCGGCCGTCGGCGGTCCAGACGGCGAAGGCCACCTCCCCGACCAGCTCCGGCTCCACCCAGCGGGCGTCCCGGGTCACCTCCCGCGGCAGGGCGTCGGCGAACGGCGACGTCCGCCGCGGCGTGACCAGGCCTCCGATGTCGCGCAGCGCCTGCGCGGTGAAGCCGGTGCCCACGTGCCCGGCGTAGACGAAGCGCCCCGCGTCGTCGTGGACGCCGACCAGCAGCGACCCCACTCCCCCGGCCCGGCGCCCCTGCCCCGGTCGCCAGCCGCCGACCACCACGGCCTGCGTGCGGAGGTTCTTGACCTTCCGCCAGTCGGGGCCGCGCACGCCCGCCCGGTACGGCGAGTCCAGCCGTTTGGCGACGACCCCCTCCAGCCCGTTCTCCCGGCTGGCCGCGAGCACGGAGGCCCCGCCACCGCGGAACCAGGGCGTGGTCACCCAGCGCTCCCCGGTCGGGGCCAGCCCGTCGAGCCGTGCCCGCCGTTCCGCGTAGGGCAGGTCGGCGAGGTCGTCCCCGTCGAGGGCGAGCAGGTCGAACACCAGGTAGGTGACCGGCGCCGCCGCGGCCATCCGGGCGACCTCGGGGCCGGTGCGGTGCATGCGCCCCTGCAGGACGCCGAAGTCCGGCCGGCCGGCGGGGTCGAGCGCGACGACCTCCCCGTCGAGCACCGCCTCGCGGCCGGTCAGGGTCGCCGGGAGCCGGGCCAGCTCCGGGTAGCGGACGGTGATCTCCGTGCCGCTGCGCGCCCACAGCGCCAGCTCCCCGCCGGTGACGACGGCGACGGCCCGCACGCCGTCCCACTTGAACTCGTAACCCCAGCGCGGGTCCTCCGCGGCGGGCGGCAGCTCACCGGCGGTGGCCAGCATCGGCGTCGGCGCCGCCGGGGGGACCGGCCCGGCGGTGCGCGCCGGGTCGCGCTCCGCGCGGTGCCCGGTGAGCGGGTTCCCGCGATGGGCTCGGGCGGGCACCTCAGGCGCTGCGGCGGGCCCGCTTGGCCGGCTGCTCGTCGGTGCCGGCGGTGGGCTTCTTCGCCGTCGCCTTCCGCGCGGTGGCCTTCTTCGCCGTCGCCTTCCGCGCGGTGGCCTTCTCGGCAGCGGGCTTCTCCGCGGTGGCCTTCCGCGCGGTGCGGCGCGCGGGGGCCTCGCCGTCCCCGGAGGAGGACGCCGCACCCCGCCGGGAGGCGGTCGCCTTCCGGGGCGCGGTGGCCTTCTTGGCGGGCGTCCGCGTGGCCGGCGGCTCCTCGGCGGCGCCGCCGCGGGCCGCCTCGACGCTGCGCCGCAGGGCGCTCATGAGGTCGACGACCGCGGCACCGGAGTCGGCGGTCTCGGGCAGGGGCTGCACGTCCCCGCCGGTCTGCTTGGCCTCCAGCAGGGCGGTCATCGCCACGCGGTAGTCGTCGGTGAACTCGGTCGGGTCGAAGTCCCCGGTCATCGACCCGATGAGCGCCTCGGCCATCTGCAGCTCCTGCGGCCGGGGCGCGACGTCCTCGTCCAGGAAGGCGAAGTCGGGACGGCGGATCTCGTCGGGCCAGCGCATCGTGTGCAGCACCAGCACGCCCTCGCGGACCCGCAGCGCCGCCAGCGACTCCCGCTGGCGCAGCGCGATCTTCGTGATGGCCACCCGGCCGGCGTTCTCGAGGGCGTCGCGCAGCAGCACGTAGGGGCGCGTCGCCGGGCCGTCGGGTTCCAGGTAGTAGGTCTTCTCGAAGTGGATGGGGTCGATCTCCTCCTGGTCGACGAACTGCAGGACCTCGATCTCCCGCCGGGTGGCCAGCGGCAGCTCGTCGAAGTCCTCGTCGGTCAGGATGACCAGCTGCCCGTCGGGCAGCTCGTAGCCCTTGGCGATGTCGCGGTACTCGACCTCCTCGCCGTCGATCGAGCAGACCCGCTTGTACTTGATCCGCCCACCGTCGGTGGCGTGCACCTGGTTGAAGCGGATGTCCTTGTCCTCGGTGGCGGAGTACAGCTTCACGCCGATGCTGACCAGGCCGAACGACACCGCCCCACGCCAGATCGACCGCATGCCGCTCTCCTCGCCAGGTGCACCGTCCTCGCCACGGCGGGGAAGACCGGGCGGCCAAGATCACAGGATAGGCGCGGGTGGCGGGCCGCGGCAGCCCGAGCGGCCCGCCGTCCTCCCGACGGGTCAGTCGCCGCCCTGCCCGTCGCCCCCGGTGCCGGCGTTCTGCACCGCGTCGTAGGCGAACTGCAGGACGTCGGACCCCGCGACCGCGGTCATGGTGAGCGCGGCCAGCCGGGTGGCGCGGGGCGCGGCGACGTAGCTGAGCACGAAGCCGGTCCCGACCCACTGCGCGAGGCAGAACGGGCAGGTGACCAGCTCCCCCACGGCGTGCTTCCAGCCGTGCTCCGCGCGGACGCCCTCGGCCAGCTCCGCCTCCCCGGAGGCCCCGTCGAAGCTGGCGAACGGTGCGCGCAGCGGGCTGGTCACCGGGTCCTTCGCGATCCGCCGGGCCAGCCGGAAGGTCCCGATGGTGAGCAGCACGGCGTCGCCGAGGGGGATCCGGTCCGGGAGCGGCCGGCCGGAGGCCCGCACCGCCGCCGCGGCCGCCGCCACCACGGTCGTGTACACGCTCATCGCGCCCAGGAAGCCGCCGAGCGGGCGGTCCTCCCCGTGGCTGTAGGCGTGCTGCTGGGCGCGGGCCCACCGGCGCACCGGCGCACCGATGCGTTGGACGTCGTCTGCGATCGCCATGGGTTGCGCACTACCCGTCCCACCGTGGCGGCATGCGGCCGACGCCACGCATGGCCCGGGGTGGGCCGGGTAGGCGCACGTGCAGTCGGCGGCCCGGTGCGGCCGCATGCAGCACGAGCACCGCCTGACGAGGAGGCACCGCATGACGCAGCCCGAGGGCCAGACCGCCCGCGACGTGTTCCCCGAGGACGAGGGCGTCCCCGAGGTCTCGCAGGACGACTCGCCCACCCAGCGGTGGAACGAGGACCCCGAGTTCGCCCCCGTCCCCCGGGACGACGCCGGCGCCAGCGTGGACTTCGGGACCACGGCGTTCGAGCAGTCCGAGGGCGAGTCGCTGACCGGCCGCCTCGACCGGGAGGTGCCCGACGTGCAGCCCGGGGTCCGGGCCGCCGAGGACCCCGAGCGGGCCTCGCTGCAGCTGGAGCAGGACACCTCGACCACGCCGGAGTCGGACTCGGGGACCAACCGGACCGCCGACGACGTCGAGGCCACCGGCGACCTGCCGGTGGGCGGGCAGAGCGCCGAGGAGGCCGCCGTCCACACGACGGACGGCTGAGGCGGCGCTCCCCGGGCTCCGGGGGCCGGTCCGGCGCTCCTCCCGGGCCGGCCGGCGGGGAACCGGGTGACACGACGGCGTGACACGGCGACGACGACCGTCGCCGTGGGTTGGCGCGTGGCCTGGGCTGTGTCTACTTTGGGGCAGCGGTTGAGCAGGCAGCCGCCCGCGTGCCGGAACTGGTCCGGCGCGCAGACGACCGGCAACGTGCGCGTACGGGGGCCACCACGCCCCGCGTCCGCCCCGGCGGTAGATTGGCCGAGCGGTGGCGCCGCGGGGCGCCGCCGTTGAGAGGAGCTCAGTCCGTGACCACATCCGACCTGCCAGCCGAGGGGCAGTCCGACGTGCCGGCCGAGGGCACCGACGCGCCCTTCGACGACGTGATCACGCTGTCGACCGCCACGAGCGAGGACGGCGAGGTCACGGTGACGGTCGTCGGTGAGGTGGACACGTTCACCGCGCCCGTGCTGCGGTCCTCGCTCGACACCCAGCTCGAGCAGCAGCCGAAGGCCCTGGTGATCGACCTCTCCGGGGTGCAGTTCCTGGGCTCCGCGGGTCTCGCCGTCCTGGTGGAGACGCAGAAGTCGGCCCGTTCCCGGGACGTCGACCTGCGCCTGGTCGCGACCACCCGGGCGGTCACCCGCCCGCTGGAGGTCACCGGCCTGATCGACCTGTTCACCATCGTGGACGGCAGCGCCCGCTGACCGCCCGCCCGGGCCCACCGGCCCGGGCCGAGCCGCGCGACGAGGCCCCGCTCCGGCGGGGCCTCGTCGCGTCGCGCGTCAGGCGCTCGGTCGCGTCGCGCGTCAGGCGCTGAGCAGGGCGCAGACCGCCGCCTCGACGACCCGCTGCGCCTCCCGGTCGTCGTCCGCCCCCGCTGCCTCGGTCAGCGCGTCGGCGACCGTCTCGCCGTTCTCGTACCGGTCGACCACGCGCGGGTCGACGTAGCTGGCCTTGCAGACCGCGGGCGTGTTCCCCAGTTGCTCGGCCACCTCCCGGTAGGCGGCGGCGACCGTGCGCTTGCGCGCGGTCCGGCTCCGCTGGGGCGGCGCCTCGGCCAGCCGCGCCGCCATCAGCACCGTGGCGTTCCACGTGCGGAAGTCCTTGGCGGTGATCTCGGCGCCGCTGACCTCCTTGAGGTAGGCGTTGATCTCGTCGCTGGTGACGTCGCGCCACCCGTCCGGGGTCTCGTAGGCCAGGAGCTCCTCACCGGTGTCGTCCGGCCGCTCGAGCAGGTGCCGGACGACGGTGGCCGTGGGCCGGTCGACGATCTCCACCTCCCGCTCGATGCCCCCCTTGGCCGTGTAGCGGAAGAACGTCTTCTCCCCGCGGACGGTGACGTGCTCCCGCCGCAGGGTGGCCAACCCGTAGGTGCCGTTCTCCTCGGCGTACTCCTCGCTGCCGATGCGGAAGGTGCCGAGGTCCAGCAGCCGCAGGGCGCAGGCGAGCACGCGGTCCCGGTTCAGCCCCCGGGTGCGCAGCGCCGCCGCGATGGAGTCGCGGACGTCGGGCAGCTGGTGGGCGATCTCCAGCACCCGCTCGTGCTTCTCGGCGTCCCGCTTGGCCCGCCAGGCGTCGTGGTAGCGGTACTGGCGGCGGCCCGCGGCGTCCAGCCCGGTCGCCTGGATGTGCCCGTTGGGCCAGGGGCAGATCCACACGTCGCGCCAGGCCGGTGGGATCGCCAGGGCCCGCAGCCGGTCGAGCCGGTCGTCCTTGATGAGCGCACCGGTCTCGTCGTAGTAGGCGAACCCGCGCCCGGCCTTCCGGCGGCGCCACCCGGGGCCGTGCACGTCGCTGCGCCGCAGTCTCACGGGCGGTGGATGCGCAGCGCGGGCCCCGGTCAAACGGGGCGGCGGCGCGCCCACCCCTTTCAGCGCAGCTCGACCAGCCCGCCGAGGCCGCTGATGAGGAGCACGTGGCGGGTGACCCCGCCCTCGGGGGCGTGCACGACCAGGCGCCAGCCCTCGCCGGAGGCGATCCGCGCCATGGCGAGGACGACGCGCACGGCCCCGCTGCTGAAGAGCGTGACCCCGGCCAGGTCCAGCTCGACCTCACCGGTGCCGCCGTGGCTGGCCTCCAGCAGCCGGATCCGCAGCTGCTCGGCGCTGACCACGTCGACCTCGCCGGTGACCCGCACCACCGGGCGGTTGGCGGAGCGGTCGACGACCACCTCGGCCCCGGCCGGTCCGCCGTGGCGCTCCTCGGGCTGCTCGGGCCCGTGCCGCAGCCGCATGTTGAGCGTGACCGTGGTGCCGTGCTCCCCCTGCAGGACCACCCCGTCGACCAGCTGCCGCATGATGAGCAGGCCCCGGCCCCTGTCCCCCGGGTCGCGGTCCGGGGGCTTCCACCGGCCCTCGTCCCGGACCGTCACGGTCAGCAGCCCGTCGACGTCGACGGCCGCGGTGACCAGCATCCGGCCGGGCTCGGTGCCGCGGTAGGCGTGCTCGACGGCGTTGGCGCAGGCCTCCCCGACGGCGACCATGACCCCGACCCGGTCCTGCTCCCCCATGCCCAGCCCGGCCAGCCACGCGCTCAGGTGCCGCCGCACCCGCGGCAGCGAGGCGGGCACCGCGGTCAGCTCCAGCGTGAACGGCCGCAGCCGGTCGGCCGGCCGGTGGGCCACGAGGACGGCGACGTCGTCGGGCTGCTCCGAGGACAGCAGCTCCTCGGCCACGGCGGCGGCCAGGCCCGCCGGCCCGTCCCCCTGGAGCGCGCCGGCCCGGCCGACCACCTCGCGTGCGGCCTCGGCCAGCCGGGCCATGCTGTCGGCCGGGTGCGGGCCCGCGGTGGCCAGCGCGCCGTCGGAGTAGAGCACCAGCGTCGCGCCGGGCTCGAGCACGGCGGTGGAGACGACCGTGGGGACACCGGGCACGCTGCCCAGCGGGGGTCGGGCCACCAGCGGCAGCGGGACGCTGCGGCCGTCGGCGTGCACGACCAGCGGCGTCGGGTGCCCGGCGGCGGCGTACACCAGCCGCCCGGTGCCGGCCTCGAGCAGCCCGTAGAAGACCGAGGCCCCCTCGACGTCCTCCATCTGCGCGGCGAAGGCGTCGAGGGCGCCGATCACCGCCGCGGGGGTCGGGTCGCGCAGCGCCGCCGAGCGCATGGCGCCCCGCAGCCGGCTCATCGCCCCCACCGCCGGGACGCCGGAGCCGACCGCGTCCCCCACGACCACCCCGACCCGCCCGGACCCGAGCGGCACGGCGTCGTACCAGTCGCCGCCGGCCGCCCGCACCGACGAGGCGCGGTGGTAGCTGCCGGAGAGCCGCAGGTCCGGCAGCAGCGGGAGGGAGGGCGGCAGCAGGGACAGCTGGACCTGGTCGACGAGGTCCGGCGGCGCCCCGCCCGGGTCGTCGTCCTCGAGCAGCACCAGGACGCCCGGGGAGCCGGCCACCCGGACCGGCTGGAGGACCGCGGTCCCGGTCCCGCCGCCCACCGCCCCGGCCACGGTCTCGGGGTGGCCGGTCCGCAGCACGGCCTGGGCCAGCTCGGCCACCGGTCGGCCGTCGACGGAGGGCAGCGCGTCGCCGATGGGGCCGCGCTCGCGGGCCCGGGCGTTGGCCCACACCGGCTCGAGGCCGGGGCCGCTCAGGACGAAGACGGCAGCGGGCGCGGACTCGAGAGCCGCGACCAACGCGTGGGGGCCCTCGTCCGCGTCGGGACGGGGCCCGGGCGGCCCGTCGTCGTGGCTGGCGTTCATCTGCGAACAGGGAACAACAGGGCCCCGGGCCCGGCAACCGGGCGGTTCGGCCCGTTTCGCCGCCCGCAGCGCGGGTATCCCACCTCCTCGGTGCGCCGCTGGCGGCGCCGACGCCACCGGCCGGTAGCGGCGGTGGGGCAGGATGGGCACGGGAGCACGCGACCGGAGGACCGGCGCGGCCACGAGGACGAGCACGAGGAGCGGACGACGGATGGTGGACTCGAGGGGTGCCCTCACGCACGACGGGCGGCGCGCCGAACGGCTGGAGCTCCGGGTGCCCACCACCGCGTCCCAGCTGCCCGCGGTACGGGCCATGGCCGGTGACCTCGCCATCCGCATGGACTACGACCTCGACGCGGTGGAGGACCTCCGGCTGGCCGTCGACGAGGCCTGCGCCACCCTGGCCGCGCTCGTCGACGGCGACGCGCGGCTGACCGTCGTCTTCGAGTCCAGCCGCTCGGGGCTGCACATCGAGGCCTGGGTGCCGACCGCCGAGGGCACCGAGGTGCCCAAGGACGGCTTCGGCTGGACGGTGCTGCAGACGCTGGTGGACAACGTCGACGGCAGCCGCGCCACCCAGGCCACGGTCCCGGGCGGGGACGGGAGCGAGGGCCCGGTCGCGCTCATCTCCCTGGACAAGTACCTGCCGGGCCAGCACCCCGACCGTGCGGCCGGCAGCCCCGGCCACGACGTCACGGTCGCGCGGTGACCCGGGCGACCGCCCGGGACCACCGCTCCGTGGAGGAGGACACCCTGCGCGACGACCAGTCCCCGACCGACCCGCGGGGGACGCAGGAAGCGGTGGCGGCCGAGGACGGACCCGTCGTCCCCGACCCCCGGTCCGAGCCGGCCGCGGCCGAGGAGCCGCGTGCCGAGGAGCCCGGCGCGGAGTCGGGCGCCGAGGAGTCCGGGGCCGACCCGGCACCGGTCTCGGACAACCGCCGCCGCGCCGAGCGGACCGCGCCGCTGTTCGCCGAGCTGGCCACCCTCGACAAGGACGACCCGCGCCGCGAGCGGGTGCGCGAGCAGCTGGTCGAGGAGCACCTGCCGCTCGTGCGGCACTTCGCGCGCCGCTTCAGCAACCGCGGCGAGCCGTTCGACGACCTCCTCCAGGTCGGCACCCTCGGCCTCATCGCCGCCATCGACCGGTTCGACCCGACGCGCGGGGTGGAGTTTCTCTCCTTCGCCGTCCCGACCATCACCGGTGAGATCAAGCGGCACTTCCGGGACCAGGGCTGGTCGGTCCGGGTCCCCCGCCGGCTGCAGGAGCTGCACCTGTCGCTCAACGCGGCGGTCGGCGAGCTGGCGCAGAAGAACGGCCGCGCCCCCACGCCGTCCGAGCTGGCCGAGCACCTCGGGATCCCGCGCGAGGACGTGCTGGAGGGCCTGGCGGTGGCCAACGCCTACCGCAGCAGCTCGCTCGACGAGCGGCTCTCCGGCGAGGACGACTCCCCCACGCTGGCGGCCACCCTCGGGGAGGAGGACGCCGCGCTGGAGGGCGTGGAGTACCGGGAGTCCCTGCAGCCGCTGCTGGCCACCATCCCCGCCCGCGAGCGGCGCATCCTCATCCTGCGGTTCTTCGGGAACATGACCCAGTCGCAGATCGCCGCGGACATCGGCATCTCGCAGATGCACGTGTCCCGGCTGCTCTCGCAGACCCTGGCCAAGCTGCGCGAGGGCCTGCTCAAGGACTGAGTGACCGGTCGGCCTCCCGGCCCCCGACCGCGGCCAGGACCCGCCGTCGCCGTGTCGATCATGGGGTTCTGGCCGGCGGACACGCCGCGGACGGCGCGGCGCGGGGCAAGAACCCCATGATCGTCGTGCACGTCGGCGGGGCTCAGCGGCCGCTGGCGTCCTGGGGCGGGCCCTCGGTGGGCACGTCGGGGGCGGCGAACCGCTCACGGACGACGGGGTCGGCGGCCGGCCCGCTCTCCCGGACGTCCTCGGTGACCTCCGACAGGGACGGCGGCGTCGGGACGGCGGGTGCGCTGTCGGCGATGCTCGACAGCTCGATCCGGGCCTCGGGCTGGTCGGCCGCACGGGGCAGCGACGACTCGAACCAGCCGCTGGTGTCCATCTCCGCGGTCGGGCGCGCGGCGCCGTTCGACGAGGGGTCGACGTCCATCCACGAGCCGCCGTCGCCGTCGGCCCCGCCGAGCTTCGCCAGGCCCTCGAGGGCCTTGCTGAACTCGCTGGGCACGATCCACATCTTGTTCGCGTCGCCCTGGGCGATCTGCGGCAGCGTCTGCAGGTACTGGTAGGCCAGCAGCCCCTGGTCGGGCTTGCCGTCGTGGATGGCCTGGAACACCGTCTCGATCGACTTCGCCTGTCCCTGGGCCTGCAGGAACAGCGCCGCCCGCTCGCCCTCGGCCCGCAGGATGCGGCTCTGCCGGTCGGCCTCGGCCTCGAGGATCGCCGACTGCTTGCGGCCCTCGGCGGAGAGGATCGCCGAGGCCTTCTCGCCCTCGGCGGTGGTGATCGCCGACTGCCGGGCGCCCTCCGCCTGCAGGATCATGGCCCGCTTGTCGCGGTCGGCCCGCATCTGCTTCTCCATCGAGTCCTGGATGGAGTGCGGCGGGTCGATGGCCTTGATCTCCACGCGGGCCACGCGCAGGCCCCACGGCCCGGTGGTCCCGTCGAGCACCTCGCGCAGCTGGCTGTTGATGCCGTCGCGGCCGGTGAGGGCTCCCTCGAGGTTCAGCCCGCCGACGACGTTGCGCAGCGTCGTGGTGGTGAGCTGCTCCATGCCGGTGATGTAGTTGGCGATGCCGTACGTGGCCAGCCGAGGGTCGGTGACCTGGAAGTAGACGACGGTGTCGATGCCGACCTGCAGGTTGTCGGCGGTGATCACCGGCTGGGGCGGGAAGGACACCACCTGCTCGCGCAGGTCGATCGTGGCCCGCACCCGGTCGATGAACGGCACCAGGATGGACAGCCCGGGTGACAGCGTGCGGCTGTACCGGCCCAGCCGCTCGACCACCTTGGCCTGCGCCTGCGGCACGATCGTGACGCTCTTGGCCACGATCACGACCAGCAGCAGCGCCACCACGATGAGGGCGATGAGTGCGGGCTCCACGGGGTTCCCTTCGTCGGAGGAGTCGGGCCGGCGGGTCGGCGCCGGCGGTTCAGCGGAGCTCGAGCGCGTCGCCGACGACCGCGGTCGCGCCGTCGACCTGGAGGATGCGCACGGTCGCCCCGACGGGGAAGTTCTCGCCGCCGAACTGGGTGCGCGCCGTCCACTCGTCGGCGCCCAGCCGGATCCGCCCGCCGCGGTCGTCGACGGCCTGCGTCACCTGCGCCGTGCGGCCGATCAGCGCGGCCACGCCGTCGAGCTGCTCGGGGGTGCGCTCGACCAGGTGCCGCTTGGCCACCGGCCGGACCAGCACCAGCAGCAGCGCCGAGACCACGATGAACCCGACCAGCTGCAGGACGACGGGGCCGCCCAGCAGGGCGACGGCCAGCCCGCCCGCGGCTCCCCCGGCGAACATCAGCAGGACGAAGTCCCCGCTCGCCATCTCCCCCGCGGCGAACAGGCCGGAGGCGATCAGCCACAGCAGCCAGGCGTCCACGCCCCCACTCTCCCATCCCGGGGCGCGCCGGTGATCGATCCGGCCGGTGGCGTCACCACACGGGGGCACGGCGGCACGGGGCCGGGCGGCCCCGCCTAGCCTCGACCGGGTGCACGACTTCCCCGCCGGCCGGTTCGCGGCCTGGGCGACCGCCTGGCTCGCCGGCCGCACCTCCTACGACCAGGCGCTCGACGCCGTCGGCGCCGACACCGCGCACCGGGTGACCGGCCTGCCCGGCAGCACCGGCGCGGTGCCCCTGGGCGCGGCCCTGACCGCCCTGCGCGGGCTCGGCGAGCACCGGTTCCGCCTCGTGCTGCCCGTGCCCGGCGACGTCCGCGGGCTGCCGCGGGTCCCCGGCCTGGCCGAGCTGGCCCTGGCGGCCGGTCAGGCGGCGGTCGGCACCCGGCTGGCCGTCGTCCCGGAGGCGGTCGGGCCGGAGGTGCTGCAGTGGACGGTGCTGCCGCTGGACGGCGCACCGCCCGCGCCGCCCCCGGTCGAGGGGACGCTCCGGGCGGCGTCCGGCGCGCTGGACCTGGCGGTCGGCGACGCGACGCGGACCCTCGCATCCCTGGACCTGGCCCGGTGGCACCCCGAGGTGCCGGCGCTGCTGGCCGGGATGGGCTCGATCGGCGGCGACCAGCTACCGCAGGACGCCGATCCCCTGGCCCGCTCGCTGCTGGCCAGGGCCCGGCGGCTGGGCGCCGTGCTGGACCTCGCGCTGGCCGACGCGCCCGGTGGTGCGGTCACCCACCGGCAGGCCGCGGCCCGGGACGAGGCGCTGCGCCCCCTGGCCGACGCCGTCCGCGAGGCGGTGACCGCGGCCTACAACGCCGTGCCGCGGTGACCTCACCCGCCCTCGGGCAGCCGGGGCCGGCGCCCGGCCGCGGTGGACACCCGGAGGAGGATCACGGCGCCGGTCGGCGCGCGGTGACCAGCCAGGTGGCCGACCCGAACTCGACGCCGGCCGCGGTGACGTGGGCCGCCGCGGACCGGTGCAGGACCTCGACGGCCCGTGCCCGCCCGGCCGCGTCGAGTCCCTCCAGCATCCAGCCCGCGACGCCGCGGACGAAGGCTGTGGCGTCGTCCGGGTCGCTGCCGAACCACATCGGTTCGGCAGCCGGCTCGAGCTCCACGTCGGTGAACCCGGCCGCCGTCAGGACCGCACGGGCACGATCCGGCGCGGCGAAGGCGAACGGGCCCGGGGCGCCCGGCGGTGGCACCGGGAGCGGCCGGCCGGCGGCGAAGGCCGCGGTGATCTCCGCGAACCACTCGTTGGCCGCCGGCGCCTGCCACACGAGCAGGGCCAGCCGCCCGCCGGGAGCCACGGCCCGGCCGATGTTGCCGAAGGCCGCGACCGGGTCGGCGAAGAACGTGGCACCCGTACGGCTGAGGGCGACGTCGAACGCCGCCGCCGGGAAGGGGTGGACCTGCGCGTCGGCCTGCTCGAACCGCACCGTGGTCAGACCCTCCTCCTGGGCGGAGCGCCGGGCGATCTCGAGCATGGGGCCGGAGAGGTCGACACCGAGGGCCGAGCCCGCGGGCGCCCGGCGGGCGGCCTCGCGGGTGATCCGCCCGGTGCCGCAGCCGATGTCGAGGACGACGTCGGCGCCGCCCCGGACGGCGGCGGTGAGGAGCCGCTCGTCGTAGCGCGCGACGGCGCGGTCCAGTCGGTCGGCGTGCTCGGCCCAGAAGGTCCCCTCGCCGCCGTTCCACGCGCGGAACTGCTCGGCGTTCGACGGGTCGACCCGGATGGCGGAGGTGATGTCCACGGGACACCGTCCTTCTACAGTCCCTTTGGGATCACACCGGCTTACTCCCAAGGGGACGACATGTCAAGGCCTGCTCTGACCACGACGTCGTACGCCATCCTGGGGCTGCTCGCCGTCCAGCCGTGGAGCACCTACGAGCTGACCCGGCAGATGGACCGGTCGCTCGGGCGCATCTGGCCGCGAGCGCAGAGCAAGCTCTACGAGGAGCCGAAGAAGCTGGTCGAGCGGGGCCTCGCCGCGGCCCGGACGGAGCGCGTCGGCCGGCGACCGCGCACGGTGTACGAGATCACCCCGGAGGGTCGGGCCGCGCTGGCCGCATGGCTGGCGGTGCCCGGGGACGGGCCGGTCCTGGAGTTCGAGCAGCTGCTGAAGGTGTGGTTCGCCGAGCACGGCACCCGGCGCGACGCGCTGGAGAACATCGCCGCCGCCCGGCGCTGGGCCGCCGAGCGCAACGAGGACAACCTCCGGGCCGCGCGCGCCTACCTCGCCGGCGAGGGCCCCTTCCAGACGCGGGCGGCGCAGACCATGCTGGCCGGCGCATTCCTGACCGACTTCTACGCCCTCGTCGCGCGGTGGGCCGACTGGGCCACCGCCGTCGTCGAGCAGTGGCCCGACGAACCGGCGCACGCCGTGCCGGACCCGGCTGCCTTCGCCGACATCGTCCGCCGGGCGGAGTGGTGACCCGGCCTCGGTCAGGACGGGCGGGTGGGCCGCGCCACGTGGCAGCAGGCGGCCGGGCAGTTGGTGCCCAGCCGGGGCGGGCCGCCGGCCCGGCGCTCCCGGAGCAGCTCGACCAGCGAGCGCACGAAGGCCGGGTGGGTGCCGGCGGTCGCCGCCCGGACGAGGGCCAGGCCCAGCTCCTCGGCGGTCTCGCGGGCCTCGTTGTCGAGGTCCCAGATCACCTCGAGGTGGTCGCTGACGAACCCGACCGGGAAGAGCACCACCGCCTTCTCGCCGTTCTCGGCCAGCGCCCGCAGGTGGTCGTTGACGTCCGGCTCGAGCCACGGCACCGACGGCGGCCCGCTGCGGCTCTGCCACACCAGGTCGAACTCCCGGCCCGGCGCGACGGCGTCCACGACCGCGCGGGCGGCGGCCAGGAGCTCGGCCTCGTAGGCGTGGCCCTCCGGCCCGGCGACGGCGGCCATCGCGATGGGGATGCTGTGCGCCGTGGCGACCAGCCGGGCGGTGTCCCGCGCGTCCGCCGGCAGCGAGGCCAGGGCGGCGGCGAGGGCGTCGGCGTTGGCGCGCACGAAGCCGTCCGCGTCGAAGTAGTGCGGCAGCTTCTCGGCGGTCGGCCCGCCGTCGGTGACCGCGCGGGCCCGGGCCACGTCCTCGTGGTACTGCCGGCAGCCCGAGTAGGAGGCGTAGGCGGACGTGGCCAGCACGTACACGTGCTCGATGCCGTCGTCGGCCATCCGCCGCCAGGTGTCCTCGACGTAGGGGTCCCAGTTCCGGTTGCCCCAGTAGACCGGCAGGTCGATCCCGGCGGCGGCGAGGTCGGCCTCGATCGCGGCGATGAGGGCCTTGTTCTGGTCGTTGATCGGGCTGACGCCGCCGAAGTGGTGGTAGTGCTCGGCCACGTCGAGCAGCCGCTCCCGGGGGACGCCGCGGCCGGCGGTGACGTTCTCGAGGAACGGCATGACGTCGTCGTGGCCCTCGGGCCCGCCGAAGGAGAGCAGCAGCAGCGCGTCCCTCCGGCCGGGGGGTGCCGGTTCGGTCGACGGCGGGACGCCGCCGTTGTTGCGGGCCGCGAGCGAGGGCTCCTCGTCGGGTCGCTGGCCGGGGTGGAGATCGACACCGGTCGCCTTGGGCACGTCTGTCCTTCTGCGGGATCGCGCGGGTGGATGCGGTCGGGGGTGGTGGCGCGTCACACACCCACCGCGTGGAAGCCCCCGTCCACGTGCACGATCTCGCCGGTGGTGGCCGGGAACCAGTCCGAGAGCAGGGCGACCACCGCCTTGCCCGCGGGTTCGGTGTCGGTGACCGACCAGCCCAGCGGCGCGCGGCCCTGCCAGGCGTCCTCGAACTGCTTGCTGCCGGGGATCGACTTCATCGCCATGCTGCGCAGCGGGCCGGCGGCGACGATGTTCGACCGCACGCCCTCGGGGCCGAGCTCGCGCGCCACGTAGCGGCTGACCGACTCCAGCGCCGCCTTGGCCGCGCCCATCCAGCCGTAGACCGGCCAGGCGACGGAGGCGTCGAAGGTGAGCCCGACGACCGAGGACGGGTTGGCCAGCAGCGGCCGGCAGGCCTGGGCGAGCGAGGCGTAGGACCACGACGACACCTGGAACGCCGTCGCCGCGTGCTCCCAGGCGACCTCGGGGAACCCCTCCCCCATCGCCTCCTGCGGGGCGAAGCCGATCGAGTGGACGACGCCGTCGAGGGTGTCGCCGACGTGCTGGCGCAGCCGGTCGGCCAGGGTCGACAGGTGCTCGGCGTCCGTCACGTCGAGCTCGACCACCGGGGCCTCCCGCGGCAGCCGCTTGGCGATCCGCTGGCACAGCGACAGGGCCCGGCCGAAGTTGGACAGGACGACGGTGGCGCCCTGCTCCTGGGCGATGCGCGCGGTCGCGTACGCGATCGACGCCTCGGTGAGGACGCCGGTGACCAGGACCTTCTTGCCCTCGAGGATGCCGCCGCTCATCAGTGCCCCATTCCCAGTCCGCCGTCGACCGGGACGACCGCCCCGGTGATGTAGCCGGCCGCGTCGCTCGCGAGGAAGCGCACGACGCCGGCGATCTCCTCCGCCGAGGCGTACCTGCCCAGCGGGACCTGCCCGAGGATCTCCAGCTGCCGCTGCTCCGGCAGCGCCGCGGTCATGTCGGTCGCCACGAAGCCGGGCGCCACCACGTTGGCGGTGATGCCGCGGCTGCCCAGCTCCCGGGCGATGGAACGGGCCAGGCCGACCAGCCCGGCCTTGCTGGCTGCGTAGTTGGTCTGCCCGGCCGAGCCGAGCAGCCCCACGACGGAGGAGACGAACACGATCCGCCCGGAGCGAGCGCGCACCATCCTGGCCGCGGCCCGCTTGCTCACCCGGTAGGCCGCGGTGAGGTTGGCGTCGAGGACGTCGGTGAAGTCCTCCTCCTTCATGCGCATCAGCAGCCCGTCGCGGGTGATGCCGGCGTTGCTGACGAGGACCTGGACCGGGCCCTGCCGCTCCTCGACCTCGGTGAAGGCGCGGTCGACCGCCGCGGCGTCGGTGACGTCGCACTGCACGCCGAACAGCCCCTCCGGGGCGCCGCTGCCGCGGTGGGTCACCGCCACCGAGTCGCCCTGCTCGGCGAACGCCCGGGCGATGGCCAGCCCGATCCCCCGGTTCCCGCCGGTCACCAGCACCGATCTGCCGCCGCTCGAACCCACCGCGCCACTCCCTCGCCGACCGTCGTGTGGTCGCTGACGAACCTAGCCGCTGGTGCCGGATCACACCGGTCGCGGGCGGGCAGGCCATGATGGCCGCCGGGACGGCGGCACCGGCCGCCGCGGAGCGGAGGACCCGTGGCCGAGATCGCCGAGGCCTTCTACCTGCCGGCCGGCGAGGGCCGGTTCACCCCCACCCGGGCGACCGAGAGCCCGTGGGACGCCGCCGCCCAGCACGGCGGTCCGCCGTCGGCCCTGCTGGTGCACTGCCTGGCGCGGGCCGCCGCGCCCGGTCAGCGGGTCACCCGGGTGACCGTCGACTTCCTCGGCCCGATCCCCCGCCGCGAGCTGACCGTCGAGGTGTCGCCGCTGCGCCCCGGCCGGCAGATCGCGCTGAGCGAGGCGCGCATGGTGGTCGACGGGCGGGCGGTGGCCACCGCCCGCGTGTGGACCATCGCCACCGGGCCGCGGCCCCCGGTGACCACGCCGTCGCCGGCCCCGCCGCCGGTCCCCGGGGGAGCCTCCGCCGCCGTGCTGCCCCACCCCTCCGACTGGGGCTACGGGCAGGCGCTGGAGTGGCGCTACACGGCCGGCTCCCCGCACCGACCCGGCCCCGCCGACGTGTGGACCCGCGTGCGCGTCCCGCTCGTGGCCGGCGAGCCCCTCACCCCGCTGGCGCGGGTGCTGGTCGCCGCCGACGCCGCCAACGGCGTCTCCGCGGAACTGCCGATCGACACCTGGCTGTCCATCCCGCCGGGGATGACCACGACGGTCCTGCGCGAGCCGGTCGGCGAGTGGGTGCACCTGTCCTGCCGCACGGAGCTCGCCGAGGACGGCATCGGGCTGTGCACCGGCACGCTCGCCGACCCGCGGGGGACGGTGGGTTCCGTCGTCCAGCCCCTCCTCGTCCGCGCCCGCTGACGGCGGCACACTGGGAGCCGTGCCCCCACCGTCCGCCCGCGGCGTCGTCCGCCTCCTCAACACCTCCGGCGGGGGCGTGCTGTGCCTGGCCGGCGCGGTCGACGCGGCCGCCGTCGACGACTTCGTCGTCCGGTACGGCCGCGAGCCCGCCCGGGTCGCGGCCATCGACACCGGGTCGGTCACCGCGCTGTCGGCCCCGGCGCTGGACCTCCTGCTCGACCACCTCGACGCCGCCGACCGGGCCGGACGGCCGGTGGTGGTGCGCCGCTCCCCGGTCGTCGAGCGGCTGCTGGGTCGGTCGGGCGCGCCCTCCCCGGGGTAGGCCGGGCGCCCGGTGCGGCGGCGTCGGTCAGGGCGCGGTCCGCGGGCGGGCGGTCCGCAGCAGCGCCGCCGCGACCAGGTCGCCGGTCCCCGGCGCCAGCACGCTGTCGACGTAGTCCCGGGCCGCGGCCACCGTGCCGACGTCCCGGCCCGCGGCCGCGGACAGCCGCCAGCGGTGCTCCAGCATCTCGTGGAACACCTCGGCGTCGTCCAGCCCGCTGCGCAGGGACGGGGGCACCTCGGCCAGCGCCGGCTCGTAGACCTCGGCCCGCCAGCGGAGCGCGGCCACGGCATCGGGCACGTGGCACCGCTCCTCCCGCTCCAGCCGGCTGCGGTGGCAGGCGATGTCGGCGAGCAGCCGACGGGCCTGGTTCTCCTGCACGTCGAGGCCGGTCGCGGTGAACAGCTGCCGGCGGTTGTTCCCCGGCTCGACCACCCGGGTGGTCAGCCGCAGCCGGCTGACGCCGGCCGGGTCCTCGACCACCTCCACCTCCCCGACCTCGAACCCCAGCTCCTGCAGCCTGCGGATCCTGGCCTCGATGCGCAGGCGCTGCTGGTCACGCGGCAGCACCTCCTCACCGGTGAGCTCGGCCCACAGCTGCTCGTAGCGCGCGACCAGGTCGGCGGCGGCCAGGGCCGGGTCGACGTCCGCGGCGAGGGCACCCCGCGTCCGGAGGTCGGTGAGCTCGCCGGTCACCCGCCCGTAGGCGACCTCCAGGTCGTGGTCGCGCTGCTCCTGGGAGAGCCGCTCGTGCACCTCCCCGGTCTCGGCGTCGACGAGGTAGGCGGCCAGCGTGCCGGCGTCCGAGCGGAACAGGGTGTTCGACAGCGAGCAGTCCCCCCACACCACCCCCGACAGGTGCAGCCGGACCAGCAGCTCCACCTGGGCGTCCATCACCCGGCGGGTCAGGTGCACCCCGCGCGGGTTGGCGAACAGGGAGAGGAAGGACATCGAGTGGTCGAGGAAGCGGCTGACCAGGACCGCCTCCCGGCCGGCCGGCCGGTCGACCACCACGCCGAGCACCCCCACCGCCGGCACGCCCAGCTCGTGCAGCCGCCGCAGCACCCGGTACTCGCGCCGCGCCTCGGGCTCCGGCAGCTCCTTGAGCGCGAACAGGCCGTCACCGGCGGCCACGAACCGGACGACGTGACGGGTGCGCCCGGTCTGCGGGATCTCGAGGACCCGCTCGTCGTCCCACCGCTCGAGCGGGTCGGCCCAGGGCAGGGTCAGCAGATCGGTCGCCGCCTCCGCGGGCGGGGTGAACAGGAAGCGCATCCCGGACCTCCGGTCCTCGGGTCGACCGGCCGGCGTGCCGTGTCACCGGCCCCGCCGACCTCCTTACCCCGGGATCCGGCCGCACCCACCCCCGCGTCCCGGTGCCGACCGGCCGGCGACCCGCGAGGATCGACCCGTGTTCGAGGGGTTCGTGGAGGAGCACCGCGAGGTGGCCACCGGCGTGGTGCTCCGGGTCCGGCACGGCGGCACCGGGCCGGCGGTGGTCCTCCTCCACGGGCACCCGCGGACGCACACCACCTGGCACCGCGTGGCCCCCCTGCTGGCCGCGGCGGGCGCCACTGTCGTCTGCCCCGACCTGCGCGGCTACGGCCGGTCGTCCAAGCCCCCGACCACCCCCGACCACAGCCCGTACTCCAAGCGGGCCATGGCCGGCGACGTCCTCGACCTGATGCGCCGGCTCGGTCACGAGCGCTTCGCCGTGGTCGGGCACGACCGCGGCAGCTACGTCGCCACCCGGCTCACCCTGGACCACCCCGCCGCGGTCACCGGCCTGGCGGTGCTCGACGGCGTGCCCATCGGGGAGGCGCTCGCCCGGGCCGACGCCGGCTTCGCCGCGGCCTGGTGGCACTGGTTCTTCTTCGCCCAGCCGGACAAGCCCGAGCAGGCCATCCTGCGCGATCCCGACGCCTGGTACGGGGGCGACCGCGAGCGCATGGGGGCGGGGAACCACGACGACTACCGGCGGGCGATCCACGACCCGGCGACGGTCGTCGCCATGCTCGAGGACTACCGGGCCGGCCTCGGTGTCGACCGCGCCGCGGACGACGCCGACCGGCGGGCCGGCCGGCGCATCGCCTGCCCCGTCCTCATCCTGTGGTCGACCCGGGACGACATGGAGCGGCTCTACGGCGACGTCCCGGCCGTCTGGCAGGCGTGGGCGGACGACGTCCGCGGGGCACCCGTCGAGAGCGGCCACCACATGGCCGAGGAAGCACCCGACGACCTGGCCGAGCGGCTCGTGGCCTTCCTGCGGCCGCTGTGACGGGTCCGCCGGTGGCGGCCCGCACGGCCGAGGCGATCCGGCGCTCGGCGTCGGCACCGAGGGGCGTTGACGAACCAGGCGGACCCGACGAGCGGGTCGGTCCGCGAGAAGCCCGCCTCCTCGGTCAGGCCGAAGGAGAGCAACCCGTCGTCGTTGCGGAAGAGCACCAGAACCGGACCACCGCGCGCGTAGCCGGGCCGGCCGTAGCGCAGCTTGGGCTGCAACTCGGGGACCGCCGCCCAGGTGGTCGGCCACTGGGACGCGAGATCCGCACCGGCCAGCGGTCGCCGGATCCGCGACCAGGGTCCGGCCGGACGGCCTGCCGCCTGGCGGAAGACCGGCGTGCTCAGACGGACGGATCGCCCTCCGGTACCTCGGTCGCGACCACCTCGGCCACCTCTGCGTCCTCGCCGGACAGCCCCTCGGCCTCCTCGTGCTCGTCGTGGAAGGCCAGCCAGCGCATCCCGAGGGCCTCGCGCTGCTGGTCGTCGACGGCCTCCTTGAACGGGGGGAAGAAGTCCGTCTCCTCCTCGGCCATGTGGTCGGCGTTGACCTGGCGCGCGTTGCGCACCGCCTCCCACCACGCCTCGCTGCCGACCTCGTGCTCCCCGACGGCGGCCGCGGCGTGCCGGATCTCGTTGTGGTCCTGCACGCCCTCCGCCGTCTCCTGCTCGCCGTCCGCCTCCTGGGCGAGCAGCGGGTAGAACAGCTGCTCCTCGGCGACGGCGTGGACCTCGAGCTTGGCGTGCAGGGCCTCCCAAGCGGCGGCCAGCTCCTGGCCGGACAGGTCCTCGAGCGCCGAGAACTCCCGCCGGAAGATCTCGTGCTCGGCCAGGACGAGGGTGGTGATCTCGAAGTCGGACATGCCGGACACCTACCCGTGCCGAGGGGCGGTAGACCGGCGGAGCAGGCCGGGCGCTCGCAGGGGTGGACGCCGCCGTTCACGGTCGGCCGGGCCCACGCCATGGCCTCAGCCGCATGCGAGCCGTGCAGATCACCCGCTTCGGCGGCCCCGGGGTCCTCGAGATCGTCGACCTCCCCGACCCCGTCCCCGGCGACGGCCAGCAGCTCCACGACGTCTCCTCGGCGGGCGTGAACTACGCCGCCACGCACCACCGGCTGTCCGCACACTGATGTCACCTCGACCGCGGTCGTAGTCACTCAGGAGCGCCAGCCACCGGGCGCTCCGTCGTCCTGCTGACGACCGCGACGCCCCGTTCCGGCCGCTCGTCGCAGCCCCCGGAGGGAATATGTCCGGTGCTCGGGTTCACTCGGTCCAGCACCGGGCCGCCGCTGGTGCTGCTGCACGCCCGAGGTCCTCACGTCGAGTCCGGGACCCGGTCACCCACTCATCCGCTCGGCCAACCACGCCGGCGGCCTTCCTTGGAAGGCCGCCGGCCGCACTGGGCGCCCGCCGACACCCTTCCCGACGTGCCCTGCCGACGCGCCCTGCACCGGGGGCCTCGACCGCCCGGCCGGACAAGCGGATGGCCGCTGACCTCCGGGACAGGGCATCAGACGAGGCGGCGGTAGAGCCCCGGCGCGACGAACTCGATGACCCCGGCATCCCTCAGTCTCTGCAGGGTGCGACGGACCCCCGCCGGCACACAGTTCTCGTTCTCGGGGTGGCGATGACGCAGGTGGTCGTAGTGGTCCTGGAAGTCCCTGAGCTCGAAGCCGACGCGGGGACCGCAGATGTCCTCGATGCACCGCAGGACGTCGAGGAACCAGACGTTCAGAGTCCTCACCCGGCGCACCGCGCGCCACCTCGACCACTCCTGTGCGAAGAGGGCGGCCGAACGCCACTGTCCCGCCGCGACCATCGGCACGAAGACCGCCTCGGGGAGCAGACCGGTTCGGATGGAGGTCAGCCGGTAAGGCTTTCCGGGCCGCTTCAGCTCCTTGTTGGAGCTCAGCATCTCCGGGGTCAGTAGGTTCCCCGCGACGAACCGGAGGTCGACGACGCGGACAGGGGTTCCCGACGAGTCACTGTCGTAGGTCAGCAGCGCCAGGTGAGGGGGCCGGGCGGCACCGAACGCCTCCTCCGCGCTGTGGTGCGCGCCGGCCCGCACAGAGCCCGGTCGACGCCAGACCTTCGCACCCCGCTGCTTCACCTTCAGCTCGACCGTGCTCGAGCAGGACGGGTCGGAGCATTCGAAGTCCGTGCACTTGCGGTCGACGAAGACCATGGGCGCCCCGCAGTCAGGGCACGGCACCTGCTCGACGAACCACCTCTCCGCGCTGTCCCCCACGCGCCTGTTGGCCGCCTTCCACTGCCGCGGAGTCGGGAGGAGCAGGTCACCTCTCAGGGACCCCGTACGTGCACTGCGCGACTTCCGGGTCAAGGACGAACTCCTCCGACTCAGGAGCAGTTCACCCTCAGCGGCGAACCAGCGGTGTCCCACCGGCCCGGAGGCGGGTTCCGCCCGCCCCGTGGTGCTGCTCTGCAACCACCCTGACCGGCCGGTACTGAAACCGGATTGGTTTCCGGGGGCGGCCGCACCGACGAGCAGCTGGCCGCCGAGCTGACCCAGCTGCGGGCACACGGGTGAGCGCCGGCCGACGATGATCTGGCCCCGCGCTCGAGCGGCGGGCGCTGGGGTTCCAGCTGCGCAGCACGCAGGTGCAGGACCTCTCCCAGGCACCCTTGAGCAATCGGAAGCGGCGCACCCAGGGGCTGAGCGCCTCGGGGCTGGAACGCTGACCGCCCAGCGGCCCACTTCGCACAACGCCCTAGCCTGCGAGACATGCGTGCTGTGCAGATCACCCGCTTCGGCGGCCCCGAGGTCCTCGAGATCGTCGACCTCCCCGACCCCGTCCCCGGCGACGGCCAGCAGCTCTACGACGTCTCCTCGGCGGGCGTGAACTACGCCGACACGCACCAGACCGAGGACAGCTACCTGGCGCCGCAGCAGCTGCCGCTGGTGCCGGGCGCGGAGTTCGTCGGCACCCCGGCCGGCGGCGGCGAGCGCGTCGTGGGCCTGGTCGAGGGCGGCGGCTACGCCGAGAAGGTGGCCGCGAACGCGCGGTTGACCTGGCCGGTGCCCGGCGGCGTCACCGACGAGCAGGCCCTCGCCGTCGTCCTGCAGGGGTCGACCGCCTGGCACCTGCTGCGCACCAGCGCCCACCTGGCCCCCGGCGAGTCGGTGGTGGTGATCGCCGGCGCCGGCGGGGTGGGGTCGCTGGCCGTCCAGCTGGCCGCGCGGTGGGGCGCCGGGCGGGTCATCGCCACCGCCTCCAGCCCGGAGAAGCGGGCGCTGGCCGAGGAGCTCGGCGCCGACGCCACCGTCGACCCGGCCCTGGCCGAGGACGACCCGAAGGCCTTCACCGCGGCCCTGCGCGAGGCCAACGGGGGTGCGCGGGTCGACGTCGTGCTGGAGATGACCGGCGGCAACGTCTTCGACGGCTCGCTCTCCGCGCTGGCGCCCTTCGGCCGGCTGGTCGCCTACGGGATGGCCGGCCGCCGGCCGCCCAAGCCGGTGCAGGCGCCGTCCCTCATGGGCACCAGCCGTGCGGTGATCGGGTTCTGGCTCGCGCACTGCTTCAGCCGCCCGGCGATGCTCGACGAGGCCATGGGCGAGCTGCTGCCCATGGTGGCCGAGGGGGCGCTGCGCCCGGTCGCCGGCGGTCGCTACCCGCTGTCGGCCGTCCGGGAGGCCCACCAGGACCTGCTGGCCCGGCGCACCACCGGCAAGCTCGCCCTCGACCCCGCTCGGTGACCCTCCGGGGTGCCGCCCGCCTGCCCGGGCGGTACCCCGCCCCGGACGGGTGAGAAGGGGCTGACCTTCGGTAGCGGACTCCCTACGGTCGGACATGGCCGCAGCTGAGGGGGCCGATGCCGCCCACCCTCCCTGCGGGTGTCTGTCGGCCGCGGCCTCGGCCGCACCCAGGGAGAGACCTCGTGACCACACCCGTCCGCCGGCGTGCCCGGCGACCCGCCGGCGCGGCGCTGCTCGCCGCCGCCGGCGTCCTCCTGTCGGGCTGCACCCTGCCCGACGTCAGCATGAGCCCCGACCTCCGGGGCGACACGGCGGCGGCCACGGCCGCGCCCGCGCGCCCGGCCGCCGCGGCGGCGGTCGCCGTGGCCGACCCCGCCCCCACCCGGCCCACCGGCGAGCTCGACACCGGCGCCACCACGCACACCGTGCCGGCCGGCGACCGCACGCTGGTCGTCGACTGGTGGACCGCGGATCCGGCCGTGGAGTGGCGGGCCGCCGACACCAAGAGCCTGCAGCTCTCGGCCCACCTCGAGGGCGGGGACGACGACCTCGAGGTGCTGGTCACCCGGTTCGCCGCGACCGCCGACGACGGCAGCACGCGCACCGTCGTGGCCGAGGACCGCGGCGAGTTCGCCCTCCAGCCGCCCTACAGCTACGGCACCGCGGTCGTCCTCACCCCGTCGGCGGCCGACGCCGACCAGGTGACCCTCTCCGTCCAGTTCGACCTGCTCGTCGAGACCGAGCCCGGGTCCGAGCGCTACTTCCGCCAGACAGTCCTCGACAGCATCGTGCTGCCCTTCCTCCAGGAGGAGACCCCGTGAGCCAGGTCGTCCTGCACGGCATGCGTCGGGCGACCGACCGCGTCCAGCTGCTCGCCCGGGGGACCGGCCAGGTCCCCGACATCAGCTCGCTCGTGCCGGCCGAGTTCGGCGGGCCGGCCACCGACGAGGCGCGCCGGCACGCCACCATCAGCTGCATCATCCCGGCGTACAACGAGGAGTCGACGATCGCCGACGTCCTCACCTCCCTGCTGGGCCAGACCCGGCTGCCCGACGCCATCCACGTCATCATCAACAACACCGACGACGACACCCCGGAGATCGCCCGGCGGTTCGAGGGCGAGCACCAGCGGGTGGTGAAGGGCGAGCTGTTCACCACCGTCGTCCACGTCCACGACATCGGCGAGAACCCCGACAAGAAGGTCGGCGCGCTCAACTTCGGCTACTACGTCAGCCGCGGCTACGACTACGTCCTCGGCGTCGACGGCGACACCACCCTCGACCGGCGCTGCGTCGAGTGGCTGGAGAAGGAGATGGTCACCGACCCGCGCATCGGCGGGCTGTCGGCCATCTACACCTTCGACAAGTCCCGGGTGCACGGCGCCATGGCGAAGTTCCTCGTCGCCGGCCAGCGGGCCCAGTTCGCCGGGTTCAACATGGACAACCTGGTCCGCGGCCGGAACATGGCCGTGCTGGGCGGGCAGTGCAGCATCTTCAGCGTCCGCGCGCTGGAGACGGTGATGTACCGCAACCACCAGTCCGCCCCGTGGGTGCGCGACTCGGAGGTGGAGGACTCCAAGCTCTCCCTGCAGATCAAGGACGCCGGGTTCAGCACGAAGATCAGCGCCCGGGCGCGGGCCTTCGTCGGCCCGATGGAGACCCTGCGGGCGCTGCACGGCCAGCAGGTGAAGTGGAACTTCGGCGGCATCGACCTGCTGTGGCCCGGTCAGCGCGGCGACACCAAGGGCCAGCCGCTGCACCCCAACCTGCGGCTGCGCTGGTACGAGAACGTCTCGATGTTCTTCAACATCACCACCCGCATGGCGTTCCTGCTGCTGCTGGCCGCGGCGCTGTCCATCGACGCCTTCGTCTTCAACCCGGTGTGGCTCATCCCGCCGGCGGTGGCCACGCTGCTCAACCTGCGCATCGCCGCCTCCATGCACGACAAGAGCGCGTCGGACATCTTCTACGCGCTGCTGATCGCCCCGGCCGAGCTGTACATGTGGATCCGGATGGGGCACTTCGTCACCGCGTGGGTGCAGTTCTTCGCGCGGGTGGAGAAGGACAACTGGGCGGCGCAGGCGGCGGCCGAGCGGGGCCGCGGGTCGGCCTACGTGATGCCGGCGGTGTGCGCGGTGGCGACGTTCGTCGTCCTCATCATCGCCTGGGGCCAGCAGAGCGTCGCCATCCAGTCGGCGATCCTGTCCATCGGCTGGCCGGTGCTCTACCTCATCACCGTGCTGCAGACCCTGTTCATGGTGAAGAAGCTGGTGCGCCGCCAGCGCGGCTTCACCGTGTAGGCGGCTAGAGCAGGCGGTTGGTCCAGACCAGGCTGAGCACGACGCCGAGCAGGGCGAGCAGGACCCCGCCGCGGACGAACCAGTAGCTGACGTCGCGGGGCTCGACGGTGTAGCCGATCTGGCTGCCGAGGTCCTCGTAGACCGCCTCGAGCTCCGCGGCGCTGGCCGCCTCGCTGTAGCTCCCCCCGGTCTCCTCCGCGATCCGCTCGAGGGTGTCGCGGTCGACCGGCACGGGCACCCGCTCCCCGTCGATGTCCAGCGTGCCGTAGTCGGTGCCGAAGGCGATGGTCGAGACCGGGACCCCCGCGTCGGCGGCGGCGTCGATGGCCTGGGTGTCGTCGCGACCCACGGTGTTGTAGCCGTCGGACAGCAGCACGATGCGGGCCGGCGGCACCTCCTCGTCGCTGGCGTTGAGCGCGGCCTGGTAGTTCGCGATGGCGGTCAGCGAGGTGAACACCGCCTCGCCGATGGCGGTGGACTCGGCCAGCTCCAGGTTGTCGATGGCGCTGCGCACCTGGCCGCGGTCGGTCGTCGGGGTCACCACGGTGGTGGCCGTCCCGGCGAAGGAGACCAGGCCCAGGTTGATCCGGGCCGGCAGGACGTCGACGAACTCCTTCGCCGCGGTCTGCATGGCCTCGAACCGGCTGGGTTCGACGTCGGTCGCCTGCATGGACAGCGACACGTCGACGGCCATGATCACCGTGGCCCGCTCCCGGGGCACCCGGACCTCGGTGCTCGGCACGGCCAGGGAGACGACCAGCGCCGCCAGCGCGAGGGCGACCAGCCCGAACGCCAGGTGCCGGCGCCACCCCGGGCGCCGGGGCACCAGCGAGCTGAGCAGGTCGACGTTGGTGAACCGCGCCGCGTAGGCGCGCCGGCGCAGCTGCAGGACCACGTAGAACGCGACCAGCGCGGCCACGACCGGCAGGCCGAGCAGCCACAGCGGTGCCTGGAAGGTCATCGGGGGGTTCCTCCGCTGCCGGCGCGCCGGCGGTTCCTGCAGGTGGTGGGGGTCGGGGACGTCATCGCGACGCGCCTCCCGACCCGGCCCGTCGCCGGTCCGCCACGAAGCGGACGACGTCCATCAGCCAGTCCCGGTCGGTGCGCAGCTGCAGGTGCCCGGCGCCGGCCCGCCGCAGCGCCGCGGCGATCGCCTGCCGCTGGGCCGCGGCCCCGGCGGCGAAGCGGGCCCGGAACTCCGCGTCGCCGGTGGGCACCTCGAGGGTCCGGCCGCTCTCCGGGTCGACGACGGTGAGCAGGCCGACGTCGGGCAGCTCCAGCTCCCGCGGGTCCACCACCTCGATGGCCAGCAGCTCGTGCCGGGCCGCGAGCCCGCGCAGCGGCCGCTCCCAGTCGCTGTCGCCGAGGAAGTCGGAGACGACGACCACCAGCCCCCGTCGCCGGGGCGGGCGGCGCAGGCTCTCGATGGCCGCGGCGAGATCCCCGCGCCGGCCCCGCTCGGCGCGCGGCGTGCCCACGACGGCGCGCAGCAGCCGGTCGGCGGCCAGCCGCCCCGCCGCGGCCGGGTAGCGGTCCACCCGCTCGCCGGTGGTGACCACCGCGCCCAGCCGGTTGCCGCCGCGGACGGTGAGGTGGCTGACCGCGGCCAGCCCGGCGATGGCGAGGTCGCGCTTCTGGCACAGCGCGGTGCCGAAGTCCAGGCTCGCGGAGAGGTCCACGACCGCCCAGGTCTCCAGCTCGCGGTCGGCGATGGTCTCCCGGACGTGCGGCACCTGGGTCCGCGCGGTCACCGGCCAGTCCATCCGGCGCACGTCGTCGCCGGGGTGGTAGGTGCGCGAGTCGCCCCCCTCGGTGCCCGATCCCGGCACCAGCCCGAGGTGGTCCCCCTGCAGCAGGCCGTCGAGCCGCCGGCGGACGGTGAGCTCGAGCCGCTGCAGCAGGACGTCGGCCGGGCCCTCCGTGAACGACGGCGGGGCGCCGTCCCCGGCCCCCGGGTCGATGCCCGAGCCCGGTGTGGGAGCCGGCCGGCCGGCCTCCCCGGGTGCGGCACCGGTGGCGCGGCGGGGGATCACGCGGGCGCGGACCCGCGGTCGTAGCCGTTGGCGCCGGGCTGCTGGACCCCTCCCGCGGCGGAGGCGCCACCGGGCTGCGGCCCCGGGCCGGGCTGGGGGGCGCCGAACTGCGGCCCGCCGGGGTGCGGACCCCCCTGCGGCGGGCCGTACGACGGGCCGGTCGGGCCGTACGGGCCGAACGCCGGCTGCGCGCCGCCGTAGGGCGGCACCGCAGGACCGCCCTGGACCGACGGTCCCCCGCCCGCGGCGCGCTGGCGGGGGGCCACCTGCGGCAGCGGCACCGTCTGCAGGATGCGCTTGACCACGTGGTCGGCCGGCACGCCGTCGGCCAGCGCGTCGTAGGAGAGCACCAGCCGGTGGCGCAGCACGTCGGTGGTCACGTCGAGGACGTCCTGCGGCAGCACGTAGTCGCGGCCGCGCACCAGGGCCAGCGCCCGGCTGGCCGCGATGAGCCCCAGCGAGGCGCGCGGGCTGGCGCCGTAGGAGACCCAGGCGGCGACGTCGTCCATGCCGTGCTCGCGCGGGGCGCGGGTGGCCACCACCAGCCGGACGACGTAGTCGACGAGGGCGTGGTGCACGAACACCTGGGACGCCGTCCACTGCATGCGGACCAGGTCCTCGGGGTCCAGCACGGTCTCGGGCACCGGCGGGGTGGACCCCATCCGGTAGATGATCTCCCGCTCCTCCTCCGGGCTCGGGTAGTCGACGAGCACCTTCATGAGGAACCGGTCGCGCTGGGCCTCGGGCAGCGGGTAGACGCCCTCGGACTCGATCGGGTTCTGCGTGGCCAGCACGAGGAACGGGTCGGGCAGGCGGTGGGTGACCCCGCCGATCGAGACCTGCCGCTCGGCCATGACCTCCAGCAGCGCCGACTGCACCTTGGCCGGGGCGCGGTTGATCTCGTCGGTGAGGACGAAGTTGGCGAACACCGGGCCCAGCTCGGTGTCGAACGCGTCCTGCCCGGCCTTGTAGATGCGGGTGCCGATGATGTCGGCGGGGACGAGGTCCGGGGTGAACTGCAGCCGGGCGAAGCGCCCGCCCACGACCCGGGCGAGGGTCTCCACCGCCAGCGTCTTGGCCACGCCCGGGACGCCCTCGAGCAGCACGTGCCCGCGGGCCAGCAGCGACACCAGCATCCGCTCCACCAGCCGGTCCTGGCCCACGATGACGCGCTTGATCTCGAAGAGCACCCGCTCCAGGCGCGCCGCGTCGGCCGACGGCGGCACGGGCTGGCCGGCCGGGGACCCGGCCTTCTCGAGGGGGGTGCTGGCAGCGCTGCTCACGGGGCTCCCTGGTCGGTCGGGCCGCGGCCCCGCGGGGAGCCGGCGACGGGGCGCCTCGGCGTCCCCCGGCCAGTGTCCTACACGTTGCTGGGCGGCAGCCGGGAGCGCACGCCGGGCCGCGCGGTGCACGGAGGGCTCCCCTGCCAGCACGTAGGGTCGGGGCACGCGCGACGGTTCAGTCCGCTCGCCTCGCGTGTGGACAGCGGCCCCCGCTCACAGGTCCGGCTGCTAGCCTCTGCGCTGCGTCGGGCAGCTCCCCCCGTGGCTGCCCGACGCCCCATCTTCCCGGTTCAGCCGGTCGGGCGCACCGCGCCGAAGAAGTCCGCCCCGTACCACATCGAGCCGACGCGGACGACGTCCCCGCTCTGCGGCGCGTGGATCACCTGCCCGTTCCCCAGGTAGAGCGCCACGTGGTAGATCGAGGTGTAGCCCGACCCGCTGCCCCAGAACACCAGGTCCCCCGGGCGCAGGTCGCGGGCGGCCACCTGCCGGTCGCGGAAGCGGTACCACTGCTCGCGGCTGGTGCCGCCGATGGCGATGCCGGCCTGCGCGTAGGCGTACTGGGTCAGCCCCGAGCAGTCGAAGCCGTAGATCCGGGTGTCCGGGGGGATGCCGTACGACGGGCCGGTGCTGCCGCCGCCGCCCCAGCTGTAGGGCAGGCCGCGCTGCGACCGCGCCGCCGCGATCGCGGTGTCCACGGCGGACCCGGACGGCGCGCCGGCCGTGGTCCCGCCTGACGCGGAGCCGCCGGAGGACGACGAGCCCGAGGACGACGAGCCCGAGGACGACGGACCCGAGGACGACGGACCCGAGGACGACGGACCCGAGGACGACGGACCCGAGGACGACGGACCCGAGGACGACGAGCCGCCCGGCGGGGACCCGGCGGACGCCGACCCCCCGGAGGACGGGGCCGGGGCGCCCGCGGACGGCGACCCGCCCGACGAGGGGGCGGGCGCGGGGGCCGGCGCCGGCGGGCGAGCGGCGGCGGCGGCCGCCGCCGCGGCCGCGGCCTCGGCCGCCGCCCGCGCCCCCTCCAGCCCGTAGAGGGTCTCCTGGGCCTCGGCCAGCTCGGCCTCCCAGACGGTGCGCTGCTCGGCCAGCTGGGCGGCCTGGGTACGGGCCGACCGCTCCTGCGCCTGCGCGGCGGACAGCGCGGTGGCCGCCTCCGCGCGCAGGGTCTCGGCCTCGGCGGCGGCCGCGGTGGCGGTGCCGGAGGCCGCGGCGGCCTGCTGCTCGAGGACGGTGAGCCGGTCGACGACGTCGACCCGGTGGGTGCCGGCGGCCTCCAGCAGCGATGCCCGCTCGAGCAGCTCGCCGGGACCCTGGGCGCTCATCAGCGCCGACAGCCCGGGGGCCGTGCTGCCCTGCATGTAGCTGTCGCGCGCGAACGAGGCGACCTCGACCCGCCCGGCCTCGACCTCCGCGGTCGCCTGCCGGGCCAGCGCGGCGGCCCGGTCGGCGGCGGCCTGCGCCTCCTCGGCGGTGCCCAGCCGCTCCTCGTAGTCCTGCAGCGCGATCTGCGCGGCCTGGTGCGCCCGCGCGGCGGCGTCCTCGGCCGCGGCCAGCCGGGCGCCGACGGCACCGACCTGCGCCGCGGCGGCGTCCCGCTCGGCCTGGGCGTCGGCGATCTCGGCGTCGCCGGGTGCGGCCGCCGCCGTCCCGGGCACCGCGCCGACGACGACCAGCGCGGCCAGCGCCGTCCCGACGCCGCGCAGCACCCACCCCGGCACCCGGCCGTGCGTCCCGCTGTCCACCGATCCCACCCCTCCCCCGGCAGACGGCGGCGCCCGGGAGGACGCCGCCGTGCCGCGACACCGCGCGCGCCTCACGGCGCGCCTCGGGAGGGGGATCGACCGATCGGGGGACCGGGTGGAGAGGCCACTCCCCCCGAGGGGTGAGGAGGCGGCCTCCCTGCAGGGGCCCGCCGCGGCCCCGTCCCGGGTCCCGCCCCGAGCCTGCGGGGGGGGGGTGGGGAGGACGGGGTCCTTCCACCGTGGGGGCAGGGAGGCCCTCTTCCAGCGGACCCGTTTCAGCGGACCCGTTTCAGCGGACCTGCTTCAGCGGACCTGTTTCAGTGGACCTGGCGGTCGGAGGCCGACCAGAAGGCCTCCCGCAGCTTGAACTTCTGGATCTTCCCGGTGGCCGTGCGGGCCAGGGCGTCGCGGAACTCGACCCGCTTGGGGATCTTGTACCCGGCGATCCGGCCCCGGCAGTGCGCGATGATCTCCTCGGCCGTCACCGACTGCCCCTCGGCGACGACCACGAGGGCGGTGACCATCTCGCCCCACTTGTCGTCGGGGATGCCGATGACGGCCACCTCGGCCACCGCCGGGTGGCTGAAGACGGCGTCCTCGACCTCGATCGAGGAGACGTTCTCCCCGCCGGTGATGATCACGTCCTTCTTGCGGTCGGAGATGGTGAGGTAACCGCCCTCGTCGATCGAGCCGCCGTCCCCGGTGTGGAACCAGCCGCCCTCGAGCGCCTCGCCCGAGGCGTCGGGGTTCTGCCAGTAGCCGGCCAGGACGGTGTTGCCGCGGGCCAGCACCTCCCCGGACTCGCTGGTGCGCAGCCGGGTGCCCAGCGCCGGGACACCGGCCCGGGACAGCAGCCGGGCGCGCTCCTCGGGGTCCAGGTCGTCGTACTCGGCCTGCGGCCGGTTGATGGTGAGCAGCGGCGCGGTCTCGGTGAGGCCGTAGATCTGGTTGAACTCCCAGCCCAGCTCGGCCTCGACGCGGGCGATGGTCTTCGACGGCGGCGGCGCACCGGCGACGATGATCCGCACCCGGTCGCGGCCGGGGATCTCGCCGTCCCACGCGGCCGCCGCGTCGAGGACGGCGTTCCAGACCGCGGGCGCCCCGGCCATGACCGTGACCCCGTGCCGCTCGACCCGGCGCAGGATCTCCGCGCCGTCGACCTTGCGCAGCACCACGTGCCGGGCGCCGACCCCGGTCATCGAGTAGGGCAGCCCCCAGCCGTTGCAGTGGAACATCGGCAGGGTGTGCATGTAGACGTCGCGGTCGCCGACCTGCATGTGCATGCCGAAGGTGACGGCGTTGACCCACTCGTTGCGGTGGGTCATCTGCACGCCCTTGGGGCGGGCCGTGGTGCCGCTGGTGTAGTTGATCGTGGCGGTGGCGTCCTCGTCCGGCTCCGACCACGGCACCGGCTCGGTGTCGAAGCGCAGGAGCTGCTCGTACTCCTCGCCGGTGCTGAACCGGTGCTCGGCCTCCACGCCCTTGAGGGATGCCTCCAGCTCGGGGTCGACGAGCAGGACCCGGGCACCGCTGTGGCCGACGATGTAGCTCACCTCGTCCGGCGAGAGCCGGAAGTTGACCGGCACCACGATCCGGCCGGACGACGGGAGCGCGAGCAGGCACTCCAGCAGCCGCCCGGCGTTGTGGCTGACGACGGCGACGCGTTCCCCCTCCCCCACGCCGAGGGCGTCGAGACCGGCCTGCAGCGCGCGGCCGCGGCGGGCGATCTCGCGGTAGGTGAGCTCCCCGGTCGGCGGGGCCGGCTGGTCCGGCTCGTCGACGATGCCGATCCGGTCGCCGTAGACGAGCTCGGCGCGGTCGAGGAAGTCGCGGGTGGTCAGGGGCACGCGCATGCCGGCTCCCGGTGGCCAGGGCTGCCCCGGGCCGGGCAGCCGCTCGACGTGGTCGCCGTCACGCTAGCCGGAGACCACCAGCCAGAGGGCGGCTGCCGTACCGGCGGTGGCCGCGACCGCGCGCACGGTGTCCACGGCGAGCAGCCGGCGGTGCGCCGCGGCGTCCCAGCCGGCGTCCAGCCGCCGGTGCAGCGGGACGGCGAGCAGCGCGGTCACGGCCAGGACGACGGCGAGGCAGCCGGCGCCCACCAGCACCGGGGCCAGCGGGGTCCCCGCCGGGCGGGCGACCAGCAACCACAGGGTGGTGACGCCCTGCGCGGCGAACAGCGGGCCCACCACGCGGGTGACCCGCTGCTGGTGCCGGCGCTCGTAGGCGGCGAACGCGCCGGCCGGGACCCGGTCGAACTGCGGGTACACCAGCGCCCGGACCGTCCACTGGAACCCGGCGTAGGCCGCGGTCAGCGCCAGGTGGACGGCGAGCAGCGTCACGCCTTCGCCGGCTTCGCGCGCCAGGCCAGGCTCCGTGCGTCCAGCGCGCGCAGCAGCGGGTCGCCCTCGGCGGCGATGCGCTCGGCCGGCGCGACGGCGGCGGCCAGCCGGGCGTCGTCCAGCTGCGCGAAGGCCGGGGACCGGCGCCGGTCCAGGACGTCGTACCAGCGGCCGCCCACGGCGTGGTCGAGCACGATCCGGCCGAAGCAGTGGTCGGCGGTGACCACCCAGCGCCCGGCCCGGGCCCGGCGGGGCAGCTCGTCGAGCACCAGCGCGCGGTAGCGGGCGAGCAGCTCCTCGCGCGGGGACCCGGCCGGGGTCACCGGCCCAGCAGGCGGGGCAGCGCCGTGCTGATCGGCTCGCGCACGACCAGGTCGGCGATCGCGTCGTAGGGCGTGGGCTCGGCGTTGACCACGACCACCCGGGCGCCGCTGTGCGCGGCCACGTCGGTGAGGCCGGCGGCGGGGTGCACGGTGAGCGAGGTGCCGACGGCGAGGAAGACGTCGCAGTCGGCCGCGGCGGTCGCGGCGGCCTCCAGGACGGCGGTGTCCAGGGCCTGGCCGAAGCTGATCGTGGCGGACTTGAGGATGCCGCCGCACCGCAGGCACGGCGGGTCGGCCTCGCCGGCGTCGACGCGGGTCAGCGCCTGCGCCATCGTCGTCCGGTCGGCGCAGCCCAGGCACTCGACCTCGTGCACGGTGCCGTGCAGCTCGAGCACCCGCCCGGGGTCGGAACCGGCGCGCTGGTGCAGGCCGTCGATGTTCTGGGTGAGCAGCGCGCGCAGCCGGCCCTGCCGCTCGAGGTCGACCAGCGCCGCGTGGCCGGCGTTGGGCTCGGCCGTCCACGCGGCGTGCCGGCGGCGCTCCTGCCAGGCCCGGCGCCGCACGCCGGGCTCGGTCACGTAGTAGCGCAGGGTGGAGAGCTTCTCGGCCTCGGGGTCGCGGGTCCACACGCCCTGGGGGCCCCGGAAGTCGGGGATCCCGCTGTCGGTGGAGATGCCCGCACCGGTGAGGACGGTGACCCGCCCGGCCGCGGTCAGCCAGCCGGGCAGCGGGTCGGGCACGGTCATGCCGCCCACGGTAGGGGCCGCCCGGCCACCCCGCCGGGGCAGGCAAGGGTCGCCTCACCTGCGGGTCACCCGCCCCGGCTGGGATGATCGGGAGTGGCAATCAGCGCGACGGACCAGCGAGGGGTAGGCGCAGAGCAGTGGCAGCCAGCAAGGACAGCTTCGGGGCGCGGTCGACGCTCACCGTCGACGGCACCGACTACGACATCTACCGGCTCGATGCGGTCGAGGGCTCCGAGAAGCTGCCCTTCAGCCTGAAGGTCCTCCTGGAGAACCTGCTCCGCACCGAGGACGGCGCCGACATCACCGCCGGCCACATCCGCGCCCTGGCGAACTGGGACCCGTCGGCCGAGCCGGACCAGGAGATCCAGTTCACCCCGGCCCGCGTGGTCATGCAGGACTTCACCGGCGTCCCGTGCATCGTCGACCTGGCCACCATGCGCGAGGCCATGGCCGAGATCGGCGGCGACCCGCAGAAGATCAACCCCCTGGCGCCGGCCGAGCTGGTCATCGACCACTCCGTCATCGCCGACGTCTTCGGCACCCCGGAGTCCTTCGAGCGCAACGTCGAGATCGAGTACCAGCGCAACGGCGAGCGCTACCAGTTCCTGCGCTGGGGCCAGGGCGCCTTCACCGACTTCAAGGTCGTCCCGCCCGGCACCGGCATCGTCCACCAGGTCAACATCGAGCACCTGGCCCGCGTGGTCTTCCCGCGGCCGGAGGGCGACCGCGTCGTCGCCTACCCCGACACCTGCGTGGGCACCGACTCGCACACCACGATGGTCAACGGCCTCGGCGTGCTCGGCTGGGGCGTCGGCGGCATCGAGGCCGAGGCGGCGATGCTCGGCCAGCCGGTCTCCATGCTCATCCCCCGGGTCGTGGGCTTCAAGCTCACCGGCGAGCTGCCCGACGGCGCGACCGCCACCGACCTGGTGCTCACCATCACCGAGATGCTGCGCCGGCACGGCGTGGTCGGGAAGTTCGTCGAGTTCTACGGCGCCGGCGTCTCCGCCGTCCCGCTGGCCAACCGCGCCACGATCGGCAACATGAGCCCGGAGTTCGGCTCCACCGCGGCGATGTTCCCCATCGACCAGGAGACGATCAGCTACCTCCAGCTCACCGGGCGCTCGGCCGAGCAGGTGGCGCTGGTCGAGGCCTACGCCAAGGAGCAGGGCCTCTGGCACGACCCGTCCCGCGAGCCGGCCTTCTCCGAGTACCTCGAGCTGGACCTGTCCACGGTCGTGCCGAGCATCGCCGGGCCGAAGCGGCCGCAGGACCGGGTGGCGATCACCGACGCCAAGGCCTCGTTCCGGGCCGCCCTCGTCGACTACGTCTCCGACGACGAGACCGGCGGCGAGGACCGCAAGCCCGGCGTCCCCGCCAACGAGCGGCCCTACGGGGTCGTCTCGGAGGCCGACGAGGCCTCCGCGGAGTCCTTCCCGGCCTCGGACCCGGTGAGCCCGTTCGCCCACGGCAACGGCGAGGACGGCCGGCCGCACCCCTACCTGCCCGGTGAGCAGCTTCCCGACCGCCCGACCAAGCCCACCAAGGTGGTCATGGAGGACGGCACGGAGACCTTCGTCGACCACGGGCACGTGGTGATCGCCGCGATCACCTCCTGCACGAACACCTCCAACCCGCAGGTGATGATCGGCGCGGCGCTGCTGGCCAAGAACGCCGTCGAGCGCGGCCTGACCAGCAAGCCGTGGGTGAAGACGACGCTGGCCCCCGGGTCCGCGGTCGTCATGGACTACTACGAGAAGGCCGAGCTCACCCCGTACCTCGAGAAGCTGGGCTTCTACCTGGTCGGCTACGGCTGCACCACCTGCATCGGCAACTCGGGCCCGCTGCCCGAGCCGGTCAGCCAGGCGGTCAACGAGGCCGACCTCGCGGTGGTCTCGGTGCTGTCGGGCAACCGCAACTTCGAGGGCCGGATCAACCCCGACGTCAAGATGAACTACCTGGCCAGCCCGCCGCTGGTCATCGCCTACGCGATCGCCGGGTCGATGGACGTCGACCTGAACAACGACCCGCTGGGCAAGGACACCGACGGCAACGACGTGTTCCTGCGCGACATCTGGCCCTCCCCGCAGGAGGTCCAGCGGGTCATCGACCAGACGGTGTCGGCGGAGATGTTCGGCCGCAGCTACGAGGACGTCTTCGCCGGCACCGAGCAGTGGCAGGCGCTGCCCACCCCGACCGGCGACACCTTCGACTGGGACGAGCAGAGCACCTACGTCCGCCGGCCCCCGTACTTCGAGGGCATGCCGGCGGAGCCGGCGCCGGTGCAGGACATCACCGGGGCGCGCACGCTGGCGGTGCTCGGTGACTCGGTGACCACCGACCACATCTCGCCGGCCGGCTCGATCAAGGCCGACAGCCCGGCCGGGAAGTACCTGCAGGAGCACGGCGTCGAGCGCCGCGACTTCAACTCCTACGGCTCCCGGCGCGGGAACCACGAGGTGATGATCCGCGGCACCTTCGCCAACATCCGGCTGCGCAACCAACTGGTGCCCGGCACCGAGGGCGGCGTCACCAAGAACCACCTGACCGGCGAGACGACGACGATCTACGACGCGTCGGTCGCCTACGCCGAGGCCGGCATCCCGCTGGTCGTCCTGGCCGGCAAGGAGTACGGCTCGGGCTCGTCGCGCGACTGGGCGGCCAAGGGGACGGCGCTGCTGGGCGTCAAGGCGGTCATCGCCGAGAGCTACGAGCGGATCCACCGCTCCAACCTCATCGGCATGGGCGTGCTGCCGCTGCAGTTCCCGGCCGGCCAGGACCGGGAGTCGCTGGGCCTGACCGGCGACGAGGAGTTCACCATCACCGGGATCACGGCGCTCGACGACGGCGAGACGCCGCGCACCGTCAAGGTGAAGGCCCAGCCGTCGAGCGGCGAGGCCGTGGAGTTCGACGCCACGGTCCGCATCGACACCCCCGGCGAGGCGAGCTACTACCGCAACGGCGGGATCATGCAGTACGTCCTGCGCTCGCTGCGCCAGCAGGGCTGACCGGCGTGGACCTGGGCCTGGGCGGTCGCGGCTACCTGCTCACCGGCGCGAGCCGGGGGCTGGGTTTCGCGACCGCCCGGGCCCTGGTCGCCGACGGCGCCCGGGTGCTGGTCAGCTCCCGGGCGCAGGGCTCGGTGGACGCCGCGGTCGCCGACCTCGGCGAGCGCGCCTCGGGGCTGGCCGCCGACCTCGCCGACCCCGGGGCGGCGGAGGCGCTCGTCGCCGCCGCCCGGGAACGGCTGGGCCGGGTCGACGGCGCGCTGCTCAGCGTCGGCGGCCCGCACCCGGGGGGTGTGCTCGACACCGCCGAGGAGCACTGGCGCGACGCCGTCGACAGCGTGCTGCTCGGGCCCCTGCGGCTGGTCCGCGCGCTGGTCCCGCACCTCGGGGACGGCGCCGCCGTCGGGTTCGTGCTGTCGACCTCGGTGCGCCAGCCCATCGGCCACCTGGCCATCTCCAACGGGCTGCGCCCCGGCCTCGCCATGACCGCCAAGGCCCTCGCCGACGAGCTCGGCCCGCGGGGCATCCGGGTGGTCGGGCTGATGCCCGGCACCATCGCCACCGACCGGATCACCGACATCGAGGCCGCCTCCGGGGACCCCGCGGCCATGCGCGCCCGCACCGAGGCCGGCATCCCGCTGCGCCGGGTCGGCACCCCCGAGGAGTTCGGCCGGGTCGCCGCCTTCCTGCTCTCCCCCGCCGCCTCCTACGTCACCGGCACCACGGTGGCCGTCGACGGCGGCGTCCTGCGCACCCCATGAACGACCCTCTCGCCCCCCGAGAAGGACCCCCTCGCCCCCCGTCACTCGCAAGCTCACGACGGGACCCTGCGAAGGGGCCGACCGAGGCTCGCGGCGGGCCCCTGCGAGAGGGCCATGGGCCGGTCCTGGTCGCCTGCGCGCACGGCACCCGCAACCCCACCGGCCGGCGGCTGGTCGCCGAGCTGGCCCTGGCCGCCCGTGCGCTGCGCCCCGGCCTGCAGACGACCGCGGCCTTCGTCGACGTCCAGCCGCCGACGGTCGCCGACGTCGTGGCCGGGCTGTCCGGTGCCGGCCGGTCGGCGGTCGTCGTCCCCGTGCTGCTGTCCGGCGGGTACCACGTGCACGTGGACATCGCCCGCGCCGTGGACGGGGTCGCCGGCGCCGTGGCCGCCCGCGCGCTGGGGCCGGACCCGCGGCTGGCCGAGGTGCTGCACGACCGCCTGGAGCAGGCCGGGGCCGACCCGCGGGACCCGCTCACCGCCGTCGTCCTGGCCGCCGCCGGGTCCAGCGACCCCCGGTCGGTGGCCGATGTCGAGGACACCGCCGACCTGCTCCAGCGCACGTGGGCCGGGCCGGTCACCACCGGCTACGGGTCGGCCGCGCGGCCGCCGGTGCCCGAGGCGGTCGCCGCGGCCCGGCGGGCCGGCGCCGAGCGGGTCGTCGTCGCGGCGTACCTGCTGGCCCCCGGCCACTTCCACGACAAGCTGGGCGGCGCGGGCGCCGACGCGGTGACCGCTCCCCTGCTGCCCGACGAGCGGGTGGCCGCCGTCCTGCTCGACCGCTACGACGCGGCGATGTGATCCGTCTCATGCGTGGTTGAGGCGCTGTGCCACCGCAGGGGCCAGCAGGATGGAGAACCGGTCGAAGACGGCCTCGGTGACGCTCTCCCCGATGCAGTCGCGCGCCTGCCGGAACGGCGTCTGGCCGGACAGCACCCGGTCGAAGCCGTCGCTGATCTCCTGCAGCAGGTAGGGAGCAGCCGTCGTCCGGCCGAAGTGGTTGACGGCCACCATGGTGACCTCGTCCTTGAGCTCGGCCAGTCGCGCAGCGGACTTGGCGAAGGTCTCCACCTCGGAGTCGTGGAACTGCGCGTAGAGGGGCCCCGTGTTGATCGTGTCGCCGCCGAACAGGATCCCCGACGCGTCGTCGAGCAGGCAGATGCTGTCACCGGAATGCCCGGGGGTGTGCAGCACGCGCAGACCACGCCCGCCGAGATCCACGACGTCCCCCTCGGTCAGCGTCCGGGACGGCGTCGGAGGGGCGATCGTCCAGGCGGCGGGGTCGAATCCGTCGGGCAGCGGCCGGGGCAGGCTGTCGGCGTCGAGCAGGTGGAAGTAGCGGCTGTCGGCCTCGCGGACGTGCTCGGCGGCCCGGACCAGCTCCAGCGCGTAGACGAGGTACTGGTCGAGAATCTCGCGGGGTACGGGCTCCACCAGGAGCGCAGCGCCCGCCTCGTGGATGGCGGTGTCGTCGAACTCGTGGTTCCCGCCGACATGGTCGAAGTGGTAGTGGGTGTTGACGACGGAGACCGGCTTGGTCGTGAGCTCCTCGACGACCGGGCGGACGCGCGCGATCCCCAGTCCGGTGTCCAGGAGGACAGCACGGTCTCGCCCCTCGATGAGCCACATGTTCACGTGGGAGGGTTCGGCGATGCTCCACACCCCTCGGCTGATCTCCCGAGCCTCGTGCCAGGACGCCATCGCGGGCGCCTCCCTCCTGGGTGTCGGACGCACGCCCATGGGTCCGGACGGCGACGGTTCGATAACCTACGCTTTCGTACAGTCGGACGGTAGGGATCGATGGGCCAGGCGAGTGGGAGACGGGGCAGGCGGTGACGACAGGAGCCTCAGGCGCGTACACCGTCGGCGACCTGGCGGAGGCCGCGGGCGTCAGCGCACAGACGATCCGCGAGTGGGAGCGCCGCGGCCACCTCGTCGCCGGGCGGACAGCCGGGGGGCAGCGCCGCTTCGACGAGACGGCTCGGAGCGAGGCTCGGAGGCTGGCCGCCGCCCGCCGGCGCTCGGGGCACACGGCCGCCGCCGCGACGCCCCCGGACGACGCGGTCGAACTGGCCCGCACCGGCGCCCGGATCCGGGCCGCGCGCCTCAAGGCCGGACTGAGCCAGAGCGAGGCGGCCGCCCGCATCGGGGTCTCCCGGTCGTTCCTGTCGACCGTGGAGCGCGGGCAGTCGGGCGTCAGCGTGCACGTCCTGGCCGCTATGGCCGACGTCTTCGGGATCCCCATGGGCGAGTTCAGCCCTCAGCCGGCAGCCACCGCCGTACTGCACCCGGACGAACGTCCGCGGACGGTGCTGGCCGGTGGAGTGACGTGGGAAGAGCTGGTCACCCCGGGTCGGGCCATGGAGCCCGCGCTGCTGCACGTGCCGGGCGGGCAGTCCAGCGGGGGTCGGGTGACGCGCCCCGGCGAGACCTTCGTGTTCGTCCTCGACGGGTCGCTCCGGCTCGAGGTCGAGGGCACGGCCGAGCCGATCACCTTGTCGGCCGGCGACGCCCTCCTCGTCGAGGCCGCGACGGCCTACGCCTGGAGCAATCCGGGACGGTCGGCAGCGCGTTGCCTATGGGTCGAAGAAGTTCCTCGGGCACGCGGCCGAACCTGGGAGCGTTGACGAAGGTCACAGTCGGGTTGTAGCTTTCGCCGCCAACCGCGCAGCAGCGCGTGTGCTCCAGCGACGAAGGAGCCCGACATGGCGACGTCCGATCACCCGGTGGGCGACAACCGCGCGTTCGCGGTCGAACAGCACGGCATCGATCACATCCCCGAGACCAGCCGGAACGCCACCCCTCGGGAGATCTTCTTCACCTGGTTCGGCGCCAACGTCATCTTCACGTACATCGTCATCGGCGCGATCGTCGGTTCACTGGGCCTGCCGCTATGGCAGAGCCTGGGTGTCGTCGTCCTCGGCAACCTGCTCTACGTGCTGGTCGGGCTGACCTCGATCGCCGGGCCGCGTGCCGGCACCGCGATGTTGACCGTGTCGCGCGGTCCGTTCGGCATCGTCGGGAACCGGCTGCCGTCGGTGATGAGCTGGCTGACCACGATCGGCTGGACGACGGTGAACATGGTCATCGGCACGCTGTCGCTGGTCACCCTCGCCGACCTCGCCGGCCTCGGTTCCGGCACGGCCGTCAAGGTGCTCGCCCTCGTGCTCGTCACGGGAGTCACCGTGGCGATCACCGTCCTTGGCCACGCCACGATCCTCGTGGTGAACACGGTGCTGTCCTTCGCGCTGGGCATCGGCACGGCGGTGCTGGGCGTCCTCGTGGTGGGCGAGGCCATCCGCAGCGGTGCGAACGCCGGAGGCGAGGCCACTCTCGGCACCTGGCTCATCGCCTTCGCGGTCGTCGCCGCCGCCCCCATGTCCTACGTCAACACCGGCGCCGACTATTCGCGCTACCTGCCGGCCGGCACCCCCGCACGGACCATCACGCTGGTCACGGCGCTGGGCTCCTTCATCCCGGCCACGCTCATCGGCGCCGTCGGCGTCGTGGCCGCGTCGGTCACCGACATGACCGACCCCATCGCGGGCCTGCAGGGAATCGTCCCGGAGGTTCTGCTCGTGGTCTACCTCGGCGTCGTCGTTGGCGGGACCATCACCAACAACTTCCTCAACACCTACTCGTCGGGCATGAGCCTGCTCGCGGTCGGCGTGTCCACCACGCGGACCCGCGCGACGATGCTCAACATCTCGCTCGCACTGGCCGTCACCTGCTATGTCGTCTTCTTCAGGGACTTCTCCGAGTTTCTCATCGCCTTCCTGACGCTCATGATCGTCTGGAGCTCGGCGTGGTGCGGCGTGTTCCTCGCCGACATGACGCTGCGCCGCAGCCGATACGACGTCGACGGGCTGCAACGGACCTCGGGCGGTCCGTACTGGTACCGCGGCGGCTGGAACATCCCGGCCATCGCCTGGTTCCTGATCGGCGCCCTCGCCTCAGCCCTGTTCGCCACGAGCTCCATCTGGACAGGCTCTCTCACCCGGTGGGTCGACGGTGGGGACCTCTCGATTCCGGCCGGGCTGCTGGTGGCCGGCCTCGGCTACTACCTGCACGCCCGTGCTCGCGGCCTGGTGACGCCGACGGGTGCGCGCGGCCGCGCGCCGGCCCCGACGCCCGCCTCGACGAGGTGACGGCGATGAGCCCCGGCGGGAGGTGCAGGGTCACGACCTCATCCTGTGCCCTCATACCGGCCAGCCCGGTCCCGCGCCGGCGCCTGCACCCCACGTCGGCGGACTGCTGCCTCATGGCCGAGACGGTCGGGGTCGGCGTCCTCACGGTCGACGCGACAACCGGGTAGGACCGGAGATCCTCGTGCCGCGGGCACCCGGAGCTTCGTGCAGGCACCCGGACCGACCACAGCCCTCCGGGATCGGAGCGGAGGCGGACCCGACGACCCCCAGGCCGTCGGCGCGGGGCGACGCGCAGGCCGTCTCCACGAAGGGCACACCGCCGAGCACGGCTGCGGGCCCGAGGCCGCGGTGGCCGTCATCGGCATGACTCGCGCACATCACAACGTCGCCGGGGACACCAGACCCCAGGGCCCGGCCGGCCCGGTGCGGTCGAAACGGGATGAGCACCGGCCCTGACCGACAGGGGCCTGGCTGGTGGAGTTCCACCGAGCCGGTGGACGGCGCAACACGAGGGCGGCCAGTGCCAGCGGGTCTCTGGGCGCCGACGCGGTGACCGCTCCGCTCCTGCCCGACCAGCGGGTGGCCGCCGTCCTGCTCGACCGCTACGACGCGGCCGTCAGCAGCGCCCGCACCGCCGCCCCGTAGTCGGGCGCCGGCACGTCGCCGAGCAGCAGCCGCTGCAGCAGGAAGCCGACCACCAGCGAGAACATCGCCGCTGAGAGCTGGTCGGCGTCGGCGTCGGCCGGCAGCCGCCCGGCCGCCTGCGCCCGGACGGCGACCTCCCGGAAGTACCCGCGGATGGTGCCGTAGGCGCCGCGCGCGACGTCGTGCACCGACGGGTTGCGCAGTGCCTCCGCCCAGGCCTGGACGGCGACCCGGCTGACGTCCACCGGCCCCCGCTCGGCGATGCCCGCGACCAGCTCCACCGCCGCGGCCACGGCCTCGGCCGGGTCCGGGTCCTCCCGGCCGGCCAGCCAGCCCTCGAAGCCGGTGACCGCCCGGCCGAGGATGCGGTCGACGATGGCCCGGATCAGGTCGTCCTTGCCGGCGAAGTAGCGGTAGACCGCCCCCGCCGAGAGCCCGGACTCGGCGATGATCTCGGCCATGCCGGTGGCCTGGAAGCCGTTGGCGGCGAAACGGGTGATGGCCGCGTCGAGGATCTGGTCGCGGCGGGCGGTGAGGTGTTCGTCGGGGACCCGGGGCACGGCACCACCGTAAAACGAACGACCGTTCTTGACGAGAGCGACTCCCTGCGCCACGCTGGTCACCTACCTAGAACGGTCGTTCGTTTTACCGAGGAGCAGCCGTGCACAGCGACCGGAACGCCCGCCTCACCCCCGCCCTCCCCGTCCTGCTCGCCGCCCTGGTGGCCCTCCTGCTGACGGCCTTCGCCTGGCCGGCCGTCCGGTCGGCGCCGCGGGACGTTCCCGTCGCGGTCGCCGGGCCACCGGCGGCCACCGCGCAGCTCGGCGACGCCCTCGACGGGCAGCAGCCCGGGGCCTTCGCGCTCGAACCGGTCCCGGACGAGTCCGCGGCCCGCGCGGCCATCGGGGACCGGGCGGTGTACGGCGCCGTGGTCCTCGACCCGGCCGGCCCGCCGCGGGTGCTCGTGGCCTCGGCGGCCTCGCCCGCGGTCGCCCAGGCGCTCGGCCAGGTGGCCGCCGGGCTCGGTGCGGCCACCGGCACGCGGGTGCCCGTCGAGGACGTCGTCCCGGCGCCCGCGAGCGATCCCCGCGGCGCGGGGCTGGCCGCCGGCGCGCTGCCGCTGGCCATCGGCGGCATCGCGACCGCGGCCCTCGCCGGGCTGCTCGTCGGCCCGGTGCGCCGGCGGGTGGCGGTGGTGCTGGCCGCCGCCGTCCTCGGCGGGATGGCCGCCGCCACGGTGCTCGCCACCTGGCTGGGCGTCCTGGAGGGCAGCTGGTGGGCGCTCGCCGGCGCCGCCGGGCTCGGCATCGCCGCGACCGGGCTGGCCCTCACCGGCCTGCGCGCCGTCGGCGGCATGCCGGCGTTCGGTCTCGGCGCGGCGACGGTCGTCCTGCTCGGCAACCCGCTGTCCGGCCTGTCCTCGGCGCCGGAGCTGCTGCCCGGGGGCTGGGGGACGCTCGGCCAGCTGCTGCCGCCCGGGGCGACGGGCTCGCTGCTCCGGTCGGTCTCCTGGTTCGACGGGGCCGGGGCCGGCGGGCCGCTGCTGGTGCTCGGCACGTGGGCGGTGGCCGGCCTGCTCCTCTGCGCCTCGGGCGCGACCCGCACCGCCCGTCACCGGCACCGCACGCAGCCGCAGCCGGCCGCCGCCTGACCCGCGGCTCCGCCGCCCCCGGAGCCGACCGGTGACGGCCTCTCGGGCCCCGCGGGGACCCCCCGAGAGGCCGTCACCGCTCTGGTGCTGCCCCAGGTCCACGACGAGCCGGCCGCCGTGCCGCTCGCCGCTGCACCACCCGTGCCCCCTCCCGCTTCGGCGCGGACTCCGACCGAGCCGGGACGGATCAGCCATGCTCCCCGGTCTGGGAGCATGGGTGCGGGCCCGACCGGCCCCCGGACGAGCGGCGCCGTACCCGGACAGCGACAAGACGGCGGCCACGGAGGTCGTCGTGTCCTGGTTCGTGCTGATCCTGTCCGGTGTCCTGGAGGCGGTCTGGGCGACCGCCCTCGGCCGGTCCGAGGGCTTCACCCGGCTCGGGCCCACCGTCGTCTTCGGCGTCGCCGTGGTGGCCAGCATGGTGGGCCTGGCATACGCCATGCGGGAACTGCCGGTCGGCACGTCCTACGCGGTGTGGGTGGGCATCGGCGCCGTGCTCACGGTGGCCGTCGCGATGGTCACCGGGGAGGAGCCCGTCTCCGCCGTCCGGCTGCTGCTGCTCGCCGGCATCATCGGCTGCGTCGCCGGGCTCAAGGCGCTGGGCTGACGCCCCCGGGGTCCGGCCCGGTGGCGACCGGCCGGGCGGGGTCGGCCGACCACTGCGACCAGGAGCCCGGCCACAGCGCGGCCGGCACCCCGGCCAGCTCCAGCGCCGCGACGGCGTGCGCGGCGTTGACGCCGGACCCGCAGTAGGCGGCGACCGGGCGGCCGGGGGTGGCGCCCAGGGCGGCGAAGCGGGCGGCCAGGTCGGCCGCCGGCCGGAACGTCCCGTCGCCGGTCAGCGCCCCGGGAGCCGGGGCGCTGACCGCGCCGGGGACGTGCCCGGCCCGTGGGTCCACCGGCTCGACCTCGCCGCGGTAGCGCTCGGCGGCCCGCACGTCGAGCAGCAGCCCTCCGGACGCGGGCAGGGCCGCGGCCTCCTCGGCGGTCACCACGGGCATGCCGCCGCCGGCCAGGACGACGTCCCCCGGCGCCGGGACGACGTCCCCCGTCTCCAGCTCCCCGCCGGCGCGCACCCAGGCCGCCAGGCCGCCGTCGAGCAGCCGGACGTCGGTGAGGCCGCCCCAGCGCAGCAGCCACCAGGCCCGCGCTGCCGCCAGCCCGCCGCTGTCGTCGTAGGCCACCACGGCGTCACCGGACCGGACCCCCCACCGGCGGGCGGCGGACTGCAGCCGCGGCAGCGACGGCAGCGGGTGCCGGCCCGCCTCCGGCGACGGCGGGTCGGCCAGCTCCGTGTCGAGGTCGACGAAGACGGCGCCGGGCAGGTGCCCCTCGCGGTAGCGCTCCCGCCCGCGGCCGTCGCCGAGCGCCCAGCGGACGTCGAGGAGGACCGGGCGCCGAGCGGCGGCCAGGAGCGCGTCGACGCCGACCAGGAGGCTCACGGGACGCTCACCGGGCGCTCACGAGGGCGCGAGCAGCCCGCGCAGCTCCTGGGTGAGGGCCTCGCGCGCCTCCGGGTGCTGGAGGAAGCGGGCCGGCGTGGCCTGCAGCAGCGAGATGCGCCAGCGGCCGTTGCCCTCGTCCACGGCGACCAGCGTGTGCACCACGTGCAGCCGCTCGTCGAGGTCGTTGCCGCCCGGCGGGATCATCCCGGCGTGGGCCATGAGGACCGCGACGCCCGGGGCGATGGGGCGGACCGACCGGACGATGCCGACGTAGGTCTGGGTCGGGTGGCTGGCGAAGACCTGCCGGAGGTCGGCGGCGATGGCCAGCCGGCCGCGGTGGTGGGTGCCGTCGAAGCCGACGATGTCCCCGTCGTCGGCGAACCCGGCGGCCACGGCCGCACCGCTGCGCCGGTTCCACCCGTCGAGGAACGAGGCGTAGAGCGCACGGATCTGTGCGTCGTGGGGGTGCGCTGACGTCACGCTGTCTCCTTGTCGACTGCTGGGACGCCTGTGACGCTAGTCGTCACGCCGCACCGACCGTGCGCCCCTCGCCGACGGCGAACTGGGTGCGGTACAGGTCGGCGTAGCGACCCTGGAGCGCCAGCAACTGCTCGTGAGTGCCCGACTCCACGATGCGACCGTCCTCGACGACGAGGATCTGGTCGGCGCTGCGGATCGTCGACAGCCGGTGGGCGATGACCAGCGACGTGCGGCCGGTGAGGGCGGTGTCGAGCGCGTGCTGGACGGCGACCTCCGACTCGCTGTCCAGGTGCGCGGTCGCCTCGTCGAGGATCACGATGCCCGGCGCCTTGAGCAGCACGCGGGCGATGGCCAGCCGCTGCTTCTCCCCGCCGGAGAGGCGGTGCCCGCGGTCGCCGACGACCGTGTCCAACCCGTCGGGCAGGGCACGCACCAGCGCGGCGATGCGCGCCCCCGACAGGGCCGCCCAGAGGTCGTCGTCGGAGGCCTCGGGCCGGGCGTAGAGCAGGTTGGCGCGGATGGTGTCGTGGAACAGGTGCGCGTCCTGGCTGACCACGCCGATGGCGTCGCGCAGCGAGTCCGCCGTCGCCCGCCGGACGTCGACCCCGCCGACCCGCACGGTGCCGCTGGTCGCGTCGTAGAGCCGCGGCACCAGGTTGGCGATCGTCGACTTGCCCGCCCCGGAGTGGCCGACCAGCGCCACGAGCTGACCGGGCTCGACGCGGAACGAGACGTCGTGCAGCACCGCGGTCGGGCCGCCGTGCTCGGGCAGCGAGACGTCCTCCAGGGACGGCAGCGAGACGTCGGCGGCCGACGGGTAGCTGAACGACACGTGCTCGAAGGCGATCGAGCGGTCGCCGGCCGGCACGGGCACGGCGTCGGACGCCTCGCGGATCATCGGCTCGAGGTCGAGCACCTCGAAGACCCGGTCGAAGCTCACCATGGCGCTCATGACGTCGACCCGGACGTTGGCCAGCGCCGTCAGGGGCCCGTACAGCCGGGACAGCAGCAGCGCCAGGGCGACGACGTCCCCCGGGCTCAGCGACCCGGTGAACGCCAGCCAGCCGCCCAGGCCGTAGACCAGCGCGGTGGCCAGGGCCGCCACGAGCGTCAGCGCGGTGAAGAACGTGCGGCCGTACATGGCCGAGAGCACGCCGATGTCGCGGACGCGGGCGGCCCGGCCGCGGAACCCGTCGGCCTCCACCGCCGGGCGGCCGAACAGCTTGACCAGCAGGGCGCCGGCCACGTTGAACCGCTCGGTCATCGTGGCGTTCATCGAGGCGTTGAGCCCGTAGGACTCCCGGGTGATCTCCTGCAGCCGCCGGCCGATCCGCCGGGCGGGGACGACGAACAGCGGCACCAGCACCAGCGACAGCGCGGTGATCTGCCAGGACAGGGTGAACATGACCGCCGCGGTGAGCACCAGGCCGATGGCGTTGGACAGCACCCCGGACAGCGTCGAGGTGAAGGCCTGCTGCGCGCCGATGACGTCGTTGTTCAGCCGGCTGACGAGCGCCCCGGTCTGCGTCCGGGTGAAGAACGCGACCGGCATCCGCTGCACGTGCTCGAACACGCGGCTGCGCAGGTCGTAGATGACGCCCTCGCCGATCCGGGCCGAGAACCACCGGGTGGCCAGCGAGATGGCGGCGTCGAGCACCGCCAGGCCGGCGATGACCAGCGCGATGCGGACGACATCCCCCGCCGTGCCGTCGAGGCCGGCGATCAGGTTCACGATCCGGCCGGCCAGCAGCGGGGTGATGACGCCGATGACCGACGACCCCACCACGAGCAGCAGGAACCAGACGAGCTCCCGCCGGTAGGGGCGGGCCACGCCGAGCACCCGCCGCACCGTGCCCTTCGGCAGTTCCCGGGCGGTGACCGACGGGTCGCGGCGGAACGACCGCATCGCCGCCATGGAGGTCATGGGAGAGCTCATGGCACGACCTCCTTCCTGCCGACCGCCAACAGCGCCGGTGCCCGACCTGTTCCGGCAGTGTGGCGGGGCCCCCCGACGGTCTCAGCGGCTGCCGGCGAGGTCCCGCAGCCGGCGGGTCTGCGCGGCCCGCTCGGCGGCGTCCTGGGCCGCCGGGTCGTTGCGGACCGCGGACCGCACCAGCGCCACCGTCTCCCGGGCCGCGCCCACCGGCGGTGCGGTGAGAGCGGCGACGAGCTCGGCGACGGCGGCGTCCAGCCCGTCGGCCGGCACGAGGCGGGTGGCCAGCCCGATCCGCAGGGCCTCCTCCCCGCCGACCGCCCGGCCGGTCACGCACAGCTCCAGGGCGCGCGCGTAGCCGACCAGCTCGACGAGGGTGCTCGTGCCGGTGAGGTCGGGCACCAGGCCGAGGGTGGCCTCCGGCAGCCGCAGGGCGGCGTCCCCGGCCATCACGCGCAGGTCGCAGGCCAGCGCCAGCTGCGCGCCGGCGCCGATGGCGTGCCCCTGCACCGCCGCCACCGAGACGATGCCGGGTGCGCGCAGCCAGCGGAACGCCGACTGGTACCCGCGGATCCGCTCCTGCGTCTCCTCGGCCGGGAGGGCGGCCAGCTCGCCCAGGCCGCCCGGTGTCGAGGGGTCGGTGCTGAAGAGGCTGCGGTCCAGCCCGGCCGAGAAGGACGGGCCGGCGCCGCGGACGACGACCACGCGGACGTCGTCGTCCAGGGAGTCCCCGACCGCGGTCAGCGCCCGCCAGGTCGCCGGCGTCTGGGCGTTGTGCCGGTCGGGCCGGTCGAGGGTGACGGTGAGGACGGCGCCGTCCCGCGCCGTCCGCACCCGGCCGTCGTCCGCTCCCGTCATGCCTTCTTGCTGTTCCGGTTGGCGCCCCCGCGGCTGCGGAGGGTGGCCCCGGACTCCGACAGCAGGCGGTGCACGAAGCCGTAGGAGCGGTTGGTCGAGGTGGCCAGGGAGCGGATGCTCTCCCCCTCGTCGTACCGCTTGCGCAGCTCGTCGGCCAGCGACGTGCGGTCGCCCCCGGTGATCCGCTTGCCCTTGCCCAGGTCGGCAGTGTTCGAGTCGGCCATGACTCCCCTCCGTGGCAGCCGCGGACCACGGTGTCCCGCGTCGGCTGCTCGTTCCCTTGGCACCGGGCCCGACTGGCCCGGGGCGTCCCAGGCCATGATCACCCAGCCGGGCGACCTCGGCCAGGCGAAGGGGCGACCGCGGGAGACCCGGGGAGCGGGGGCCGTCACCGGCCGCGCAGCTCCTCGCGCAGCCGGCGCGGGGCGCGGCACCACCAGGCCTCGGTGAGCGCCTCCCCGAGGTCCTCGACGGAGGCCCGCTCGACGTGCGCGAGCACCATCGGGTGCAGGCCGTACCCCGCGACGGTGAAGTAGACCCCGGGGCGCGCTGCGACGAGGGCGTCGACCACGCCCGGGTCGGCCGTGCGCAGCCCCAGCGCCGGGCCCTGCGGCGCGGTCGCCGAGCCGCTCCCGCTCCCCGCGGCGCAGCAGGCGCTCCCACGCGAAGGCCCGGGCGCCGACCCGCCAGGACCGCGTGCGCCCGTTGTCCTCCTCGACGGCGCCCGGCAGGTCCAGCGCGATGGCCCGCACGTCGTCCCAGCTCGCCATGCCGCACCTCCGCACGCGGCCGCCCTCGTCCGCGCCGGACGCATGGTGGCCCCGCAGCCGGGCCTACGCCAGCTCCACCAGGTCGACGAGGTCCTCGCTCCAGGCGTCCTCGGTGCCGTCGGGCAGGAGGATCACCTTGTCGGGGTCCAGGGCCCGCACGGCGCCCTGGTCGTGGGTGACCAGCACGATCGCACCGGCGTAGGTGCGCAGCGCGTCGAGCACCTGCTCGCGGCTGGCCGGGTCGAGGTTGTTGGTCGGCTCGTCGAGCAGCAGCACGTTGGCGCCGGAGACGACGAGCGTGGCCATCGCCAGCCTGGTCTTCTCCCCGCCCGACAGGGTGCCGGCCCGCTGGTCGACCGCGTCGCCGGAGAACAGGAACGCGCCGAGGATGCGGCGCAGCTCGGTGTCGGTGCTCTGCGGCGCCGCCGAGCGCATGTTCTCCAGCAGGGTGCGGTCGTGGTCGAGGGTCTCGTGCTCCTGGGCGTAGTAGCCGATGCGCAGACCGTGCCCGGGCCTGACCTCGCCGGTGTCGGGGGCCTCGGTGCCGGCCAGCAGCCGCAGCAGCGTCGTCTTCCCGGCGCCGTTGAGGCCGAGGACGACGACCCGCGTGCCCCGGTCGACGGCCAGGTCGACGTCGGTGAAGACCTCCAGCGAGCCGTAGTTCTTCGACAGGCCCTCCGCGGTGAGCGGCGTCCGCCCGCAGGGGGTCGGCGTCGGGAACCGCAGCCGGGCCACGCGGTCGGCCACGCGGACGTCCTCGAGCCCGGCGGCCAGCCGCTCCACCCGCTTGTCCATGCTCTTGGCGGCCCGCGCCTTGGTCGCCTTGGCCCGCATCTTGTCGGCCTGCGCGGAGAGGGCGTCGATCTTGCGCTCGGTGTTCGCCCGCTCCTGCCGGCGTCGGCGCTCGTCGGTCTCCCGCTGGGCGAGGTAGGGCTTCCAGCCCAGGTTGTAGACGTCGACGGCCGCCCGGTTGGCGTCGAGGTGCCACACCTTGTTGACGACCGCGTCCAGCAGCTCGACGTCGTGGCTGATGACGACCAGCCCGCTCCGGTGCGACGCCAGGAAGCCCTTGAGCCAGGTGATCGAGTCGGCGTCGAGGTGGTTGGTCGGCTCGTCGAGGAGCAGCGTGTCGGCGTCGGAGAAGAGGATGCGGGCGAGCTCGACGCGCCGCCGCTGACCGCCGGAGAGGGTGCGCAGCGGCTGGGCGAGCACGCGGTCGGGCAGGCCCAGGGCGGTGCAGATGCGGGCCGCCTCGCTCTCGGCGGCGTAGCCGCCGAGAGCGGCGAACTGGTCCTCCAGCCGCCCGTAGCGGCGCACCGCGCGGTCGCGCTCGGCGTCGTCGGCCGGCTCGGCCATGGCGACCTGCGCCTTGGTCATCTGCGCGCGCAGGACGTCGAGCCCGCGGCCGGAGAGCACGCGATCGCTGGCGGAGATGTCGAGGTCCCCGCTGCGCGGGTCCTGCGGGAGGTAGCCGACCTCGCCGCTCACCTCGACCTTGCCGGCGTGCGGCAGCCGCTCACCGGCGAGCGTGGTGAGCGTGGTGGTCTTCCCGGCGCCGTTGCGCCCGACCAGGCCGATGCGGTCGCCCGGCTGGACGCGCAGGTCGGCCTCGCTGATGAGGACGCGGGCGCCGGCGCGCAGCTCGAGACCGGTGGTCGTGATCACTGATCCCAGGGTAGGCGGTCCCGGGCCGGGGACCGACCGCACACCGGGGTGACGTGCGCGGCACACCGTCCACAGCCGGTCCGGTCCTCCACACATGGGGTGGCACCCCCTCCCCCCGTGACCGGCACCGGTCCACACTCCCGGCGTGACCGCGCCCTGGGCCCTCCCCTGTCCCGTCTGCGGCCGCCCCGCCCCCGGCCCGGGGCCGGTGCCGTGCCCCTCCTGCGGCCTGCCCGCCGCCGGTGAGGCCGCGCTCGTCGTCGCCCGCATCGGCGCGACCATCGACGAGCTGGCCCGCGACCGGGAGCGCCTGCTGCGCACCCTGCGCGCCGCCGCGCCCGCACCCTCGGGCGGTCCGGCGTACGCAGCCGCGCCCGCGGGCACCCCCGCGTCCGCCGCCGCCCCCGGCCCGGCGTACGCGCCGGCACCCCGGCCACCGGCGCCCCCGTCCGGGTTCCCGCCCGGGCCGGTGACCGGGCCGCCGATCGCCGCCGTCCCGCCGGTGCCGGTGCCCGCGCCCGCACCGGTTCCCGGGCCGCTCCCCCCGACGCGCCGGGTGAGCCCCCAGCAGGTGCTGCTCGGGCTCGGCGCCCTGCTGGTCGTCGCCGCGGCGATCGCCTTCGTCGCGGTCGCCTGGACCCGGCTGGGGATCGCCTTCCAGGCGACCGTGATGGTCACCGCCGCCGGCGCGGCCTGCGGGGTGTCGGCGTGGACGGCCCGGCGCGGGCTGCGCGCCACCGAGGAGGCGCTGGCCGCGGCCGGTGCGGCGCTGCTCGCCGTCGACCTCGCCTCCGCGCACGCCCTGGGCCTGCTCGGCCTGGACGCCGTACCACCGCGGGCCTGGGCCGCCGTCGCCTGCGGTGTGGTCGCCGGGGCCGCGCTGGCGCTGGGCCGGCTCACCCGGACGACGGTCACCTGGCCCCTGGTGGCGCTGCTGGCCCTGCAGCCGGTCCCGCTGCTCCTCGTCCCCGTGGGCGCGCTCGCGGGGCCGGCGGGAGTGGGTGCCGCCCTGGGGCTGGCGCTGCTCGACCTCGTGGCGGGCCTGGCCGTCCGCCGGGCGGTCGCGCGGGTGGCGGCCGTGCTGACGGCGGTCTGGGCCGGTCTGGCCGCGCTGGGCGGGGTCGTGCTCGCCTGGGAGGGCCGTCCCGCCGACTCGTGGACGGCCACCGGCCTGCTCGCCGCCGCCGGGGTCCTCGCCCTGCTCGCCGGCCGGGAGCCGCGGCTGGCCGCCGCCCTGCCGCCGGTCCTGACGGTCGCCGCCGGAGGGGCGTCGGTCGCGGCCTTCGCGCTGACCGGCTCGCTGGGCCAGCTCGGGGTCGCCGGCACGACGGCGGCCGGAGCACTGGGCGCCGGGCTGCTCGCCGTGGCCGTGCCCGCGGCCGCCCTGCCGGTGGCCCGGGCCGGGCTCGTGGCCGGCGGCGGGGTGCTCGCCGCCGTCGGGTCGCTGGCGCTCCTGGGCACCGGCGCGTCGGGCGGCCTGGCGCTGGTGCTCCTCCTCTGCACGGCCCCGGCCGGGCTGGCGGCCCGGCTGCTGCCCGGGTCGCGCCGACCGGCCACCGCCGCGGCGCTGGCCGCCCCCGCGCTGGCCGCGCTGCTCACGCCGGCGGCCGGGCTGCTCGACCCGCCGCAGGCGGGGCTGCTGGTGGCGCTGGTGGCCGTCGCCGGGCTCGCGGGGGGCAGCCCGGGGGGGGGCGGGGGCGGGGGGGGGGGGGGGGGGGGGGGGGGGGGGGGGGGGGGCGGGGGCGGGGGGGGGGGGGGGGGGGCGGGGGGGCGCGCCCCCGGCCGCCGCCCGCCCCGCGCGAGGCGCTGGCCGCGGCCGCGCCCGGCGCGGCCCTGGGCGCCGCCGCCGGGCTCACCAGCGCCTCCGCGGGCGCCTGGGGGCAGGTGGGGCTGCAGCTCGCGCTGGCCGGCGGGGCGGCGGCCTGCTACGCCGTGGTGACCGGCCGCCGCCTCGCCGCGGTGGCCGCGGTCGCCGACCTCGTCCTGGCCGCCTGGGTGGCCCTGGCCGGGGCCGGCGTCGGCACCCCCGAGGCGTACACGCTCCCCGCGGCCGCCGGCCTGCTGGCCATCGCGCGGCCGGGCATCCGCTCCGGCGCCCGGTCGTGGGCCGCGGAGGGGCCCGCCGTCGCGGCGGCGCTGGTCCCCTCGGCGCTGCTCGTGGTGGCCGACCCCTCGGCCGTCCGCCTGGTCCTCGTGGTCGCCGCCGCCGGGGCGCTGACGGTCGCCGGCACCCTGACCCACCGGCAGGCGCCCTTCCTCGTCGGGGCCGGCGCCCTGGCCTGGGTGGTGCTGGGCCGGCTCGGCCCGTACGCGCCGCTCGTGCCGCGGTGGGTGATCCTCGCGGTCGTCGGCCTGCTGCTGCTCGTCGTCGGGGCCACCTACGAGCGACGCCGGCAGCAGGCGCGCGAGGCGGTGGCGTGGGTGGCGCAGATGCGCTGACGCGCGTCGGCCCGGGTGCTCACCCCCGGTCCGGGTGGGGCCGGCGGACCACGTCGGCCCCACCGCCGGCGGACGGGTAGCGGTCGAAGGCGGCCAGGTCGGCCAGCTGCAGGAGCCGGGTCACGTCGCTCGGGGACACCACCCCCACCACGCGGCCGCCGTCGTCGAGCACGACGGCGCGCCCGTCGCTGCAGCCCTCCATCCGGCCCAGCAGCTCGAGCAGCGGCTCCCCGGGGCGGGCGACCGGGATCTCGGCGACCGGGCAGGCGACGTCCCCGAGCCGGGTGGTGGCCCGGGCCGCGGCCGGCACCCCGCGCAGACGGTTGAGGGTCACCAGCCCGGCGAGCGCACCCGCGCGGTCCACGAGCGGGTAGGTGCTGAACCGGTGCACCAGCGCGACCTCGTGCAGGAACCGCTCGACCGGCTGGTCGGGGTCCGCGACCAGCACCGGGCTGCTCATCACCCGGCCCACCTGCAGGCCCCCCAGCCGGCCGGACACCTGCGCGTGCTGCTCCTCGGCGCCGGCCGCGTTGACGACGAAGAGCCCGACGAGGGCCAGCCAGAACCCGCCCAGGCCACGCCCGGTGACGACCTGGAGGAAGCCCAGGGCGATCAGCGCGAACCCGAGCACCCGGCCGGCCCGGGCGGCCGTCACCGCCGAGGACCAGGCGTCGCCCCGGCGCCACCACAGGAGGGCGCGCAGCAGCCGCCCGCCGTCCAGCGGCGCCGCCGGGACCAGGTTGAACAGCGCCAGCAGCACGTTGATGCCGGCCAGGTACTCCAGCACCACCACCGGCAGCCCGTCGGCGCCGGCCGCGCGGGTGAGCACGGCGGCGACCCCGAGGACGACGCCGAGGACCAGGCTGGTCAGGGGCCCGACGCCCGCGATGCGGAACTCCGCCCCCGGCGACGGCGAGCTCCCGCGCAGCCGGGCCACCCCGCCGAGCAGCCACAGCGTGATGCCCTCGACCTCGACGCCGTTGCGGCGGGCCACCAGGGCGTGGGCCATCTCGTGGGCCAGCAGCGAGGCCAGGAACGCCGCCGCGGCGGCCAGCCCGGCCAGCACGTAGGCCACCGCCCCGCGGCCCGGGAGGACCAGCGGGAAGCGGCCGAACGCCAGGCCGCCGGCGATGATCAGCACGATCACCAGCACGCTGGCGTTGACGCCGATCCGGATGCCGGCGATCCGGCCGAGGCTGAAGGTCTCGCTCACGGGGCTCCTCTCGGGTGGGACGTCTCCCCCGGTACCCGGGCACCGGGGGTCCCACCGCAGCGGCCCGGCGGGCCACCGAGGACGCCGGAGGGGCGGCCGGCCCGGGCGGCCGCCGGGGACCGACGACGCCCGGCGGGCCGCGGGGGGCGGCTCTACGGTGGACCGGTCGCTCGGAGCGGGAGGGAGCCGTCGTGGGTGCAGCCCCACCGCCGCCCCTGCCCTACCGCGCCCGGCCGCCGCAGCTGCTCCTCGTCGTCGGTGCGGTGCTCGTGGTCAGCGGGGGCGGGGCGGCCACGGCGCTGACCGGGAGCTCGGCCCGGGTGCTGCTGGTGGCGCTCGCGGCCGCGGCGGCCGGGGTGTCGGCCTGGGGCTCGAGCGCCCGCCTGCGCGGCACCGAGGAGGTGCTGGCAGCCGCCGCCGTCTGCCTGGCGGTGCTCGCCACCGACCCCGGCGGCAGCCTGCTCGAGGGGCCGGTCGCCCCTCCCGCGGTGCTCACCGCCGTGTTCCTGCTCCTCGCCGGACCGCTCCGGCGGCCGGTGGCCTGGCCGCTGGCCGCGTGGGCGACCCTGCAGCTGACCGTCCTGCGGGCCCTCGACGGGCTCGACGCGGGCCCGGATCGCACCGCCGCCGCGGTCGTGGTGGTGCTGGCCGGCCTGGGCACCTGCCTGGCCGGGCGGCGGCTCCTCGCCCGGGTCGCGCTCGTCACGAGCGCGCCGTGGTGGGTGGCCGCGGTGACCGGTGGCATCGCGACCGCGTGGGACGGCCCCGCGTCGGACCGCTGGGCCGCGGCCGCGCTGACCACCGTGGCAGCCCTCGCCCTGCTGCCGGCCCGGCTGGAGCCGGACGTCGACCGGCTGCTGGGCCCGCCGCGGCTGGCCCCCGCGCTGGCCGGGGTCCTCCCCGGCGCGGCGCTGTTCGGCGTGATGTCCTGGCTGGGCCCGGACGCGGTGATGCTCACCGGGTACGTGGGGGTGCTGCTGGCCTCGGCCGCCGCGGCGCTGCTCACCGGCTGGTGGGCCGGGCTGTTGCTGCCGCTCGCCCTGGGCGCGGGCGGCACGCTGGTGCTGCTCGGCGTGGTCCAGCTCGCCGCCGGAGCGCGGTGGGCGGAGCTGACGCTGCTCCTGCTGCTGACGGCGGTGCCGAGCGGGCTGGTGGCCGGGGTGCGCAGCGACGAGCGCGCCTCCGCCGTCCCGACCGCGGTGGGGTGCGTGGGGGCGGCCGCGCTCGTCGCGATCCCGGCCGGGTGGCTGGCGCCGGCGGGGGCGGCGGTGGTCCTCGGCGCGCTCTACGCGGCCACGCTCGGGGCGGGCGTCACCATCCGGCCGGACAGCCGCCGCCCGACGCTGGTCAGCGGGGCGCTGTGCGCGGCGGCGGCAGTGGTCCTGCTCGTCGCGGCCGGGGACCGCGGTCCCCTGGCCGGGCAGCTGTTCGCCCAGGGGCTGCTCACCTGCGGGTGGGCGGCGTACGTGTGGTGGAGCGGGCCGAGCGACCAGCTGCCGGCGGCGCCGCCGGCCTGGCGGGTCGGGTCCGCGCAGCTCGTGGTGGCGACCTGGGTCGTCGTCCCCCTCGCCGGCGGGACGGTGCTCGAGGCCTGGACGCTGCCGCTCGCTGCCGGGCTGCTGCTCGCCCAGGGGCCGCGGCTGGCCGGCGGGCCGTCCTGGCCGACGTGGGGGCCGGGGCTGCTGGTGGCCGCCGTGCCGTCGGCGGTGTGGGCGGTCGTCGCGCCGGGGAGCACCCGGTCCGTGCTGCTGGTGACGGTGGCGGCCGCCGGCATGTGGCTCGGGGCGCGGCTCCGGGTGCGGGCGCTGCTGGTCACCGCTGCGGGCACCGCCCTGGCGGTGGCGGCCGGTGTCGCCGTGGTGGAGCTGCCGCTGCCCGTGGCGGGCGCCCTGGTCGTCGGGGTGGCGCTCCTGGCGCTCGGGGCCGGGCGGGAGCGCCGTCCCGTCGACGGCTGGGCCCGCCGCCTGGCCGATCTGCGTTGACCACCCCGGAGACGATCACGGCGCCGTGACCACCGCCCCGGGGCGGGACCTGGTCACGGCGCCATGATCGCCGGTGGTGCCGGAGCGACCCTCCGCAGGGGCCCGCGCCGGGCCTGCGAGGCAGAGGGGTCCTTCTCCTACACGCGGAAGCCGAGGGCGCGCAGCTGCTCGCGGCCGTCGTCGGTGATCTTGTCAGGGCCCCACGGCGGCATCCAGACCCAGTTGATCCGGATGTCGTCGACCAGGCCGGGGCCGGGGCCGCCGGTGAGGGCCTGGCGCGCCTGGTCCTCGATGACGTCGGTCAGCGGGCATGCCGCGCTGGTGAGCGTCATGTCGATGACCGCGACGTTCGACTCGTCGACGTCGATGCCGTACACCAGCCCGAGGTCGACCACGTTCACGCCGAGCTCGGGGTCGACGACGTCGCGCATGGCCTCCTCCACGTCCTCGAGGAGGGCCGACTTGTAGGCCGGCAGCTCCGCGGGGGCGTCGGTGGCGGGGGTGGCGTTCTCGGTCGTCTCGCTCATGCGGTCCGTCCTTCCGTGTCGGCGGCCGACAGGGCCCGGGCGCTGGCGTCCTTGAGGGCCATCCAGCTCATCAGGGCGCACTTGATCCGGGCCGGGTACTTGGAGACCCCGGCGAAGGCGACGGCGTCCTCGAGCTCGTCCTCGAGCTTCTCGGCCACCGCGGCGTCGCCCTTGCTCTGCATCAGGGTCATGAAGTGCTCACCGGTCTCGAGCGCCTCGGGGACGCTCTTGCCGATGATCAGGTCGTACATGGCCGACACCGACGCCTGGCTGATCGAGCAGCCCATCCCCTCGTAGGAGACGTCGGCGAGGGTGTCGCCGTCCAGGTGGACCCGCAGGGTCACCTCGTCCCCGCAGGTCGGGTTGACGTGGTGCACCTCGGCCTCGAACGGCTCGCGCAGCCCGCGGCCGTGCGGGTTGCGGTAGTGGTCCAGGATGATCTCCTGGTACATCGACTCCAGCTGCATCAGGCACGCACCTCCGACGGGGCAACGCCGAAGAACTCCTGCGCCTTCCGGACGGCGTCCACCAGCGCGTCGACGTCGTCGTACCCCGTGTGCACGTAGAACGTCGCCCGGGTGGTGGCCGGCACCCGGTACCGGCGCACGACCGGCCAGGCGCAGTGGTGCCCGACCCGCACCTCGACGCCGAGGTCGTCGAGGACCTGGCCGACGTCGTGGGGGTGGATGCCCTCGACGGTGAAGGAGACCGCGCCACCGCGGGCCACGGTGTCGGGCGGGCCGATGACGGTGACGCCGGGGATCGCGGCCAGCCGCTCGAGGGCGTAGGCGGTCAGCGCCTCCTCGTGGGCCTGCACCTTGTCCATGCCGAGCCGCTGCAGGTACTCGACGGCGGCGGCCAGCCCGATCACCTGGGCGGTCATCGGGACGCCGGCCTCGAAGCGCTGCGGCGGGGGCATGAAGGTGCTGCCCTCCATCCGCACGACCTCGATCATCGACCCGCCGGTGAGGAACGGCGGCAGCGCGTCGAGCACCTCGTAGCGGCCCCACAGCACGCCGACACCGGTGGGCCCGAGCATCTTGTGCCCGGAGAACACCAGGAAGTCCGCGCCCAGGGCGGCCACGTCGACCGGCTGGTGCGGCACCGACTGCGCCCCGTCGACCAGGACCAGGGCACCGACCTCCCGCGCCCGCGCCACGATCGGCTCGAGCGGGTTGATGGTGCCGAGGATGTTCGACTGCTGGGTGACCGCGACCAGCTTCGTCCGCTCGTTGACCACGGTGCCGAGGTCGGAGAGGTCGAGCCGGCCGTCGTCGGTCAGCCCCAGCCAGCGCAGCGTGGCGCCGGTCCGCTCGCACAGCTGCTGCCAGGGCACCAGGTTGGCGTGGTGCTCCATCTCGGTCACGACGATCTCGTCGCCCTGGCCGACGGCGTACCGCCGGAACTCCGGCTCCTTGGCGGTGGCCGCGTTGGACAGCGCGTAGGCGACCAGGTTGATCGCCTCGGTGCTGTTGCGGGTGAAGACGACCTCCTCGGCCGGCGCCCCGATGAACGCGGCGATCGCGGCCCGCGCGGCCTCGTACCGGCCGGTGGCCTCCTCGGCGAGCTGGTGCGCGCCGCGGTGCGGGGCGGCGTTGCAGGTCTCGTAGAAGTCCCGCTCGGCGTCGAGCACGCTGCGGGGCTTCTGCGAGGTGGCCCCCGAGTCGAGGTAGACCAGCCGCTTCCCGTCGCGGACGGTGCGCGACAGGATCGGGAAGTCCGCCCGGATCGCCTCGACGTCCAGCGGCAGGGGCGGCAGGGGCGCCCCGGCAGCGGGACGCGAGACGGTCTGGGTCATCGCTGCACGGCCTCCAGAGCCGCCTTCTCCGCGCTCGCCTGCTCGGCGGAGTCCTTGACGTAGGCGGCGTAGCCCTCGTTCTCCAGCTTCTCCGCCAGCTCCGGGCCGCCCTCCTCGGCGATCCGGCCGGCGACGAAGACGTGCACGAAGTCCGGCTTGATGTAGCGGAGGATCCGCGTGTAGTGGGTGATCAGCAGGACGCCGACGTCACCCTCCTCGCGGGTCCGGTTGACGCCCTCGGAGACGACCCGCAGCGCGTCGACGTCGAGGCCGGAGTCGGTCTCGTCGAGGACGGCGATGCGCGGCTTGAGCAGCCGCATCTGCAGGATCTCGTGGCGCTTCTTCTCACCACCGGAGAAGCCCTCGTTGACGTTCCGCTCGGCGAACGCCTGGTCCATCTCCAGGGCGCTCATCTCGGTCTTGACGTCCTTGACCCAGGTGCGCAGCTTCGGCGCCTCGCCCTGGACCGCGGTGGCCGCGGTGCGCAGGAAGTTCGACACCGAGACACCCGGGACCTCGACCGGGTACTGCATCGCCAGGAACAGGCCCGCGCGGGCCCGCTCGTCGACGCTCATGGCGAGGACGTCCTCGCCGTCGAGGGTCACGCTGCCCCCGGTGATCGTGTACTTGGGGTGGCCGGCGATCGAGTAGGCCAGGGTCGACTTGCCCGACCCGTTGGGGCCCATGATCGCGTGGGTCTCACCCGAACGGACGGTCAGGTCGACGCCGCGGAGGATCTCCTTGGCGTCGTCCCCCTCCCCCACGCTGACGTGCAGGTCGCGGATCTCCAGCACGGACACTTGTCTCTCGCTCCTCAGGTGCCGGTCGCGGCGAGGGGGGCGGCCACGTCCACCAGGACGTCGTCGCCCTCCACCCGCACCGGGTAGACGGGCACCGGCTCGGTCGCCGGCAGGTTGGTGGGCTCACCGGTGCGCAGGTCGAAGCACGACCCGTGCAGCGCGCACTCGATGGTGGGGGCGCCGTCGAACTCCTCGACGTCGCCGTCGGACAGCGGGACCTCCGCGTGCGAGCAGAGGTCCTCCACGGCGAAGACCTCGCCCTCGAACCGGACGATCGCGACGTCGGTCTCGACGAGCTCCACGCGCAGCGCGCCGTCCTCGGGGACGTCGGACAGCGCGCAGACCCGCTCGAAGGCCATCCCTCAGACCTCCACGGGCTGCTCGTCGAGGCCCGGGAGGGCGCCGAGGCGCTGCTCGATCGAGCCCATGAGGCGGTCCTGCAGCTCGGGGACCCCGATGTGCTGCACGACGTCGGCGAAGAATCCGCGCACGACCAGGCGGCGGGCGGTCTCGGCGTCGATGCCCCGCGAGCAGAGGTAGAACAGCTGCTCGTCGTCGAACCGGCCGGTGGCGCTGGCGTGGCCGGCACCGACGATCTCGCCGGTCTCGATCTCGAGGTTGGGCACCGAGTCGGCGCGGGCGCCGTCGGTGAGCACCAGGTTGCGGTTGAGCTCGTAGGTGTCGGTGCCGGTGGCCGCCGGGCGGATCCGGACGTCGCCGACCCACACGGTGTGCGCCTTCTCCCCCTGCAGGGCGCCCTTGTAGAGCACGTTGCTGGAGCAGTTGGGCACGGCGTGGTCGACCCACAGCCGGTGCTCCTGGTGCTGGGTCTCGTCGGCGAAGTACACGCCGTAGAGCTCCGCCGTCCCGCCGGGGCCGGCGTACTGGACGTTGCTCACCAGGCGGACCAGGTCGCCGCCGAGGGTGACCACGACCTGCTTCGCGGTCGCGTCCCGGCCGACGACGGTGTCGAACTGGCCGCCGTGCACCGAGCCGGGCGCCCACTCCTGCACCGAGACGACGGTGACCTGCGCACCGTCGCCGACGAGCACGGCCACACCGCCGGAGTAGCGGGCCAGGCCGGCGTGGTCGAGGACGACGGTGACCTGCGCGAACGCGCCCACCTCGACGACGAGCTGGCCCCAGACCACCTCGTCCGAGCCGGTGCCCGACAGCCCCAGGGTGACCGGTCGGTCCGGCCGGGCCTCGGCGGGCACGCGGACGACGGCGGCGCCGCCGCTGCGCTGCCGGGTGAGCGCGGCCAGCCGGTCGACCGGCTCGGGCAGGCCCTTGAGCAGCGGGTCGTCGGCCTCGACGCTGGTGAGCTCGACGCCCTCGGGCAGGTCGGTCGACCACTCGAGGTGGGCGTCCGACGGGGCGCCCTGCAGCAGCGGGCGGACCCGGCGCATGGGGGTGAAGCGCCAGTCCTCCTCGCGGCCGGTGACCTCGCCGAACGCCTCTGGGTCGGTCGAGGTGAACCGCTCGGCCGGCGAGCCGGTCGGTGCCGGCCCGCCGTGCGAGTGGGCGCCGGCCGGCGCCTGCCCGGCGGTGCCGGTGCCGGCCGCCGGGGTCGTCGGCGGCCCGGCCTGGGCGCCGACGCCCTCGGCGAACAGCTCGCCGGCGAGGGTGGCCGACTCGGTGGTGAGTCCGGTCGTGTTGCCGGTGTTGTCAGTGGGCGGCATCAGCCGACGGCACCTTCCATCTGCAGCTCGATCAGGCGGTTGAGCTCGAGGGCGTACTCCATGGGCAGCTCCCGGGCGATCGGCTCGACGAAGCCGCGCACGACCATCGCCATCGCCTCGTCCTCGGACAGGCCCCGGCTCATCAGGTAGAAGAGCTGGTCCTCGCTGACCCGCGAGACCGTCGCCTCGTGGCCCATCGCGACGTCGTCCTCGCGGACGTCGACGTAGGGGTAGGTGTCCGACCGGCTGATGGTGTCGACCAGCAGGGCGTCGCACTTCACCGTCGACTTGGAGCCGGAGGCGCCCTCGTCGATCTGGACCAGGCCGCGGTAGGAGGTCCGGCCGCCGCCGCGGGCCACCGACTTCGACACGATGGTCGAGGAGGTGTTGGGCGCGGCGTGCACCATCTTGGCGCCGGCGTCCTGGTGCTGGCCCTCGCCGGCGAAGGCGATGGAGAGCACCTCGCCCTTGGCGTGCTCGCCGGTCATCCAGACCGCCGGGTACTTCATGGTGACCTTGGAGCCGAGGTTGCCGTCGACCCACTCCATGGTGGCGCCCTCGTGGGCGATCGCCCGCTTGGTCACCAGGTTGTAGACGTTGTTCGACCAGTTCTGGATGGTCGTGTACCGGCAGCGGGCGTTCTTCTTGACGATGATCTCGACGACCGCGGAGTGCAGCGAGTCCGACTTGTAGATCGGCGCGGTGCAGCCCTCGACGTAGTGCACGTAGGCGCCCTCGTCGACGATGATCAGCGTCCGCTCGAACTGGCCCATGTTCTCGGTGTTGATCCGGAAGTAGGCCTGCAGCGGGATCTCGACGTGCACGCCCTTCGGCACGTAGATGAACGAGCCGCCGGACCAGACCGCGGTGTTCAGCGCGGCGAACTTGTTGTCCCCGGAGGGGATGACCGAGCCGAAGTACTCCTTGAAGAGGTCCTCGTGCTCCTTGAGGGCGGTGTCGGTGTCGAGGAAGACGACGCCCTGCTCCTCGAGGTCCTCGCGGATCTTGTGGTAGACGACCTCGGACTCGTACTGGGCGGCCACGCCGGCGATCAGCCGCTGCTTCTCGGCCTCGGGGATGCCCAGCTTGTCGTAGGTGTTCTTGATGTCCTCGGGCAGCTCGTCCCACGAGGCGGCCTGCTGCTCGGTGGAGCGCACGAAGTACTTGATGTTCTGGAAGTCGATGCCGGACAGGTCCGAGCCCCAGTCGGGCATCGGCTTGCGGCCGAACAGCTTGAGCGCCTTGAGCCGGCGCTCGAGCATCCACCCGGGCTCGTCCTTGCGGCGGGAGATGTCCCGGACGACGTCCTCGTCCAGGCCCCGCCGGGCCGAGGCCCCGGCGACGTCGGCGTCAGCCCAGCCGTACTGGTAGCGGCCGAGCGCCTCGATCTGCTCGTCCTGCGTCAGCGGCGTGCTGGTCACCGGCTGCTGGGTGCTGGTCATACGGACGTCCTCTCCCGGTCGTTCGCAGGGGGGTTGCTGCTGGGGTGGTCGGCGCCGGTGCGGGGCGGGCTGCGCCGCGCCGACCGCTCACCAGGTACAGGGCGCGCGGGGCCCGGTCTGTTCCCCGCGCCGATGTGGTCCCGGCCGCCCGCGGCGCCCGGCGGGGAGCCGGAGCGGCGGACGGGGCCCGGGATGTGCGTCGTGCAGACGCCGTCACCGTGGGCGATCGTGGCCAGCCGTTGCACGTGCGTGCCGACCAGCCGGCCGATGACCGCGGTCTCGGCCTCGCACAGCTGCGGGAACTCCGCGGCGACGTGCGCGACCGGGCAGTGGTGCTGGCACAGCTGCCCGCCGCCGGAGATGGCCGAGGCCGAGGCGGCGTAGCCCTCGGCGGTGAGCGCCGCGGCGAGCACCTGGGCCCGGTCCACCGGCGCGTCGTCGGCCCGCTCCACCGCCGCCGAGCACCGCTGCTCCAGACCGGAGAGCTGCTGCTCGGCCACCGTGCGCACCGCGTCGGGCCCGCCGTGCGCCGCGACGTACCGCAGCGCCGTCAGCGCCAGGTCGTCGTAGGCGTGCGGGAAGGCCGAACGGCCGGCGTCGGTGAGGTGGAACAGCCGGGCCGGGCGACCCCGGCCCCGGGGCGTGCCCGGCGCGTGCCGCTCCTCGACGCGGCCGGTGGCCACCAGCGCGTCCAGGTGCCGGCGGACGGCGGTGGGCGACACGCCCAGCCGGCCGGCCAGCTCGCTGGCGGTCTGCGGGCCGTGCTCGAGCAGCAGCGCGGTCACCCGGTGGCGGGTGCGCCCGTCCTCCGCCGTCGCGGCAGCGCGGGCGGGGGGCACGACGCCCCCGTCCGCGACGACCCGACCGCTTTCCACAACACGAGTCTTACCTATTTCCGGCGGCTCGCAAGCAAGGGGGACCTAAGTCCCGGCGGGCCCGGGACCTGCGGCGATGGCGCCCCGCAGGTCCCGGCCCGCGCGGTGTGAGAGACCTCACCCCACGCCGGCGGGTGCGTTCTCGTCGACGGCCGGGTCCAGGACGCCGTCGCGGACCCCGACGACGACCCGGCGGCCGGCCGCGAGCCGACCGTCGAGCAGCAGCCGCGCCAGCGGGTTGTCGACCTCCCGCTGGATGGCCCGGCGCAGCGGCCGGGCGCCGAACTGCGGCTCGAAGCCGTGCTCGGCGATCCAGGTGACCGCCTCGTCGGTGAAGACGACCTCGATGTCCTGGGCCGCCAGCCGCCGGTGGGTCTCGTCGAGCAGCAGCCGGGTGATCTGCGCCAGCTGCTCGGTCTCCAGCTGCTGGAAGACCACGACCTCGTCGATCCGGTTGAGGAACTCCGGGCGGAACTGCTCGCGCAGCCGCCGCATCAGCCGGTCCCGCAGCCCGGCGTCCGCGGCCGCCGCGTCACCGGAGCCGAAGCCCAGCGGGGTGCTGCGGCCCTGGATGAGCTCGGAGCCCAGGTTGCTGGTCATGATCAGCACGGTGTTCTTGAAGTCGACCGTGCGGCCCTGGGAGTCGGTGAGCCGGCCGTCGTCGAGCACCTGCAGCAGGGTGTTGAAGACGTCGTGGTGCGCCTTCTCGATCTCGTCGAGCAGCACCACCGAGTACGGACGGCGGCGCACCGCCTCGGTCAGCTGACCGGCGTCCTCGTAGCCCACGTAGCCGGGCGGGGAGCCCACCAGCCGGCTGACCGTGTGCCGCTCCTGGAACTCGCTCATGTCCAGCCGGACCATCCGGTCCTCGTCGCCGAACAGCGCCTCGGCGAGCGTCCGCGCCAGCTCGGTCTTGCCGACGCCCGTCGGGCCCAGGAACAGGAAGCTGCCGATCGGCCGGTCGGGGTCGCCCAGCCCCACGCGGGACCGGCGGACGGCCTCGGCCACCACGCGGACGGCGTCGTCCTGGCCGACGACCCGCCGGTGCAGGTGCTCCTCGAGCCCGAGCAGCCGCTGCATCTCCTCCTGCGTGAGCTGGCTGACCGGGATGCCCGTGCTGCGGGAGACCACCTCGGCGATGTCCTCGACGCCGACCTCCGGCACACCCGGCCGGCCACCGCCGCTGCGGGACTCCTCCAGCCGGCGCTGGGCCTCGGCCAGCTGGTCGCGCAGCTCGGAGGCGCGCTCGTACTGCTCGGCGGCGACCGCCTGGTCCTTCTCCCGCTGCAGCCGGTCGACCTCCTGCTCGAGCCCGCGCAGGTCCGTCGGCGGGGTCTTGACCCGGCGGCGCACCCGGGCCCCGGCCTGGTCGATGAGGTCGATCGCCTTGTCCGGCAGGTGCCGGTCGGGGATGTAGCGGTCGGACAGCTCGACCGCGGCCCGGACGGCGTCGTCGGTGAAGCGCACCTCGTGGTGGGCCTCGTAGCGGTCGCGCAGGCCGCAGAGGATCTGCACGGTGTCCTCGACGCCCGGCTCGGTCACCAGGATCGGCTGGAAGCGGCGCTCCAGGGCCGCGTCCTTCTCGATGTTGCGGCGGTACTCGTCCAGCGTCGTGGCGCCGATGATGTGCAGCTCGCCGCGGGCCAGGGCGGGCTTGAGCATGTTGCCGGCGCCGCCGGATCCCTCGGAGGCCCCTGCGCCGACGACGGTGTGCAGCTCGTCGACGAAGACGATGACCTCGTCGGAGTGCTCGCGGATCTCGTCCATGACCTTCTTGAGCCGTTCCTCGAAGTCACCGCGGTAGCGGGTGCCCGCCACCAGCCCGGTGAGGTCGAGCTCGACCAGCCGCCGGCCGCGCAGCGTCTCCGGGACGTCGCCGTCGACGATCTGCGCGGCGATGCCCTCGACGATCGCGGTCTTGCCGACGCCGGCCTCGCCGATGAGCACCGGGTTGTTCTTCCGGCGGCGGGAGAGGACCTCGACGGTCTGCTCGATCTCCTCCTGGCGGCCGATGACCGGGTCGATCTGGCCGTTGCGGGCCATCTCGGTCAGGTCGCGGCCGTACTCGTCGAGCGTCGGGGTGCTCGACCGGGCCTGGCCGGGGCCGCCGGGGTGCCCGCCACCGGGGGTGCCGCCGGTGGCCGCCTCCTGCAGGGCCTCGGGGGTGACGCCCCGCTCCCGCAGCACCCGGCCACCGGGCGAGTCCGGGTTGACCGCGAGGGCGAACAGCAGGTGCTCCGGGCCGATGTAGGTGGAGCCCAGGGCGCGGGACACCCGGTGGGCGTCGAGCAGCGCGCGCTTGGCCGCCGGCGTCAGGGACGGCGCGCCGTCGCGCGCCTCGCCCCGCCGCGTCAGCCCCTCGAGCTCGGCGCGCAGGTGGTCGGGGTCGACCCCGCTGCGGGCCAGGAACGCGCGGGTGGACTCGTCGCCAGTCATGGCCCACACCAGGTGCTCGGTGTCGAGGTCGGCGCTGCCGCCCTCGACCGCGTGGTGGGCCGCGGCGTTGACCAGCTCCCGCGCCTGCTGGCTCAGGAACTGGGTGATGTCGACGCGCTGCCGCGGCGAGCGCTGCTCGCCGCCGAGGTAGCGGCCGAAGAAGTCGTCGAACGGGCTCCCGTAGGGGCCCGGGAAGAAGGGGTTGGTCATACCTCACGTCCAGAGGGGAGTCGGGTCGGTCGGTGGGGTTCCCGGAGGGCTACCGCTGGGGTGCCCGTACCCGGGACGGCGCACCGTCACCGGGAGCGGCGCCTCGGCCGCCCGTACCCGGTCCAGCGCGGAGCGGGCCGGGCTGCTTCCCCGCTGTGATCCGCCCTGAGCGAACCGGCCGCGCCGCTGCGCGCGGCTAGCATCGGGACGTGCCGGTCTCCCCTGCCGTCGTCTCCCGCATCGCCCTGGCCAACCTGGTGGCCAACAGCGCCATCGTCGTCACCGGCGGGGCCGTCCGGCTGACCGGGTCGGGTCTCGGCTGCCCGACCTGGCCGCGGTGCACCGACGACAGCTTCGTCGCGACGCCCGAGCTGGCCGGCCACGGCGTCATCGAGTTCGGCAACCGGCTGCTGACCTTCGTCCTCGCGGCGGTCGCCATCGCCACCGTCCTCGCCGTGTTCCGCTCCTCCCGGCGCGACCTCCGGACCCTGGCGGTGCTGGCCTTCCTGGGCATCCCGGCCCAGGCGCTGCTCGGCGGGGTCACCGTCCTCACCGGCCTGAACCCGTGGACGGTGGCGGCGCACTTCCTGCTCTCCTCGGTGCTCGTCGCGCTGACGACGGTGCTGTGGCTGCGGTCCCGGGAACCCGGGGTCGGCTCCCTGCTGGTCCGCCGTCCGTTCGCCCTCCTGGTCACCGGCATCGCGGCCGCGACCGCCGCCGTCCTGGTGCTGGGCACCGTGGTGACCGGCAGCGGGCCGCACAGCGGCGACCCCGGGGCCGGGCGCACCGGCTTCGACCCCGAGCTGGTCAGCCAGCTGCACGCCGACTCGGTCTTCCTGCTGCTCGGCCTGACCGTCGCGCTGCTGGTGGCGCTGCACGCGACCGACTCCCCCGGACGGGTGCGGCGGGCCGCGCGCGACCTGATCGTCGTCCAGCTGCTGCAGGGCGTCGTCGGGTACGTGCAGTACTTCACCGGGCTGCCGGTCGTGCTGGTGCTGCTGCACATGCTGGGCGCGGTGCTGGTCACCGCCTTCACGGCGCGGCTGGTCTGGTCGGTCCGCGGCCCGGCCTCCGACGTCCCCGTGACCGCCGCGACGCAGGTGCCCGCCGCCTCCCGCTGACCCGTCCCACCCGCCGGTCGGGTGCGCTGACCGAACGGTCGGCGCCCACCCGCCCGACCGGAGCCGCCGGCTGGCCGGAACCGCCGGCTGCCGGCTGGTGTTCCGATCGAGGAGGCCTCGAGCGGGAGCGAGACGCTGGTCAGGGCGGCGGCCGCGCGCACCCGCGCGGCCCTGGACGCCGCGATCGCCGCCGCTCTGCACGCAGTCACCGCTGCCGACGCCGCGGGCCGGTTCGCCCACGCCGGCCACCTCACCCGACGAGCTGCCCGACAACCGCTGTGAACGCCCGGTTCCCGGGGGCGGGAACCGGGCGTGCGCGCACCCGCGCGCGCGACCTCAGACCAGGACGTCGACGATGATCGCGATCGACAGCAGGGCCATGTAGGTGATCGAGATGTGGAACAGCTGCATCGGCCGGGTCTCGGCGCCCGCGCGGATGCGGGCCAGCAGCCGGTGCGCCTCGACGACGAACCAGCCGCCCAGCCCCGCAGCCGCGGCGGTGTACACCCACCCGATGCCGTAGCCCGAGGCCACCGGCCACAGCAGCAGCGACACCGCGACGGTCAGCCACGTCCAGACGACGGTCTGCCGGCCCACCGACAGCGGGGTCGCCACCACCGGGAGCATCGGGACGTCGGCGCGCGCGTAGTCGGCGCGGAACCGCATGGCCAGCGCCCAGAAGTGCGGCAGCTGCCAGCAGAAGACGACGCCGAAGAAGACCACCGCCGGCCAGGCCAGCGACCCGGTCACCGCGGCCCACCCGATGAGCACCGGGGCCGCGCCGGGGACCCCGCCGAACAGCGTCGAGTGCCGGGTGTGCCGCTTGAGCACCATCGTGTAGACGACCGCGTAGTAGACGATCGCGCCGAGGGCGAGCACCGCGGCCAGCGGGGTCGTGGTCGCCGCGAGCAGCGCGACCGACACCACGGTCAGGACCAGCCCGAAGACCAGCGCCGCCCGGGGTCCGACCTCCCCCATGGGCAGCGGGCGCCGCTCCGTCCGGTGCATGAGCCGGTCGATGTCGCGGTCGTACCAGCAGTTGAAGACGTTGGCCGCGGCGGCGGCGAGGGTCCCGCCGGCGAGGGTCGCCAGCAGCAGCCGCCACGACGGCCAGCCACCGGCGGCGAGCAGCATGGCCGGGACGGTGGTCACCAGCAGCAGCTCGATGATCCGGGGCTTGGTCAGCGCCACGTAGGCGCGGACCGTGGACGACAGCCGGCGGGCCTGGACGGCCGGGCGCTCCGAGAGAGCCGTCACCGGACGGCCTCGGGCGGCACCGGGGTCGACCGGACGCGCGGGCAGGGCACCACCGGGCACCTGGACAGCACGGGGTCCCTTCCGAGCGGGGACAGGAGAACGGGCCAACTGTAGCCCGGGGCGGTCCCCGGCGATGGCCGGGATGACTAGGGTCTCGTCACGTTGGTGCTGCGGGTGCAGCGGGTAGGGGCGACGTCGATGGCGACGGTGCGCCCGGCGCCCCGAGGTCGGGGCGCCGCTCCGCGTCCCCACCCCGGGTCGCTGGAACCGCGCACCGCCGCCCGCCCGGGGCCCGCGCACCGCTCCACCGGCCCCGGGTGGTCCCGCACCGGCCGACCCCGAGGGAGCTACCGCCAGATGGCAACGAGAAGCACCGAGTCCGAGGCTCCGGCCGAGGCCGCGACCGACAGCCCCACCGGCAGCCCGGCGCAGCCGCAGCCGACCCTCCCCGAGGGCTTCGGGGAGCTCGACCGCCGGGTGATCGACACCGCCCGCGTCCTGGCCATGGACGCCGTGCAGAAGGTGGGCAACGGCCACCCCGGGACGGCGATGAGCATGGCGCCGACGGCCTACCTGCTCTTCCACAAGTGGCTGCGCCACGACCCCGCCGACCCGAACTGGGTCGCCCGGGACCGCTTCGTGCTGTCCATGGGGCACTCCAGCCTGACGCTGTACGTGCAGCTGTACCTCTCCGGCTACGGCCTGGAGGTCGAGGACCTGCAGGCCCTGCGCACCTGGGGCTCGAAGACCCCCGGTCACCCCGAGGTCAACCACACCCCCGGCGTGGAGACCACCACCGGCCCCCTGGGCCAGGGCGTGGGCAACGCCGTCGGCATGGCCATGGCCGCCCGCCGCGAGCGCGGGCTGCTCGACCCGGACGCCCCCGAGGGCGAGAGCCTCTTCGACCACACCATCTGGTGCTTCGCCTCCGACGGCGACATGGAGGAGGGCGTCAGCGGCGAGGCCTCCTCGCTCGCCGGCACCCAGCGGCTGGGCAACCTCGTGCTCGTCTACGACGACAACCGGATCTCCATCGAGGACGACACCAACGTCGCCTTCACCGAGGACGTCGGCAAGCGCTACGAGGCCTACGGCTGGCACGTCCAGCACGTCGACGACGGCGAGGACCTCGCCGCGGTGGACGCCGCCTTCGCCGCGGCCAAGGCCGAGACCGGGCGGCCGTCGATCATCGTGCTGCGGACGATCATCGCCTGGCCCGCGCCCAACAAGCAGAACACCGGCGCGGCGCACGGCTCCGCGCTCGGGGACGACGAGGTCCGGGCCACCAAGGAGGTCCTCGGCTTCGACCCCGAGCGGACCTTCGAGGTCGACGACGAGGTGCTCGCCCACGCCCGGTCGGTGGTCGACCGCGGCCGCGAGGAGCACGCCGCCTGGCAGCAGCGGTTCGACGCCTGGGAGAAGGCGCAGCCGGAGCGCGCCGCGCTGCTGGCCCGGATGCGCGAGCGACGGCTGCCCGAGGGCTTCGCCGACGCGCTGCCCACCTTCGACGCCGACGAGAAGGGCGTGGCCACCCGCAAGGCCTCCGGCAAGGTGCTGGGCGCCCTGTACCCGGCACTGCCGGAGCTGTGGGGCGGCTCGGCGGACCTGGCGGAGAGCAACAACACCGCCGTCGAGGGGGAGCCGTCGTTCCTGCCGGCCGACCGGCAGACCAAGATGTGGTCCGGCGGGCCCTACGGCCGCACCCTCCACTTCGGCGTCCGCGAGCACGCCATGGGCGCGATCATGAACGGGATCGCGCTGCACGGCGGCACCCGGGTCTACGGCGGCACGTTCCTCACCTTCTCCGACTACATGCGGGGGGCGGTGCGGCTGGCCGCGCTCATGCAGCTGCCGGTCACCTACGTGTGGACGCACGACTCGATCGGCCTCGGGGAGGACGGCCCGACCCACCAGCCGATCGAGCACCTCGCCGCCCTGCGGGCCATCCCCGGCCTGGACGTCGTCCGCCCGGCGGACGCCAACGAGGTCGCCGTCGCCTGGCGGACCATCCTGCAGAACAACGACCGCCCGGCCGGGCTGCTGCTCTCCCGGCAGAACCTGCCGGTGTTCGACCGCAGCGCGATGGCGTCGGCCGACGGCGTGGCGCGGGGCGCCTACGTGCTCGCCGACGCCACGGGCGGGGAGCCGCAGGTCATCCTGCTCGGCACCGGCTCGGAGGTGCAGATCGCCGTCGCCGCCCGCGAGCGGCTGGAGGCCGACGGCGTCCCCACCCGCGTGGTGTCGGTGCCCTGCGTCGAGTGGTTCGCCGACCAGGACCAGTCCTACAAGGACGCGGTGCTGCCGCCCTCGGTGCGCGCCAGGGTGAGCGTCGAGGCCGGCGTGCCCATGGGCTGGCGGGAGTTCGTCGGCGACGCCGGCCGGATCGTCGGCCTCACCCACTACGGGGCCAGCGCCGCCTACAGCGTGCTCTACGAGCAGTTCGGCCTGACCGACGAGGCGGTCGTGACCGCCGCCCGGGAGAGCCTCGAGGCCGCGCGGTCCGGCGACGCCGTCCCGGCCGGCCCGGTGGCGGCCACCGGCGGACTCACCCACCCCACCGGCGACCAGTAAGGACCCCGCTGCCCCCACCGCTCGCAGGCTCGCGGCGGGACCCTGCAGCGGGGCCACCGTCAACCAGCACCGGAAAGGCACCAGTTATGGCACAGAACGAGAAGCTCGCGGAGCTGTCGGCGGCCGGCGTCGCCGTCTGGCTCGACGACCTGTCCCGCGACCGGATCCGCAGCGGCAACCTGCAGTCCCTGGTCGACGAGCACTCCGTCGTCGGCGTCACCACCAACCCGACCATCTTCGCCGCGGCGATCAGCGGGTCGGACTCCTACGACGACCAGGTGCACGCCCTGGCCGTCCGGCAGGTCGACGTGGCGGAGGCGCTGCGGACGATCACCGCCGCCGACGTCCGCGACGCCTGCGACCTGCTGGCCCCGGTGGCCCAGCGGCAGCCCGGGGACGGCCGGGTCTCCCTCGAGGTCGCCCCGCACCTGGCGCACGACACCGACGCCACCGCCGCGGAGGCCGCCCACCTGTGGTGGCTGGTCGACCGGCCCAACCTGTACATCAAGATCCCGGCGACGGAGGCGGGCCTGCCGGCGATCACCACCTCCATCGCGCGGGGCATCAGCGTCAACGTCACCCTCATCTTCAGCCTCGAGCGGTACCGGGCGGTCATGGACGCCTACCTCTCCGGGCTGGAGCAGCGGGTCGCCGACGGCGGCTCCCTCGAGGGCATCGCCTCGGTGGCGTCCTTCTTCGTCTCGCGCGTCGACAGCGAGATCGACAAGCGCCTGGAGAAGGCCGGCGCCGACGCCTCCCTCAAGGGCCGGGCCGCGCTGGCCAACGCCCAGCTGGCCTACCAGGCCTACGAGGAGGTCTTCTCCTCCGACCGCTGGAAGGCCCTCGAGGCGCAGGGCGCCCGGCCGCAGCGCCCGCTGTGGGCCTCCACGGGCGTGAAGAACCCCGAGTACAGCGACACGATGTACGTCAGCGAGCTGATCGCGCCCGGCACGGTCAACACCATGCCGGAGAAGACCCTCATGGCCTACGCCGACCACGGCAGCCCGGGGACCCCGGTGCAGAAGGCCTACGAGGACGCGGCGGCCACGATGCGCGCCATCGCCGACGCGGGGGTCGACCTCGACGACGTCTTCCGGGTGCTGGAGGACGAGGGGGTGCAGAAGTTCGCCGACTCGTGGGACGAGCTGACCGAGTCGGTGCGCAGCGAGCTGCAGGACAAGGCATGACCCGGGGGGCCGGGCGCGGGACCCGCCGGCCCCGTACCCGGCCCCCCGGCGGCCGGGAGGTCCCCGGGAGGCGGCGGTGACGCTGACGGTCTCGTGCTCCGGTCTGGAGGTCCCACCCGCCGTGCGCGACGCCCTGGCCCGGGACGACGTCGCCGTCCGGCTGGCCGGAGGCGACCCGACCCTCTTCGGTCCCGAGGGAGGCGCCGGGGAGCTCGGCTGGCTCGCCCTGCCCGGGGCGAGCCGGGACCTGGTGGGCCGGATCACCGCCCTGCGCGACGAACTGCGGACCGAGGGGCTCGACCGGGTGGTCCTCTGCGGGACCGGCGGCTCCGCGCTGCCGGCCGAGGCGGTCTGCCGCACGGCGGGGGTGCCGCTGACCGTCGTCGACACCACCGACCCGGGGCAGGTGGCCGCCGCCCTGGCCGACCTCGAGCGCACCGTCGTGGTCGTGGGCTCCCGTTCCGGGGACACCCTGGAGACCGACACCCTGCACCGGGTGTTCGCCGCCTCCTTCCGCGCCGCGGGGGTGCCGGAGCGGGACATCGGCGGCCGCTTCGTCGTCGTGACCACCCCCGGGTCGCCGCTGGCCGAGGCCGCCGAGGAGCTGCCCGCACGGGCCCTCTTCCCCACCGACCCGCGCATCGGCGGCCGGTGGAGCGCCCTCTCGGCGTCCGGGCTGGTCCCCGCGGGGCTGGCCGGGGTCGACGTGGGCCTGCTGCTGGACGAGGCGGCGGAGCTCGGCGGCCGGCTGGCCGCCCCGGACAACCCGGCCCTGGAGCTCGGCGCCGTCCTCGGGGCGGCGTTCCTCGCCGGACGGGACAAGCTGGCGCTGGTCGACGGCGCCGTCGAGGGCGGTCCCGCCGGGGGCCTGGCCTGCTGGGTGGAGCACCTCCTGGCCCAGTCCACCGGCAAGGAGGGGCGCGGGCTGCTGCCCGTCGTCCTCGAGTCGGCGGTGGCCCCCGGGGCGACCAGCCCCGACGTGGCCCTGGCCGTCGTCGGTGGACCGCCGGCGGGTCCCGGCCCCTCCCTGGGCGTGGCCGGGCCCCTGGGTGCGCAGTTCCTGGGCTGGGAGTACGCCACCGCCGTGGCGGCCCGGCTGCTGGAGGTCGACCCGTTCGACGAGCCGGACACCGACGAGCCCGTGCGCAACACCCGCCGGGTGCTCGACGAGGGGCTGCCGGACGACCCGCCGCTGGCCACGATCGGCGCGGTCCAGCTGTGGGCCACCGGGGGGCTGCTCGACCAGGTCGACCTCAGCCAGCACGACGGCCTGTCCCTGGCCCTGGATGCCCTGCTGGCCGCCGTCCCGGAGCGGGGGTACCTCGCCGTCGCCGCGTTCCTCGACCGCGAGCGCGACGCCGCGGCCGCGCAGCTGCGGTCGGCGTTCGCGGCCCGCACCGACCGCGCGGTCACCTTCGGCTGGGGGCCGCGCTACCTGCACTGCACCGGCCAGTACCAGAAGGGCGGCCCGCCGCTGGGCACCTTCCTCCAGGTCACCGGCGTCGTCGGCGAGGACCTGCCCGTGCCGGATCGGCCGTGGTCGCTGGGCGACCTCGAGGCCGCCCAGGCGGCCGGGGACCGCCGGGCGCTGGCCGACCGCGGCCGCCCGGTGCTGCGGCTGCACCTCACCGACCGCAGCGCCGGCGTGGCCCAGGTGCTGGAGGCCGTCTGCTGACGCCTGCCGCTGCGCTCCCCGGTGCGTGCCGTCGCCACGGCCGCCCGCAGGGGAGACACTGCGACCAGGAGTTCCCCGGTCGCGCGGTCCACCGCCGCACCGCACGGCCGCCCACCCCCGATCACGAGGACGGACGATGATCCCCAACCCGCTGCGGGACCCGCGGGACCGGCGGCTACCGCGGGTGCCCGAGCCCTGCGCCCTGGTCGTCTTCGGCATCACCGGTGACCTCGCCCGGAAGAAGCTGCTGCCGGCGGTGTACGACCTCGCCAACCGCGGTCTGCTGCCCACCAACTTCGCCCTGCTCGGCCTGGCGCGCCGCGACTGGGGGGACACCGACTTCGCCGAGCTGGCCCGCGACGCCGCGCGGAAGGCCGCGCGCACCCCCTGGCGCGAGGAGGTGTGGGAGCGGCTGGCCGGCAGCGTCCGGTTCATCCAGGGCTCGTTCGACGACGACAACGCCTTCGACCACCTGGCCGAGACCCTCGGGGAGCTGGAGGGGTCCCACGGCATCGGCGGGAACGCGGCGTTCTACCTGTCCATCCCGCCGGCGATGTTCCCCGTCGTGCTCAAGCAGATGCAGCGCACCGGGATGGCCGAGTCCACCCCCGGCCGCTGGCGGCGGGTGGTCGTCGAGAAGCCCTTCGGCACCGACCTGGCCTCCAGCCGGGAGCTCAACGCGCTGGTCGACTCGGTGTTCACCGCCGAGGACGTGTTCCGCATCGACCACTACCTGGGCAAGGAGACCGTCCAGAACCTGATGGCGCTGCGGTTCGCCAACACGCTGTTCGAGCCGGTGTGGAACGGCCACCACGTCGACTCGGTGCAGATCACCATGGCCGAGGACGTCGGCATCGGCGGGCGGGCCGGGTTCTACGAGGAGACCGGCGCGGCGCGCGACGTGCTGCAGAACCACCTGCTGCAGCTGCTGGCGCTGACCGCGATGGAGGAGCCGGTCGAGTTCTCCGCCGAGGAGATCCGCACCGAGAAGCTGAAGGTGCTGCGCGCGGTGTCCATCCCCGACGACCTGGCCACCTTCGCCGTCCGCGGCCAGTACGAGCAGGGCTGGCTGGCCGGGCAGCGGGCCCGGGGCTACCGCCAGGAGGAGGGTGTCGCGGAGGACTCCACGACCGAGACCTTCGCCGCCGTCCGGCTGGGCGTGGAGACCCGCCGGTGGGCCGGGGTGCCGTTCTACCTGCGGACGGGCAAGCGGCTGCCCCGCCGGGTCACCGAGATCGCGCTGGTGTTCAAGCGCGCCCCGCACCTGCCCTTCGCCGACACCGACACCGAGGAGCTGGGCAACAACCAGCTCGTCGTCCGGGTGCAACCCGACGAGGGGGTCACCCTCAAGTTCGGGTCGAAGGTCCCCGGCAGCGTCATGGAGGTCCGGGACGTGTCGATGGACTTCCTGTACGGCGAGCAGTTCACCGAGACCAGTCCCGAGGCCTACGAGCGGCTGCTGCTCGACGTCCTCCTGGGCGACGCCACGCTGTTCCCGCGCAACGCCGAGGTGGAGGCGTCCTGGGCGGTCATCGACCCGCTCGAGGAGTTCTGGGCCGGCACCACGCCCCACCCCTACCGGGCCGGCGAGTGGGGTCCCCGGGCGGCGGACGACATGCTCGCCGCCGAGGGCCGCCGGTGGCGTCGCCCGTGACAGCCGCGCCGGCGCCCCACCCCGCCTGCCCGCCCGACCCGGAGGAGACCCGATGACGACCCTGTGGGACACCACCGGCTCCGCGGTGGTCAAGGAACTGGCCGCGCAGCGGCGCACCGGCGGCGCCGTGCTCTCCGGCGTCGCGCTCACCCTCGTGGTGGTCGCCGACGAGGGCCGGGTGGCCGAGGCCGAGGAGGCCGCCACCGCGGCCGCCGAGCAGCACCCCTGCCGGCTGCTCATCGTCGTGCGCCGGCAGATCGAGGCGCCCGCCCCGCGGCTGGACGCCGAGGTCCTCATCGGTGGCCGGCTGGGCCCCGGCGAGGCGGTGGTCATGCGCATGTACGGCCGCCTGGCGCTGCACGCGGAGTCGGTCGTGCTGCCGCTGCTGGCCGCGGACGCGCCCGTGGTGACCTGGTGGCACGCCGACCCGCCCGAGCGGCTGGCCACCGACGCGCTCGCCGTCATCGCCGACCGGCGGATCACCGACAGCTCCCTGGCCGAGGACCCGGTCGCCGCGCTGCGCACCCGGGCGGCCGACTACGCCCCCGGGGACACCGACCTGGCCTGGACCCGCAGCACCCCGTGGCGGGCCACGCTCACCTCGACCGTGGACTCGGTGTCCGGCCGCCGGGGCGACCCGGTGCAGGTGCAGGGCGGCGTCGTCGAGGGCGACCCCCGGCACGCCACCGCGCGGCTGTTGGCCGGCTGGCTGTCGGCCCGGTGCGGGTGCCCGGTCGACGTGGTGGAGGGCGAGCGGCGGCCGGGCCCCAGCGGGGTCTCCGCCGTCCTCCTGCGGCTCGACCAGGGGGAGGAGGTGCGGGTCACCGCCGACCGCCGCGGCGGCGCGGTGATCGCCCAGCCCTACCGGCCCGAGGCGACGGTGGCGCTGCCCGACCGCCAGCTCGGCGACCTGGTCGGCGAGGAGCTGCGCCGGCTGGACCCCGACGAGCCGTTCGCCGAGGCCCTGGAGGGCGCCACCGGCGTGACCGGGCTGGTCGACCGCTCCCCCGTCCGCTCGCACGTCTGGTTCGACCCGGCGCAGGCCGCCGAACCGGGCGAGGCCGAGGAGGCACCGACCGTGCCGGAGGACTCGCAGGGCGCCGACGAGGTCGCCGAGCACGGGGAGCACGACCCGCAGGAGGTCGCCCCGTGACGCCGCCCCGCGAGGGCGGCACCCCGGTGCCCGACGTCGTCGTCGAGCCCGACGCCGACCGGCTGGCCCGGGCCGCCGCCGCGGCGCTGGTCGCCCGGCTGGCCGCCGCGCAGGCCGTGCACGGGACGGCGTCGGTCGTGCTGACCGGCGGCGGCATCGGCACCGCGGTCCTCGAGCGGGTCGCCGAGCTCGCCGCCGAGCCGGCCCGTGAGCGGGTGGACTGGACGGCGGTCGACGTCTGGTGGGGCGACGAGCGGTTCGTCCCGGCCGACGACGGCGAGCGCAACGAGCTCGGGGCCCGCCGCGCCCTCCTCGACCGGGTGGGCGTGCCCGCCGGGCGGGTGCACGCGATGCCGGCCTCCGACGCCGGCTTCCCCGGCCCCGAGGAGGCGGCCGCCTGGTACGCCGACCAGCTCGCCTCGGCCGCGCCCGAGGGGGCCTCGCTGCCGCGCCTGGACCTGCTGCTGCTCGGCATGGGTCCCGAGGGGCACGTGGCCTCGATCTTCCCGGACTCCCCCGCGGTCTCCGACGAGCGGCCCGTGGTGGCGGTGCGCGACTGCCCGAAGCCGCCCCCGACGCGGGTCAGCCTCGGCTACAGCGCGATCAACGCCGCCGAGGAGGTCTGGCTCCTGGTGTCCGGGGAGGGCAAGGCACCGGCCGTGGCCCGGGCGCTGCGGGACGGGGTCCCGGCGCGGGAGCTGCCCGCCGCCGGCGTGCACGGCCGCCGGGCGACTCGCTGGCTGCTGGACAGCGCCGCGGCCGGCGAGCTGACCCCCGGCGGGTAGCCCGGGACGGAGCGGTCTCCCCGGCGTCCCGGTCGTGCGGGGGACGCCGGGCCTCGCCCTCAGGCGCCGCGCCGGGCGCGCAGCTTGGTCAGGGCCTCCTCGAGGAGGGCGTCACCGTCGGCGTCGCTGCGCCGCTCGCGCACGTAGGCCAGGTGCGTCTTGTACGGCTCGGTCCGCGGCGCGGGCGGCGGAGCCGCGTGGTCCTGCCCGGCCGGGAGCCCGCAGCGGGGGCAGTCCCACAGCTCGGGTACCTCGGCGTCGGACGCGAACGCCACGTGGGTCTCGTGCCCGTGCGAGCACCAGAACACCACCCGGCGGCGCGGCGCGGTCTCCCCTCGCTCGGCCTCGCCCATCGGCCCGGCGCCGACTCGTGTCCCCCGGATCGCGTTGCCACCTGCCACGAAGGCCCCCTGAGTTGCCAGCGGTGTGCGGCGTCGACCGGCCGCGCAGGCAGTCTAGGGCCTGGACCGGCGGATCCCGATCACGAATTCGCGCGTCCTGCCCGACCGCGTCCCGGGCCCCTCCCTCAGATCTTGAGCAGGATGCCGAGGCCGACGACGCAGACCGCCCAGACCAGGGCGGTGAAGACGGTGAGCCGGTTGAGGTTCTTCTCGACGACGGAGGAGCCGGCCAGCGACGAGGAGACCGCGCCGCCGAACATCGAGGACAGGCCCCCGCCCTTGCCGCGGTGCAGCAGGATGAGCACCACGAGGAGCACGCTGGTCAGCACCAGCAGCACGTTGAGGACCAACTCGACCATGACCCGAGGGTAACCGAGGCCCGCAGCGATGCCCCGAGGCCGTCAGCGGACTCCCGCGGTGGCGAGGTCGTGACCCGTGTACGGCGTCATCACCACGCCGTTGCGCAGCCGCTGCCCGGCGAGCAGCTGGACCCGGTTCTCCACCAGCGGCACGTAGGCCCCGGTGGCCCCGGCGGCGGCGGCGACGTCCCGCCAGGCCGCGGTGGCGGCCTGCAGGTCGGGGGTGGCCCGGGCGGCGTCGACCAGCGCGTCGAGGGCCGGGTCGGCCAGCCGCGCGAAGTTCGTGTTCCCGACGGCGCGGACCTCCCGGCCGTCGACGAGGGGAACCAGGAAGGACCCCGGCGTCGGCATGTCCGCGGTCCACGTGGCCAGCACGATGCCGAAGCCGTTGGCCGCGACGTTGTCGGGGTTGCCGACGTCGGTGGCGTAGAAGCCCGGGGCCGCCAGCGGGCGCACCTCCGCCCGGATGCCGACCTCGGCCAGCTGCGCGGCGATCTCCTCGGCGGCGTCGACGCTGGTGGCCGCGTCCGGCACGGCGAGCACCGTGCTGAACCCGTCCGGCTGCCCGCAGGCGGCCAGCTGCTCGCGGGCGGCCGCCGGGTCCGGGCCCGGGTCGGCCTCGTCCGGCCGCCCGTCGACGGTCCGCGGCCAGAGCTGCGAGGTGCGGGCGACGTCCCCCGCGCCGCCCAGGACCTCCTGGACGGCGCGGCGGTCCACGGCGAGGGCCACGGCGGCGCGGCAGGCCGGGTCGTGCATCGGCGCCACGTTGGTGGGCAGCGCCAGCAGCCGCACGACGCCGCTGGTCACCTCGTCCACCCGGTCGGTCAGCGGCACCTCCGCGTCGGTCCCGCCCTCGATGCGGGCCGTGGTGGGCGACTGCACCCCGGTCCCGGAGATGTCCACGTCGGCGGACCCGGCCAGCAGCGCCTGGTCGCGCTCGACGCCGGACAACCCGGTGCGGACGAGCACGCGGTCGGGCAGTGCGGTGCGCACGTCGTCGGTGGCGGGGTCCCACTCCGGGTTGCGGTCGAGGACGACGCCGGTGACCTCGTCCACGCTGCTCACCGCGTAGGGCCCCGTGGAGACCGGGTCGAGGGAGTACTCGCCGGCCGTGTCGGCCTCCACTGGCACCGGGCTGCTGGAGGGCAGGGCGAGCACGTGCGGGAAGTCGGGGTCGGCCACCCGCAGGGTGAACACGACGGTGCGGTCGTCCGGCGTGGCGATCGCGGCCAGCCCGAGCCGGTCGGGGGTCTCGTCCTGGTACGGGCCCGGGTAGGGGTTGGCGGGGTCGTCGAGCAGCTGGACGACGTGCGTCGGCCCGCCGACGACGACGTCGGAGGCGAAGGAGCGCTCGATGCCGTACTTGACGTCACGGGACGTGATCGGCCGCCCGTTCTCGAAGCGGGTGCCCTCGCGGAGGGTGAAGGTCCACGTCCGCCCACCGTCCGGCGAGGTGCCGAGGTCGGTGGCGAGGTCCGGCACGAGCTCGTCGGTGTCGCCCGGCTCCGTGGAGTAGGTGACCAGGGTGCGCGCGTAGAGGCGCATCAGGTTCCAGACGCCGGGCAGGTAGGAGCGCTGCGGGTCCAGGCTGTCGACCTCACCGGTGACCACGCGCAGCGTGCCGCCGGTGGCGTCGGACGGGGCGCGGACCCCGGTCAGGCCCGCATCGGGGCCGCCGCCCTGCACGGGCACGCCGCCCGGGTCGTCCCCGCCCGCGCCGCAGCCGGCGGCGAGGAGCAGCAGGACGGCGACCACCGCGGCCAGGAGCCTGCGGGCGCCGGCCGGTCGCCGGCCCCGCGGGCCCGTGCTCGTGCTGTCCACCCACCGCTCCCCGCCCGCCGGCGGCGGCGGTCAGCTGCCGTCGGCCGCTGTCCGACAGATCTGCGTGAACTCGTCGGCGTCCAGGCTGGCCCCGCCGACGAGCGCTCCGTCGACGTCCGGCCCGGCCAGGATCCCGGCCGTGTTCGCGGCCTTCACCGACCCGCCGTAGAGGATACGGACCCTTGAGGCCGTCTCGGGGCCGAAACGCTCGGCGAGCCGTGACCGCAAGGCAGCGCACACCTCCTGGGCGTCCTCGGGGGTGGCCACCTCCCCCGTCCCGATCGCCCACACCGGCTCGTAGGCGATGACGAGGGTGCCGTCGCCCGGGTCGCCGCCCGTGCCCCCGCCCGCGGGGCCGATGCCGGTCAGCTGCGCCGCCGTCAGCCCCTCGAGCGCCGCGTCGAGCTGGGCGGTGCAGTGCGGCACGTGCTGCCCGGCCCGCCGGACGTCGAGCCCCTCGCCCACGCACAGGACCGGCACCAGCCCGTGGTCGAGGGCCCTGCGCACCTTGGCCGCGACCACGGCGTCGTCCTCGCCGTGCAGCGCCCGCCGCTCCGAGTGGCCGACGACCACGTACCGGCAGGCCAGTGCGGCCAGCATCGCGCCGCTCACCTCGCCGGTGTAGGCGCCGGAGTCGTGCACCGAGAGGTCCTGGGCCCCGTAGCCGACGTCGAGCTTGTCACCGGTGACCAGCGTCTGCACGCTGCGCAGCGCGGTGAACGGCGGCAGGACGACGACCTCGGCCGCGGCCAGCTCGCGCTCCTTGAGGGAGAACACGAGCTTCTGCACCAGGCCGATGGCCTCCAGGTGCGTGAGGTTCATCTTCCAGTTTCCGGCGATCAGCGGACGGCGCCCCTGCCGCGGGGCCGGGGTGCGGGCCATCACGCGTCCCCCCGCTCGGCGAGGACCGCGAGACCGGGCAGCTCCCGGCCCTCGAGGTACTCCAGCGACGCGCCGCCGCCGGTGCTGATGTGCCCGTAGGAGGCCTCGTCGAGCCCGAGCTGCCGGACGGCGGCCGCGGAGTCCCCGCCGCCGACGACGGACAGCCCGTCGACGGCCGCGACGGCTTCGGCCACCCCGCGGGTGCCGGCCTGGAAGGGGGCGAGCTCGAACACGCCCATGGGCCCGTTCCAGAACACGGTGCGGGCGCCGCCGAGCTCCCGGCCGAAGGCCTCGACCGTGCGCGGGCCGACGTCGAGGCCCTTGAGGTCGTCGGGGATGGCGTCGACCGGGACCACCGTGGTCTCGACCTCCGCGCCGAGGTCGGCGGCGCACACCACGTCGAGCGGCAGCACGATGCGGTCCCCCGCCTCGGCCAGCAACCGCCGGCAGGTCTCGACCTGGTCCTCCTCGAGCAGCGAGCCGCCGACGCCGTGCCCCTGCGCCCTCAGGAAGGTGAAGCACATCCCGCCGCCGACCAGCAGCCGGTCCACCTTGGGCAGCAGCGCCTCGATGACGGCGAGCTTGTCGCTGACCTTCGAGCCGCCGAGGACGACGACGTAGGGACGCTCCGGGTCGGTGGTGAGCCTGCGGAGCACCTCCAGCTCGCGGGCCACCAGCCGACCCGCGACGTGCGGGAGCCGCAGCGCGACGTCGTAGACGGACGCGTGCTTGCGGTGCACCGCGCCGAACGCGTCGTCGACGTAGGCGTCGGCCAGGGCGGCGAGCCGGTCGGCCAGGCCGCCCCGCTCGGCGTCGTCCTTGCTGGTCTCGGCCGCCTCGAAGCGGACGTTCTCCAGCAGCAGCACCTCCCCGTCGCCGAGGGCCTCGGCCCGGGCGCGGGCGTCGTCGCCGGCGACGTCACCGGCCAGCGGCACCGTCGTGCCCAGCAGCTCACCGAGCCGCGCGGCGACCGGGGCCAGCGAGTACCGCGGGTCCGGGGCGCCCTCGGGGCGGCCGAGGTGGGCGGTGACGAGCACCCGCGCGCCGGCGTCCCGGAGCGCCTGCAGGGTGGGCAGGCTGGCCCGGATGCGGCCGTCGTCGGTGATCGCCCGGGTGGTCTTGTCGAGGGGGACGTTGAGGTCGGCGCGCACCATCACGCGCCGGCCGGCGACCCCCTCGGCGAGCAGGTCGTCGAGGGAGCGCATCGGGGCTACAGCGAGCGACCGACGAGCTCGACGGAGTCGACCAGCCGGTTGGAGTAGCCCCACTCGTTGTCGTACCAGCCCAGCACCTTGGCCATCGGGCCGAAGACCTTGGTCAGCTTCGCGTCGTAGATGCAGGACGCCGGGTCGGTGACGATGTCGGAGGAGACGATCGGCGCGTCGGTGTAGCGCAGGACGCCGGCCAGCGGCCCCGACGCGGCGGCCTCGCGGTAGGCGGCGTCGATGTCCTCGGCCGAGGCCTCGCGGCTGAGCTGCACCGTGAGGTCGGTGGCCGAGCCGGTGGGCACCGGGACGCGGACGGCGTACCCGTCGAGCTTGCCCTGCAGCTCGGGGAGGACCAGGCCGATGGCCTTGGCCGCACCGGTCGACGTCGGGACCATGTTGAGGGCGGCGGCGCGGGCCCGGCGGAGGTCCTTGTGCGGGCCGTCCTGCAGGTTCTGGTCGGCGGTGTAGGCGTGGATCGTGGTCATCAGGCCGCGCTCGATGCCGAACGCGTCGTTGAGCACCTTGGCCAGCGGCGCCAGGCAGTTGGTGGTGCAGGACGCGTTGCTGATGATCGTCTGCGAGCCGTCGTAGCGGTCGTCGTTGACGCCCATGACGATGGTCAGGTCGTCGCCGGTCGCCGGCGCCGAGATGATGACCTTCTTCGCCCCGCCCTTGTCGACGTGCTTGCGGGCGTCGTCGGCCTTGGTGAAGAAGCCGGTCGACTCGACGACGACGTCCACCCCGAGCTCGCCCCACGGGAGGGCGGCCGGGTCGCGCTCGGAGAGCACCTTCACGGTGTTCCCGCCGACCTCGATGCCCTCGGGGGTGGCCTTGACGTCCTCCGACAGCACCCCGAGGACGCTGTCGTACTTGAGCAGGTGCGCGAGGGTCTCGGGGCTGGTGAGGTCGTTCACCGCCACGATCTCGACGTCCTTGCCGCTGGCGACGGCGGCGCGGTAGAAGTTGCGGCCGATCCGGCCGAAGCCGTTGATGCCCACCCGTACGGTCACTGCAGACCTCCACTGTCGGTCGACGCGGTCAGTCGGAGCCCGCACGAGCGCGCGGACCCGCTCCGCGACGACCCTAGCGGTCCCCGCGGAGGCCGGCCCCGGCCGGGCGGGGAGCCCGCGCCGCCGGCATGCACCCGCCGGCCACCGGCTCCGCGAACGCCCCCGCCGGCGCGGCGACCGGGAGGACGTCCGCAGGCCGTGCGGCCACCACGCGATCCCGCCCGCCGGCCTTGGCCGCGTACAGCGCGCGGTCGGCCTCCACCAGCAGCGCCGCCGGGGACGTGCCGTCGTCCGGCCGCACCGCGACCCCGACGCTCACGGTGACCCGCAGCCGCTCCCCGGCGAGGACGTGCGTGGTCGCGGCGACGTCGCGGCGCACCTGCTCGGCCCGCCGCACGGCCTCGGCGCGACCGGCGCCCGGCAGCACCAGCAGGAACTCCTCGCCACCGAGGCGCGCGACCGTGTCCCCGTCCCGGACGGCGGCCGCCAGCCGCCGGGCCACGGCGACGAGGACGGTGTCGCCGGCGGCGTGCCCGTGGCGGTCGTTGACCCGCTTGAAGTGGTCGACGTCGACGGCGAGGAGGGCCAGCTGCCCGTGCCGGGGACCGTCGGCGGTGAGGACCCGGTCGAGGTACCGGCGGTTGTGCAGGCCGGTGAGCGGATCGCGGACGGCCTCCTCGGCGAGCTCGGCGCGCAGCCGGTCGATCTCGTGGACGCGTTCGGCCAGCTCGCGGTTGAGGTCCTCGACGGCCCGCTGCCGCGCCTGCTGCTCGCTGACGTCGCGCACGACGAGGATCCGGCCGAGCGGGCGGCCCCGGGGGTCGCTGACCGGGGTGTCCCGGACGTCGAGCCAGAGCCCCGGCCGGATCTCGGCGAGTCGGGAGCCCTCGCGGCGCTCGACCCGGTCGAGGGCGGCGGTCGCCCGCTCCCCCGCGACCTCGGCCAGCGGCCGGCCGACCAGCTCCCCCTCGCCGAGGCCGGGACGCAGGGCTCGCAGCAGGCGCCGGGCCGCGGGGTTGAGGTCGACGAGCAGCCCGGCGGGGTCCTCGACCAGGACGGCGTCGGGCACGGTGTCGACGACCTGCTCCCGGGCCACCGGGACCAGCCGCAGCAGGCCCAGCCGGAGGAGCGCCCAGCAGTCGACCAGGCCGGTGACCGCGAAGAACACGGGGGTCACGTCGACCCCGCTGCCGGCGGGCTGCACCACGACCGCCAGCACGTTGCCCGCGGTCGAGAGCAACCCCGAGCCGATCAGGACGGCGACCTGCCGGCGGAACGGCCCCGTCGCCGTCGCCCAGCGGCGCAGCAGGTGCCAGTAGGCGACCCCGAGGACGGCGTAGGAGTAGGCGGTGTGGACGGCGAAGACCGGCCCGAAGGCGATCTCCTGGACGGCGCCGGGGCCGGCCGGTGCGAGGTCGGCCATGACCAGGTCGCGGGTCGCCGGCAGGGAGGCGGTGACCACCAGGAGCACCGGCTCGACGGCGAGGAGGGCGGCCGTCCGGCGCGCGGGCCGCCAAGAGGGGTCGGCGACGGTGCGGGCCAGGGCGTGGATGCCGACGACGACCACGCCGACCGAGGCGAGCAGGACCGGCGGGTAGGCGCTGCGGACCGCGTCGGTGCCCACCGTGTGCAGCAGCGCGTCGGCGGCCGACCACGTCGCGGTGGCGGCCATGGTGACGGCGAGGGCGGTCGCGGCCGGGGTGCGGTGGCGCCACCGCCAGGCGAGGACCGCGGTGACCACCGCGACGCCGGTGGCGGCGGCGTAGACCAGCGCCCAGCCCTGGGAGGTCATCGTGGTGGCTCCTCGGTCGACCGGCGGCGGTCGGGTGCCCGCCGTGCCCTCTTCGTCGACCACTGCGCCACCGGCCTCGACCCCGCCTGCCCCCTCGGGGGGAGGCCACCGCCGGCCGGCCCCTGTCAGGCGCCCGGGCCGCGGCCCCGTCCAGGGCCCCGCCCTGGGCCCGGTGACCTGCTGGAACGGCCCCTGCAGGGCCCCGCCGCGAGCCTGGTGACGTGATGGAGCGGCCCCGTCCAGAGCCCTGCCCTGAGCGCGCGAAGGGTGGGGAGGACGGGGTCCTCCTACTGGGCCAGCATGTCCTCGGTGACGACGGACTCGGTGTCCGGGATCCCCAGGTCCTTCGCCCGCTTGTCGGCCATCGCCAGGAGGCGGCGGATCCGGCCGGCCACGGCGTCCTTGGTCATGGGCGGGTCGGCCCGCTGGCCGAGTTCCTCCAGCGACGCCTGGCCGTGCTCGAGCCGGAGCCGGCCGGCGACCAGCAGGTGCTCGGGGGCGTCCCCGGCGAGGATCTCCAGCGCCCGCTCCACCCGCGCGCTGGCGGCGACCGCGGCGCGCGCGGAGCGGCGCAGGTTGGCGTCGTCGAAGTTGGCCAGCCGGTTGGCCGTGGCCCGGACCTCGCGGCGCATCCGCCGCTCCTCCCAGGCGAGGACGGCGTCGTGGGCGCCCATGCGGGTGAGCAGCGCGCTGATCGCGTCGCCGTCCCGGACGACGACCCGGTCGGCGCCGCGCACCTCGCGCGCCTTGGCCGCGATGCCCAGCCGCCGGGCGGCGCCGACCAGCGCCATGGCCGCCTCCGGGCCCGGGCAGGTCACCTCCAGCGAGGAGGACCGGCCCGGCTCGGTGAGCGAGCCGTGGGCGAGGAAGGCGCCGCGCCAGGCGGCCTCGGCGTCGTTGAGGCTGCCGGAGACGACGGCGGGCGGCAGGCCGCGGACCGGCCGCCCGCGCTGGTCGACCAGGCCGGTCTGGCGGGCCAGGCCCTCCCCGTGCTTGGCGATGCGCACCAGGTAGCGCACCCCGCGGCGGATGTTGCCGCCGGCGAGCACGCTCACGCCGCTGGTGTAGCCGTAGACCTCGCTGATGTCGCGGCGCAGCCGGCGGGCCACCGACCCGGTGTCCAGCTCGGCCTCGATGACCACCCGGCCACCGACGATGTGCAGCCCGCCGCTGAAGCGCAGCAGCGCGGTCACCTCGGCCTTGCGTTCGGACGTCTTGGTGCACTCGACCCGCGAGAGCTCGTCCTTGACCATCGCGGTCATCGCCATGTCCGGCGTCCCCTCTCCCCCTCGTACCGGCCCGGTGCCGCGCTCTCCGGTACCCGGCCGTCCACGTCCATGCCCCGGCCCGCCCCCACGGCCTGCTCGAACGCCTCGGCGAGACGGACCGGGTCGTGTCGGGGCGCGCCGCCGGGCTCGGCCACGGGAGCCAGGACCAGCTCCGCGCCGCACCCGTGCACAGCAGTTAGGAGACCACAGCGGTCAACAACCGACTCCGCATCCGCGATCACGGTGTGCAACGCCACACCGCCCAGGTGGGCGTTCAGCACCGCCAGGTGCTCCTCCGGGCCGAACCCGTCCGTCTCCCCGGGCTGCGCCTCCAGGTTGAGGACGACGACCACCCGGGCGCGGGTGGCGGCCAGCGCGGCCCGCAGCCTCGGGACGAGCAGGTGGGGCAGCACGGAGGTGTACCAGGAGCCGGGCCCCAGGCAGACGACGTCCGCCGCGGCGATGGCCTCGGTGACCGCCGCGTTGACCGGCGGGTCGGCCGGGGCGACCAGGATGTCGCGGACGTGCCCGGGCGTGGTGGCGATCGCCACCTGGCCCCGGATGGTCCGCACCCTGGCGGGGTCGTCGGGGTCGACGCTCTCCACGGTGGCGACCAGGTCGAGCGGGACGTCGGCCATCGGCAGCACCCGCCCGCAGGCGCCGAGCAGCCGGCACAGGTCGTCGAGGGCGCGGACGGTGTCCCCGCCGTGCATCTCGGTCAGCCCGGTGAGCACCAGGTTGCCGACCGGGTGCCCGGCGAGCACGCCGGTGCCGCCGAAGCGGTGCTGGAGCAGCCGGGTCATCTGCCGCGTGCCGTCGCCCTCACCGGCCAGGGCGGCCAGGGCCATCCGGAGGTCGCCGGGGGGCAGCACGGGCATCTCGCGACGGATCCGGCCGGAGGAGCCGCCGTCGTCGGCCACGGTGACCACCGCGGTCAGGTGGGGGGTGATCCGCCGCCAGGCGGCCAGCGAGGCGGCCAGGCCGTGGCCGCCCCCGAGGGCGACGACCCGCGGTGCGGTCGCCGGGTGGGTCGGGGCCGCCACTACTCGCGGCCCAGGTCGCGGTGCTGCACGGTGGTCGCCGTCCCGTCGGCCGACAGCCGGCGGGCGAACTCCTCGGCGATCGCCACGCTGCGGTGCTTGCCGCCGGTGCACCCCACCGCCAGCGTGAGGTAGCGCTTGCCCTCGCGGCGGTAGCCGGGGATGAGCAGGCGCAGCACGTCGGTGTAGCGGTCGAGGAAGGGGGCGGCCGCCTCCTGCCCGAGCACGTAGTCCCGGACGTCGGGGTCCTGCCCGGTGTGCGGTCGCAGTTCCGGCAGCCAGTGCGGGTTGGGCAGGAACCGCGCGTCGACCACCAGGTCGGCGTCCAGCGGCAGGCCGTACTTGAAGCCGAAGCTGAGCACGGTGGCCGTCAGGGGCGGCGCCTCCCCCCCGCGGGCGAAGGCGTTCTCCAGGGTGGCCCGCAGCTGGTGCACGTTGAGGTCGCTGGTGTCCACCCACAGGTCGGCCTCGCCCGCGATCCCGGTGAGCAGCTCCCGCTCGGCCGCGATGCCGTCGATCAGCCGGCCGTCCCCCTGCAGCGGGTGCTCCCGGCGGACCGACTCGTAGCGCCGGACGAGCACCTCGTCCCGGGCGTGCACGTACACCACCCGGGGCCGGTGACCGGCGTCGGCCAGCACCCGGATCGCCTCCTGCAGGTCGCTGGAGAAGGCCCGGCTGCGGACGTCGACGACCGCGGCGAACCGGCGCACGTCACCGCGGGCGCCGAGGTCGACCATCGGCATGAGCAGCGCCGGCGGCAGGTTGTCGACGACGAACCAGCCGAGGTCCTCCAGGACCCGTCCGGCGCTGTTCTTGCCGGCCCCGGACAGGCCCGTGACCACGACGACGTCGAGCGGCTGGGTCTCGGTGGACGTCGGGTCCGCGGCCGGCGGGACGTCGGTCTGCGGGTGCCCCGGGGTGCCCCGCGGGGTCGCCAGGTGCGGCCCGCTGCCGTCCGCCACAACCGCGTCCGGCCGCTCGGTCACGAGGCCACCAGCCCGGCGCCGGCGCCATCCCGGTCGGCCGTCCCGCGCCCGGCGGCCGGTCCACCCTCCGGGGCGCCGTCCTCCGGCGCGGCGGCCGGCTCGGCGACCGCCGCCCGCACCGCCTCGGCGGTCCGCCGACCGATGCCGGGCACGGCCATCAGCTCCTCGAGCGTGGCGGCCCGCAGCCGCTTGAGGGACCCGAACTGCTTCATCAGCGCCTTTCGCCGCGTCTCCCCGAGACCGGGGACGTCGTCCAACAGGGAGACCAGCATGGTCGTGGACCGCTTCTGCCGGTGGTAGGTGATCGCGAACCGGTGGGCCTCGTCGCGGACCCGCTGCAGCAGGTACAGCGCCTCGGAGGTGCGGGGCAGGATCACCGGGTCGCCCTCGTTCGGCAGCCAGACCTCCTCCATCCGCTTGGCCAGGCCGCAGACGGCGACGTCGACGATCCCCAGCCCGTCGAGCGAGCGGGCCGCGGCGGCGACCTGGGGGGCCCCGCCGTCCACCACCAGCAGGTTGGGCGGGTAGGCGAACCGGCGCGGCCGGCCCTCCTCGGCCGCCACGCTCTGCTCGCTGACCCGGTCGGCCTCCTCCTTGAGGTGGCGCGCGAAGCGCCGCCGGACCACCTCGGCCATGGCGGCGGTGTCGTCGGTTCCGTTCGTGACGCTGAACCGGCGGTAGTCGGACTTCTTGGCCAGGCCGTCCTCGAAGACCACCATGCTGGCCACCACGTCGGTCCCCTGGACGTGGCTGATGTCGATGCACTCGATGCGCAGCGGGGCGTCGGGCAGCTCCAGCGCCTCCTGCAGCTCCTGCAGCGCGAGGGATCGGGCGGTCAGGTCGCTGGCCCGCTTGACCCGGTGCCGGGCGAAGGCCTCCTTCGCGTTGCGCTCCACCGTCTCCAGCAGGGCCCGCTTGTCGCCGCGCTGGGGCACCCTCAGCGAGACCCGGGAGCCCCGCAGCTCGGTGAGCAGCTCCTCGTAGACGTCGGCGTCGTCGGGCAGCTCGGGGACGAGCACCTCCCGGGGCACCGCCTCCCCTGCCTCCCCGACGCCGGTCGCCTCGTCGACCCCGCCGTAGACCTGCAGCAGGAACTGCTCGACCAGCTCGCCGGTGGTGACCTCCTCGACCTTGTCGACGATCCAGCCGCGCTGGCCGCGGACCCGCCCGCCGCGGACGTGGAAGACCTGCACCGAGGCCTCGAGCTCGTCCTGCGCGAAGGCGACGACGTCGGCGTCGGTGCCGTCACCGAGGACGACGGCCTGCTTCTCCAGCGCCCGCTTGAGGGCGCCGAGGTCGTCGCGCAACCGGGCGGCCTTCTCGTACTCCATCGCCTCGGCGGCGGCGGCCATCTCGCGCTCCAGGCGGCGGACCATCTGGTCGGTGCGGCCGGCCATGAACTCGACGAAGCCGTCGACGATCTCCCGGTGCTCCTCGGCGGAGACCCGGCCGACGCAGGGCGCGGCGCACTTGCCGATGTACCCGAGCAGGCACGGGCGGCCGATCTGCCCCGCGCGCTTGAAGACGCCGGCGGAGCAGGTGCGGGCCGGGAAGACCCGGGTGAGGGTGTCGAGGGTCTCGCGGATGGCCCAGGCGTGCGCGTAGGGGCCGAAGTAGCGGACACCCTTCTTCTTCGGGCCGCGCATCACCTGCAGCCGCGGGTACTCCTCGTTCAGCGTCACGGCCAGCGACGGGTAGCTCTTGTCGTCGCGGTAGCGGACGTTGAACCGCGGGTCGTACTCCTTGATCCAGTTGTACTCGAGCTGGAGGGCCTCGACCTCGGTGCCCACGACGGTCCACTCGACGCCGGCGGCCGTCGTCACCATCTGCCGGGTGCGCGGGTGCAGGCCGGCCACGTCGGCGAAGTAGCTGTTCAGCCGCTGGCGCAGGCTCTTGGCCTTGCCGACGTAGATGACCCGGCCGTGGGGGTCGCGGAACCGGTAGACGCCCGGGCTCTCGGGGATGCTGCCGACCGCCGGTCGGTACGTGGACGGGTCGGGCATGCGGTCCAAGATAGGTCGGGGGGCCGACGCTCCGCCGGGCCCCAGGGCCCGGTGTGGCACGAGTGGCCCCCGGGAGGCGCGCCGGCCGCCGGACGGGCGAGGATGGCCGTGCGCCCGAGCCGGGGAGGCGTCACCGACCCGACCCCGAGGACCCCTCGTGATCGGCGTCCCTGGCTGCCCCGGACAGCAGCCTGACGCTGCTGCGCGAGGGCTGCACCTTCGTCTCCCGCCGCTGCGACCGCCTCGGCAGCGATGCCTTCCGGACCCCCCTGGTGCTCCGGCCGGCGGTGTGCGCCCGGGGCGCCGAGGCCGCCCGGTTGCTCTACGGCGGCGACCGGTTCACCCGCCGGGGCGCCTTCCCCCCGACGGTGCTGCACCTGCTCCAGGACGAGGGCGGCGTCCGGTGGCTCGACGGCGCCACCCACCGGCACCGCAGGCAGGTCCTCGTCGACCTGCTGCAGGCCCGGCCGCGACCGGGGGGCCCACCTGGTGGAGCGCGAGCGGCACCCGGCGGTGCGCCGGTGGCAGGCGGCCGGCCGGGTGGTGCTGTTCGACGCGCTCGACGAGCTGCGCACCCGGGTCGCCGCCGCGTGGGCCGGCGCCCCGCTCGAGGGTGCGGAGCTGCACCGGCACGCGCGGGAGGTGGCGGCGATGCGCACCCGGGCCGGCGACGTGGGCCCGGCCGACTGGTGGGCCCAGTGGCTGCGCGCCCGCGCCGGGCGGTGGGCCCGCACCGTCGTCGAGGACGTGCGCGCCGGGCGGCGCACGCCGCCGGAGGGCAGCCCGGCCGCCGTCCTCGCCCGGCACCGCACGCCGCAGGGGGCGCTGCTCGACGTGCCGGTGGCGGCGGTGGAGCTGCTCGACGTCGTCCGGCCGATCGCTGCGGTGGGCCGGTTCGGGGTGTACGCCGCGCTCTCGCTGCTGCGCCACCCGCAGTGGCGGGGGGCCTTCGCCGCCGTCGCTGGTAACGCAGGGCTCGGGGGACTTCCTCGCTGGCCAGCGCTGCCCGGGCGAACCGATGACCGAGGCGCTGCTGGCCCGCACCGTGCAGCTGCTCACCCCGGCCACCCGGTACGACGTCGCCGCGCAGGACCCGAGCGTGAGCCTGCGGCGGATCCCCGCCCGCCCGCGGGAGGACTTCGTGGTCGACCGGGTCCGGCCGGCGGGGTGAGCGGGCGCGCCCGGGGTCGTTGACACCTCCCGCGGGTCGGTCGAGCCTGGTCCCGCACGGGGCTCGAGGGAGGGCCGGCCATGGGGCAGCACGTCCGTGCGGGGGCGCTCGACACCTGGACCGAGCAGGTCGGCGCGGGCCCCGACGTCCTGCTGATCGGTGGCGCCGGGGACACCGTGGAGTCCTGGCAGTTCCAGCTCGACCGGCTGGCCGACCGGTACCGGCTGACCGCGTTCGACACCCGCGGGGCCGGCCGGACGGCGATGCCCGACGGCCCGGTGACCGTCGCGGTCCTGGCCGACGACGCCGCCGGCCTGCTCGACGCCCTGGGGATCCGGTCGGCCCACGTCGCCGGCTTCTCCGGCGGCAGCATCGTGGCCCAGGAGCTGGCGGTCCGCCGTCCCGACCTGGTCCGCAGCCTGGTGCTGCAGAGCACCTGGCCGGTGCCCGACGTCTACTTCCGGACGTGGCTGCGGTTCGCCCGGTGGCTCGTCGCCGCCGCCCCCGGCGAGCGCGCGTTCCTCGAGTACTTCTTCCTCGACATCTACACCGCGCGGGCGCACGACGACGGCACGGTCGCCGCGTTCATCGACGAGGTGCTGGCGTTCCCCCACAAGCAGGCGCCCGGGGACCTGAAGCACTACCTCGACGCGTTCATCGAGGACGACGCGGCCGACCGCCCGACGCGGATCACGGCGCCGACGCTGGTCCTGGCGGGCGGCGTCGACGCGGCCGCCGGGACCGAGCTCGGCCGGGCCGTCGCGGCGGCCGTCCCCGGCGCGCGGTTCGAGGTCTGGGAGACCGAGGCGCACCAGCCCTTCCAGGAGGTGCCCGACCGCTGGAACGCGCGTGTGGACGAGTTCTGGCAGCAGGTCGAGGGAGGGCGGGGGGCCTCGCCGGCGCCGCGCACGGCTCCCGACGAGGAGCGGCCCTCCCCCGACCGCCCGCCGGAGTCGGTGGGCCGGGCCTGACCCTCAGCCGAGCCGCCCCTCCAGCCAGGCCAGCAGGTCGGCGGTCACCTCGTCGCGGTTGGTCTCGTTGAACACCTCGTGCCGCGCCTCGGGGTAGAGCCGCAGCTCCACCGGCAGCCCGCGGGCGCGCAGCCGGTCGGCGAGCGCGGTGACCTGCGCGGCGTCCTGCCCACCGACGGGGTCGGAGCGGCCGGCGAGCAGCAGCACCGGCAGCCCGTCGGGCAGCGCGGCGATCGCGCCCTCGCCCGCGACCCGGACGATCAGGTCGAACATCGCGGCGCCGTAGCCGTAGGTGGGCGGGACGTCGTCGCCGCACAGCGGGTCGGCCAGGTAGGCGTCGACCTCGGCCGGGTCGCGGCTGAGCCAGTCGTAGGGGGTGCGGGCCGGCTCGAAGGGCGCGTTGAAGCCACCGAGGGCGTCCATCGCCGTGTCGCCCATCCCGCCGGCGACCGCGCCCTCCAGCTGGGGCACGACCTCGGCGAGGTTGTCGGCCACGCCGATCGCGCCGGAGAGCGCCAGCCCGGCCAGGCCGGCGCCGTCGCGCTGCGCCGAGGCGAGGGCGACGGCGGAGCCGAGGGAGTGGCCGAGCAGGAACGCGGGCACACCGGGGTGGTCGGCGGACAGCCGCTCCTGCAGGTCGCGGACGTCGTCGAGGACGGCCTCCCGGTCGACGCCGGCGCCGAACCGGCCCGGACCGGTGGACTCGGAGCTCCGGCCGTGGCCGCGCTGGTCGAGCGCCCCCACCGCGAGGCCGCGCGCGGTGAGCGCCCGGGCCAGCCGCTCGTAGCGGCCGGCGTGCTCGGAGAGCCCGTGCACCACCTGGACGGTGCCGCGGACCTCCCCGTCGGGGCGCCAGCGGCGCTCGGCGAGGCGGGCGCCGTCGGGGCGCTCGGTCCAGGTGACGGGGGCGGTGCTGGCATCGGCGGTCACGGGGCCTCCTCGGACGTCGTCGTCGGCCCCCGGCCTACCGGGCACCGGTCCGCGCGGCAAGCCGGGAGGGCGCGCCCCGCACCGCGGGGTCAGGCGCGGCGGGCGCCCGCCCAGGAGCCGGGGACGGCGACCGGGCCGCGCCGGGCGGCGGCCGTCCGGCGTCCCGCGCGGAGGACCCGACGGGCCAGCAGCAGCCCGCTGGCGAGCGCGACACCCCCGGCGAGCACCGCGCCGGTCCCGGCCAGGACCAGCGCCAGCCCGAGGACCGCCACGAGCACGACCGCGGACCCCCGGCCACCCCCGCCGCGCACCGGGCCACCGGTGACCGGGCACGTCCGGGACATGTCCGGGTCGCAGGCCGGGCCGAGGGGTGCCACCGGGGCCCCCGGGGGCTCGGAGCGGACAGCACGCACGGGCGTCTCCTCTCGCCGAGGACCACGCCATGCCGGGCACCGAGCCGGGCGGTGACGTCGGTCACACCGGAGGGTAGGGGGCGGCCCGCTCCCGGCTCAAGCCGTCCGCCGCCCGCTCCCCCGCTCCGGGGACCCGCGCCGCCGGGCCGGTCAGCTGGCCTTGCGGCGGGCCCGCTTCTTCGGCTCGGCCGCCCGCGCGACGGCCTCCGCGTCGAGGTAGGGCCGCAGGTGCCGGCCGGTGTGGCTCTCGGGCACCCCGGCGATGAACTCCGGCGGCCCCTCGGCCACGACCGTGCCGCCGCGGAAGCCGCCCTCCGGGCCCATGTCGACGATCCAGTCCGCGCTCTTGATGACGTCGAGGTTGTGCTCGATGACCACGACCGAGTTGCCCTTGTCGACCAGGCTCTGGAGGACGAGCAGCAGCTTGCGGATGTCCTCGAAGTGCAGCCCGGTGGTCGGCTCGTCGAGCACGTAGATGCTGCGGCCGTTGGACCGCTTCTGCAGCTCGCTGGCCAGCTTCACCCGCTGCGCCTCGCCACCGGACAGGGTGGTCGCCGGCTGGCCGAGCCGGACGTAGCCCAGCCCGACGTCGGTGAGGGTGCGCAGGTAGCGGGCGATCGCCGGGATGGCGGCGAAGAAGTCGGCGGCCTCCTCGATCGGCATGTCGAGGACCTCGGCCACGGTCTTGCCCTTGTAGTGGACCTCGAGGGTCTCCCGGTTGAACCGGGCGCCCTTGCAGACCTCGCACGGCACGTAGACGTCCGGCAGGAAGTTCATCTCGATCTTCAGCGTGCCGTCGCCGGAGCAGGCCTCGCAGCGCCCGCCCTTGACGTTGAAGGAGAACCGGCCGGGCTGGTACCCGCGGATCTTGGCCTCGGACGTCTGCGCGAACAGCTTGCGGACGTGGTCCCACACGCCGGTGTAGGTGGCCGGGTTCGACCGCGGGGTGCGGCCGATCGGCGACTGGTCGACGTGGACGACCTTGTCCAGGTGCTCCAGCCCGCTGACCGTGCGGTGCCGCCCCGGGACCATCCGCGCCCGGTTCAGCTCGTTGGCCAGCACCGTGTAGAGGATGTCGTTGACCAGGCTGGACTTGCCCGAGCCCGAGACGCCGGTGACGGCGACCAGGCACCCGAGGGGGAAGGTCACGTCGACGCCCTTGAGGTTGTGCTCGCGGGCGCCCTTGACGACCAGCTCGCGGCCCGGCGTCGGCTGCCGGCGCACCTGCGGGACCGCGATCTCCTTGCGGCCGGACAGGTAGGCGCCGGTGAGCGACCGCTCGCTGGCCAGCAGGTCGTCGACGGTGCCGCTCACCACGACCTCGCCACCGTGCTCGCCGGCCCCGGGGCCGATGTCGACCACCCAGTCGGCGGTGCGGATGGTGTCCTCGTCGTGCTCGACGACGATCAGCGTGTTCCCCATGTCGCGCAGCCGCACCAGCGTCTCGATCAGCCGGGTGTTGTCCCGCTGGTGCAGGCCGATCGAGGGCTCGTCGAGCACGTACAGGACGCCGACCAGGCCCGAGCCGATCTGGGTGGCCAGCCGGATCCGCTGGGCCTCGCCGCCGGCGAGGGTGGCCGCGGGGCGGTCGAGGGAGAGGTAGTCCAGGCCGACGTCGACCAGGAAGGACAGCCGGGCCTGGATCTCCCGGAGCACGCGGTCGGCGATGGCCCGCTCCCGCTCCCCGAGCTCGAGGGCGCCCAGCCACTCGGCGGCGTCCCCGATGGAGAGCCCGGTGACCTCGGCGATGGACCGGCCGGCGAGCTTGACGGCGAGGATCTCCGGCTTGAGACGGGTGCCGTGGCAGACGGGGCAGGGCACGTCGCGCATGTAGCCCTCGTACTTGTCCCGCATGTACTCGCTGTCGGTGTCCTCGTGCCGGCGCTCGAGGAAGGGAAGCACGCCCTCGAAGGCGGCGTAGTAGCTGCGCTCGCGGCCGTAGCGGTTCTTGTAGCGGACGTGCACCTGGTCCGGGGAGCCGTGCAGGACGGCCTTCTGCACCTTGGCGGGCAGCCGCTCCCAGGGGTCGTCCATCGAGAAGCCCAGCTGCTGCGACAGGCCGGTGAGCAGCCGCTGGAAGTACTCGTTGCTCATCGACCCGGCCCAGGGGGCGATGGCGCCGTCGGCGAGGCTCTTCCCGGGGTCGGGGACGACGAGCTCCGGGTCGACCTCCTTGCGGGTGCCGATGCCGGTGCACTCCGGGCAGGCGCCGAACGGCGAGTTGAACGAGAACGAGCGCGGCTCGAGGGCCTCGAAGGAGAGCCCGTCGTCGACGCAGGCGAGGTGCTCGGAGAAGGTCCGCTCGCGCTGCGGGTCGCCCTCGGGCAGGTCGACGAAGTCGAGGACGACGAGGCCGCCGGCCAGCCCGAGCGCGGTCTCCACCGAGTCGGTGAGCCGCCGCTTCGCGCTCTCCTTGACGGTGAGCCGGTCGACGATGACCTCGATCGTGTGCTTCTCCTGCTTCTTGAGCTTCGGCGGCTCGGTCAGCGGGTGCACCACCCCGTCGACGCGGACACGGGAGAAGCCCTGGGTCTGCAGGGAGCTGAACAGGTCGACGTACTCGCCCTTGCGGGCCCGGACGACGGGGGCGAGCACCTGGAACCGGGTGCCCTCCTCCATGGCCAGCACCTGGTCGACGATCTGCTGGGGCGTCTGCCGCGAGATCGGCTTGCCGCAGTTGGGGCAGTGCGGCTGACCGGCGCGGGCGTACAGCAGCCGGAGGTAGTCGTAGACCTCGGTGATCGTGCCGACCGTGGACCGCGGGTTGCGGTTGGTGGACTTCTGGTCGATCGACACCGCCGGCGACAGGCCCTCGATGAAGTCGACGTCCGGCTTGTCCATCTGGCCGAGGAACTGGCGCGCGTAGGCCGAGAGCGACTCGACGTAGCGGCGCTGGCCCTCGGCGAAGATCGTGTCGAAGGCGAGGCTCGACTTCCCCGACCCGGACAGCCCGGTGAACACGATCATCGCGTCGCGGGGCAGGTCGAGGTGGACGTCCTTGAGGTTGTGCTCGCGGGCGCCGCGGACGACGAGGCGGTCCATGTGTTCCCTGTCGCTCGGGTGGCCGGCGGGGGCCGGGCCGTGGGGTTGGTGCCGGGTGGTGGTGCGCGTGCCGGGTGGTGCGGGTTCCGGACGGTCGCCATCCGGTTCCGGAGGGTCGCCGTCCGCGGGCGCGGCCCGGCCGCGGCGGCGGTGCCGTGACCGGTGCTCAGACGGGTGCGGGAGCCTGGGGTGCGGTGGGGTCGAAGACCGGAGCGTGCCGGCGCCACGGCAACCGCCGCTCCAGCTCTCCGGCGGTCCAGAGTAGTCGCGTCTCGGCCCCCGGGGGGCCGGCCAGCTGGACCCCGACCGGCAGCCCGTCGGGGCGGGGCCCGGCGGGCAGGACCAGCGCCGGCAGCCCGGCGAGGTTCCACGCCGGGGCCCACGCCGCCCAGCGGGCGTTGGCCGTCACGTTGGGCAGGAAGCCCCGCTCGTGCCAGGGCCGGGCGGGCAGCGGCGGGCCGGCGGCCACCGGGCCGAGCAGCAGGTCGACGTCGTCGAAGAAGGCGGTGAGCCGCCGGCGGAAGCGCTCGGCGTCGGCGGGCCGGACCAGGCCGGCGCCGCGGGCCAGCCGGCCGAGCCGGGCGTGCGTGCGGCTGCGCGGCTGCAGGTCGGTGAGCGGGATGCCGAGGTGGGCGGCCTCGTCGGCGGCCCCGGCCAGCCACCGCGCCACGACGCCGAGGGCCGCCGACGGCGGCACGGGTGGGTTCCGGCGGACGACGGTGTGCCCGGCGGCGGCCAGCTCGGCGGCGACGCGTTCCACCGCCGCCCGGGTGGGGCCGTCGGCGCGCACCCCGGGCACCGGTGAGCGGGTGGACACCGCGATCCGCAGCGGCCGCTCCCAGCCCGGCGGGCGCCCCGGCTGCTCCTCCGCCAGGACGGCGTGCCCCAGGGCGACGTCGCCCACGGTGGTGGCCAGCACCCCGTTCTGCACCATGCCGGACCAGTCGACGGCCAGGGTGGGCACCACGCCCCGGCCCGGCTTGAGCGTGACCAGGCCGCAGGCGGCCGCGGGCAGCCGCAGCGAGCCCAGGCCGTCGTTGCCGACCGCCAGCGGGACGACCCCGGCGGCGACGGCCGCGGCGCTGCCCCCGGAGCTCCCGGCCGGGGCGAGGGCGGTGTCCCAGGGGTTGCGGGTGACCGTGCCCGGGCCGTCGGTGGCCGCGTAGAGGCCCAGCTCGGGCATGCGGGTCATCCCGACGACGACCGCACCCGCGGCGCGGAGCCGGGCCACGACCGGGTGGTCGGCGTCCGCGACCCGCAGCGGGCAGGCCGGCGAGCCGTCGGTGCACGCCTCCCCCGCCACGGGCACGTTGTCCTTGACCGCGACGGGGACCCCGGCCAGCGGCAGCTCCGCCCGCCGCGGGTCGGCGTCCACCTCCGCGGCCTCGGCGAGCGCGGCCTCCCGCCGCACCACCCGGAAGGCGCCGATGCGGGCCTCGACCGCGTCGAGGTGCGCCAGGTGCGCACGCACCACCCCCACCGCGGTGACCTCGCCCGCCCGGACCCGCGCGGCCAGCTCGGTGGCGGGCCAGCCGACGAGCGCAGCGGTGCCGACACCTCCGCTAGCGTCCATGGGAGGACCGTATCCGCGGCCGCCGACGATTTCCGAACGGGAGCAGCGATGAGCGACAGGAGCTACACCGGTGACGTCGAGGTGGGCGGGCCGGCCGACGTGCGGGAGCTTCCCGGCCTGACCATCACCAAGCTCGCGGTCAGCGAGATGGCCAACAACGTCTACCTGCTGCGCGACCCCGGGGCCGGCGACGCGCTGCTCGTCGACGCGGCGGCCGAGCCCGAGGCGCTGCTCCGTCTGGTCGACGGCGCGGGGGTGCGCACGGTCGTCACGACGCACGGGCACTGGGACCACCACCGGGCGCTGCCCGAGGTCGTCGCGGCCACCGGGGCGACCACCGTGGCGCACCCCGCCGACGCCGGGGACCTGCCGGTGCCCGTGCAGCGCCCCGTGGAGCACGGCGACACCGTCACCGTGGGCCGGCAGACGCTCGAGGTGGTGCACCTGCGCGGCCACACGCCCGGCAGCATCGCGCTGGTCTGGCGCGGCGGGGAGGCCGGCACGCACGTGTTCACCGGGGACAGCCTCTTCCCTGGGGGCGTGGGGAACACGCAGGGCGACCCGGCCCGGTTCGCCAGCCTGGTCGACGACGTCGAGGAGCGGCTGTTCGGCGCCCTCCCCGACGACGCCTGGGTCTACCCGGGCCACGGGAAGGACACCACCATCGGCGCCGAGCGCCCCCACCTCGCGGAGTGGCGCGAGCGCGGCTGGTGAGGACCCGGTCCCCGTCGGGGCCTTGGTGGGTGGGGCCGAGGGGCCTTCGCACGTGGAGCGCACGACGGCGTCGCCCGAGCATCCGGTCATGGCGATGACGAAGGACGTCCGCTGCCTGCTCGGAGCCCACCGCTGGGTGCGCCGTCACCCACCCGGCGAGAGGTACGAGGGGCCGGACCGGATGGTCTGCTGGAGGTGCGGCAAGCAGAAGGGTCCCGTGGACGTGCCGCCCGGCTTCTTCTACGGCCAGGGCACGGGCGGCGGCATGACCTGAGCGGCATGGCCCGAGCGGCATGGCCTGGTGCGCCCGGGCCACGGGCAGGACACCGCCGTCGGCGCCGGGCGACCCCTCACGGGGTGGCGCGAGGTGGGGCTGGTGAGCGGGTCTACCCGGTGGGCAGGTGCCCCAGCTGGGTGAGCACCGTCACGTTGTCCCAGGTGATCCACATCTCCGCGATCCGGCCGTCGGCCACGCGGAACACGCCGGCGTAGTCGAAGGCCGCCCGTCGGCCGGACGCCGGGAAGGGCCCCAGCGGGCCGGTCTGGGTGCCCTCGTAGGTCGCCCACACCGCGGCCCGGTCCCCGTCGACCAGGACCTGGTGGAAGGTCTGCACGTTGTCGGGGAAGGCGGCGGCGTCCTGGCGCAGGAACTCCGTGAACTGCTCGCGGGAGGTGACCTGAAGCCGCGGGGTCGCCTGGCAGTGCCGGACGAGGTCGGCGGCGAGGACGTCGTCCAGCGCCCCGAGGTCACGGGCGTTCATCGCCTCCTCCAGCCGCCGGAGCAGCGTCCGGATCTCCTGCGTCCGCTCGGTCGTGCCCGCGGCCGTGCTCGTGGTCATGGTGCGCCTCCCGTCCCTCGGCCGGACGGGGCCTGCCTACCGGGGACGGCGGGACCCAGCCAGGGCCGCAGGTCCCGGCGGGGCGGTCCCCGACCGTCAGAGCTGGATGCCGCGGGTCAGCGCGCCGTCCACGACGAGGTTGGTGCCGCTGGTGAAGCTCGACACCGGGCTGGCGAGGAAGACGACCGCGCGGGCCATCTCCTCCGGCGTGCCCATGTGCCCGGTCGGGTTGAGCCCGAGGGCCATCGCGTACAGCTCGGGGTTCCCGGTCTTGATCTGGTCCCAGACGCCGCCCTCGAAGAAGGTGTTGCCCGGTGAGACGACGTTGGCCCGGACGCCCCTGCCGGCCAGCTGGAACGCCAGGCCGCTGATGTAGCCGACGATCGCGGTCTTCATCGTCCCGTACGGCCCGGAGGCGAAGTCGGCCTCGCGGCCGGAGACGCTGGAGACGGCGGTGATCGAGCCCGTCCCGCTGGCCTCCAGGTGCGGCAGCGCCGCCCGCGCCAGCCGGACGGTGTGCATGAGGTCGACGCGGAAGGACAGCTCCCAGTTCTCGTCGGTGTCCGGGATCGCGAGCGCGCTCACGTTGGCCACGACCGCGTCGATGCCGCCGAGCCGACCCGCCGCGGCCTCGACCCAGGCGGTGAGCGCCGCGCCGTCGCCGACGTCCACGCGCGATCCGGTCGCCCGTCCGCCGCGCTCGGCCACGGCCTTCTCGGTCTCCTCGAGCTCGGCGCCGTCCCGGGCGCAGAACTCGACGACCGCGCCCTCGGCGACGAAGGCCTCGACGACCGCGCGGCCGATGCCGCGGGTCCCGCCCGTGACGAGCACGCGGGCACCGGTGAGCTGCAGGTCCATGGGGTTCCTCTCAGGGGCGGGGCGGTGGGTCGGAGCAGACCGGCGGCGAGGTGGTCAGAGCAGACCGGCGGCGCGGCGCCGCAGGTCGTCGTGCAGCCCGCCGAAGGCGGTGGCCGGCGGCAGCAGGCCCTTGCGGACCTTGACGACGGCGCTGTAGTTCGCGTCGACGACGTTGGCGATCGGCACCTCGACGGTCTGCGAGAGCAGCTGGTAGGCGTCCATCGGGTGCAGCCCGTAGAGCTCGCCGAACCAGCGGACGAGCTCGACCTGGCCGATCCGCCAGGCGTCCTCGAGCGGGCGGCTCGAGCCGACGGTCATCCAGTGGGTGTCGTCCTCCAGCCGCGGCCACGCCGGGGCCGCGGCGGCGCCGGCCTTGACCAGCTCGACGATGAACGTGCTGGTCATCGCGCCCTCGACGGCCGTGCCGCAGGCCTCGCCCTCGCCCTGCCGGTAGTGCCCGTCGCCGACGGAGAACAGCGCGCCCTCGACGAAGACCGGCAGGAAGCAGGTGGTGCCGGGACGCATCTGCGGGGAGTCCATGTTGCCGCCGAACCGCTCGGGCACCAGCGAGCTGCGCACCTCGCCCCCGGGCGGGGCCACGCCCACCGTGCCGAGCATCGGCTCGACCGGCAGCGCGATCTGCAGGTCGGTGTGCCGCGCCGCGAACGTGACCGTGCCGGCGGCGCGGTCGAGCTCGTAGATCCAGGTGGTGTCGGGCAGCGGGTCCTGCAGGGTCGCCGTCCGGTCGGTGCTGGTCAGCCCGCCGAAGAAGGGGATCGCCGCCGACGCGCCGAAGTCGCGGGCCGGTTCCATCGCGACGAAGTGCAGGGCGAGCGTGTCCCCGGGCTCGGCGCCCTCGACCCAGAACGGACCGGTCTGCGGGTTGACGAAGCGCAGGTCGACCTTCTCGCTGCAGAGGTCGGACGTCGACCGGAGCGCCCCGCCGAAGGCGTCGTCGGACCACACCCGCAGCGCGGTGCCCGGTGTCACCCGGCGCAGCGGGGCGACGCCGCCGAAGGTGTACGCGTACTGCTCGGGCGTGGGCACGACCTCGACGACGTCCATGCCGCACCCTACGAACGCCCAGGTCACATCAGCAACGGATCAGCCGCGCAGGCGCACCCGGTCCGGCGTGAGGTCGGCGACGCACGGGACGCCGAGCAGCTGCAGGGTGCGGGTGACCTCCGCGGCCAGGATGTCGGCCACCCGCTGCACGCCGCGCTCGCCGCCGGCCATGAGCCCGTAGAGGTAGGCACGCCCCACCAGGCAGGCCCGCGCGCCCATCGCCACGGCGGCGACCACGTCGGCCCCGTCCAGGATCCCGCCGTCCAGGTACACCTCCGCCCGGTCCCCCACCGCGGCGACGACCGCGGGCAGCTCCTCCAGCGGGGTGGGGGCCCGGTCGAGCTGTCGCCCGCCGTGGTTGGAGACCACGACCGCGTCCGCGCCGGCGTCGACGACGGCCCGGGCGTCGTCCGCCGTCTGCACGCCCTTGACGACCAGCGCCCCGGACCACCGCTCCCGCAGCTCCCGGACGTCGGCGAGCGTGGCGGCCGGTTCGAAGACCCGGTCGGCCAGCTCGGCCGCGGTGCCGCCCCACGAGCGCAGCGAGGCGAACTCGAGCGGCTCGGTGGTGAGCAGGTCGACCCACCAGTGCGGGTGGCGGGCGGCGTTGGCGACGGTCCGGAGGGTGAGGGCCGGCGGGATGGTGAAGCCGTTGCGGACGTCGCGCAGCCGCGGCCCGGCCACCGGGGTGTCGACGGTGAGGACCAGTGCCTCGAAGCCGGCCGCCGCGGCGCGGGCCACCAGGTCCGCGCTGGCCTGCCGGTCCCGCCAGAGGTAGAGCTGGAACCAGCGGCGGGCCCCGGGGACGGCGGCGGCCAGGGCCTCGACCGACGTCGTCCCCATGGTGGACAGGGTGTGCGGGACGCCGACCCGCTCCGCCACCCTCGCCACCGCGACCTCGCCCTCGGTGTGCATCAGGCGGGTGAAGCCGGTCGGCGCGAAGGCCAGCGGCAGCGCCGACGGGCGGCCGAGGACGGTGGTCGACGGGTCGACGACGGAGACGTCGCGCAGCACGCTGGGCCGGAACTCGACCCGCTCGAACGCCTCGCGGGACCGCCGGATGCTGATCTCCCGGCCGGCCGCGCCGTCGGTGTAGTCGAAGACCGCGCGCGGGGCGCGGCGGCGGGCGATCTCGCGCAGGTCGCCGACGGTGACCGCGCGGGCCAGCCGGCGGTCGGTGGCGTCGCCGGTGCGCGGGCGGGTCCGGACCAGCTCCCGCAGCTCGGACCAGCGGGGCGCGCGGCGCTCGACCACTCCGGACCTCCTCGTCTCGGTGTCGCCCCACCCTGCCAGGCACGACGCACCCGCGCGGCGGTTCCGGCGGCGACGAGCCGCAGGCGTCCCGGTCGAGGTCTCCACCGGCGTGCACCCCCCATCGACGACCGGGCCGGTCGCCGGCCCGCGCCCCACCTGCGGCCCGCGCCCCCGGTCCGCCCCGGCGGGCCGCTCCCGCCACCGACGCCCGGCCGGCGGCACCGCCCCGGTGCCGTACGGCGTCGGCACCGCCCTCGGCCGCTGCGCCGGGGTCGCCGACCTCCCCGACGCCTTCGCCCCCACCGGCGAACGCATGGCCCCGGCTACGTCGTCGGGGTCCTCATGGGCGCGACCACCTCGGCCGCCTCGCTGCCGACGACGGCACGGACACCCACGGGGCATGAGAACTGGGGCCCGGCGTTCCCGCGGCAACGCCGACCGGCCGGACCAGGAACCGGCGGGAACGCCTACGGGCCGGGTCCGGTCCCCCCGCCGGTCACTTGCGGCCGGGCGCCCAGTCCATGCCCCAGCCGTACTGGCGGTCGAGCACGTCCTGACCGCCGTGCACGTAGCGCACCTCGCGGTGGACGACGAGCTGCCCGCCCTCGTTGGTGAACTGCGCGACGGCGCAGATCCGCGCGCGGGGGTCGGGCTCGTCGAGACGGACCTCCACCTGGGGGCCGGAGGCCGGGTGCATCGTGACGACCGCGTCGGCCGCGCCCCAGTTCGGCACCCCCTGGTAGATCAGCGCGAAGACCAGGATCCGGCGGATGTGCGCGGTGTGCCGCAGGTCGATGAGGAGGTTCTCCCCGCCCGTGCTCCGGCCGGACCGGTCGTCACCGTCCAGCCAGGCGACCAGCTCACCGTTCGGCAGGGTGTGCTGGCCGCGGAAGGCGTTGCCGAGGGCCTGGATGACGCCCTTGGACCCGTCGGCGTACTCGTACAGGCAGCCCAGGTCGAGGTCGATCGCCCCGCCGGAGGCCGCGGTAGCCAGCCGCTTGAGGAACCCACCGCCCGGCGCTGCGCCCTGCGGACGGGCGTTCCAGTTCAGGTTCACCCGCAGCACGCCCGACGTCCCGGCCGTCTTGGTGAGCGAGACCGACGGCGCGGCCTTGGTCAGCGTCACCTTGCTCAACGACACCCCGGGCGCCGGCGGCCCGGCGGGCTGGGCATCGGCGGGTCGCCCGGGCGGCGCCCCCTGGCCGCCCGGGGGCGGGGTCGGCGGCTTCGGGCGCTTGGTGTAGTCGACCATCGGGCTCCCCTCGGTCGTCCCGGCCGGAGCGGCGGGACGGACGGCGGTCGTCGGAGCCGACCCTAGGCGAGCCTCAGCCCACGTCCGCGGGCACGGTCGGGTACCCCGTCGCCGGGGCACCCGGCAGGCGGGCGGACGGCACGGCCGGCGTCCCGCGGACGTCGTCCACCGGCGGCAGCCACCGCGCCCACCAGCGGAGCAGGTGCTCCAGGCGGGCCAGGCGCTGCCGCGGCGGCGCGGTCCGGGCCAGCTCGTGCCCGGCCCCCGGGAAGAGCACCAGCTCGGTGGGCACGCCCCGGCGACGCAGCGCGGTGTACAGCCGCCACGACTGCTCGGCCGGGCAGCGCAGGTCCTCCTCGCCGTGCACCAGCAGCGTCGGCGTGGTGACCCGGTCGGCCGCGGCGACCGGGCTCTGCGCGGCGAGCGCGGCGGGGTCGCCGCCCAGGTGCTCCTCGACGAACCACCAGCCGATGTCCGAGGACCCGGCGAACCCGGCCGCGTCGGTGAGGGCCTCCTCCACGACCGCGGCGGCGAACCGCTCGGTGCGGGCCAGCAGCAGCGCGGCGAGGGTGCCGCCGTAGCCCCGGCCGTGCACCACCACCCGGTCGGCGTCCAGGGCCGGGTCGGCGAGCGCGGCGTCCAGGAAGGCGAGCACGTCGTCGGCGTCCACCGTGCCCCACCCCCCGCGGACGGCGCGCCCCCAGTCCTGCCCGGCGCCGGAGGAACCGCGCGGGTTGCAGCGCACCACGGCGTACCCGGCCGAGACCCACACCTGGGTGTCCACCGACAGCCGCCAGCCCGTCTGCCGGTGGGGGCCGTCGTGCAGGGCCAGGACGACGGGGTGCGGGCCCGGCCCCGCCGGCACCGCGAGCCACCCGCGCACCGCCGCGCCGTCCGGGGCGCGAGCCGTGGCGGGGCCCAGCCGGTGCACCCGTCCGGTCGCGCCCAGCGCGCGGCCGAACCCGGTGAGCAGCCGGCGCCGGCCGGGCGTGATCGCCACCAGCTCCCCGGCGGACGCGTCGTGCGCCACCGTCACCACCACCACGCCGCCGCCGGCCCCGATGCCGTCCACGGTGAACGGCCCCTCGACGAGGGTCTGCGCGGGCCCGCCGTCCAGGGGTACCCGCAGCAGCTCCACCGCCCCGTGCCGCTCCACCCCGGTGAGCACCGCACCGCCGGCGACGACGGTCGCGGGCGTCCGGTCGCCCCGGTGCGCGCCGGCCGGGTCCAGCAGGGGCTCCAGCGGGCCGCCGCCGGCCGGCACCCGGCACACGGTGGCGCTCCGGCCGGCGACGTCCCGCCCCGTCGGCCCGAGCCCGACCTGCGCCGTCACGGCCAGCGCCGTCCCGTCGGGGAACCAGGCCGGCCGGCGGCAGGCGGCGTGCCCGTCGGTGAGCCGGCGCACCGGCCCGCCGTCGGCCGGCACGGTGTAGACGTCGCGGGCGAGGTCGCGGTCGGCGCGGCCGTGCCGCGCGGACACGAAGGCCAGGAGGGAGCCGTCCGGGCTCCAGGCCACGTCGAGGTCGTCGGCCGCACCGTCGGCCACGCCGTCGGTGAGCCGCCGCGGCTCGGGCAGCGGGGTGTCGTCCCCGGCGCCGTCCGGCGGCAGGTCCACCACGTGGACGGCGCTGCGCCGCCCGGCCAGGAAGCCGACGCCCTCGGCGCGCGCGGTCAGCGTGGTCACCAGGCGGGGGGCGCCGAGCGCCGCGGCGGGCCCGGGCACCCGCGCCACGAAGGCCAGCCGCCGCGAGTCCGGGGCCCACACGGGGGCGCCGGTGCCCAGCGGCAGACCGGTCAGCCGCCGCGCCGCCCCGCCGGAGGTCGGCAGCAGGTGCACCTGGGGCGGCTCCCCGGGGAGGGCGGACAGGAAGGCCACCCACCGCCCGTCCGGCGAGAAGGCCGGGTCGGTGTCGCGTGCCCCGGTGGTCAGCGGCCGCGCCGGCGCGGAGCCGTCGGTCGGGACCGCCCAGAGCTGGCTGCGGAGGGCGTCCGCGGCGAGGTCCAGCCGCTCGACCGCGACCACCGCGATCCGCCCGTCCGGCGAGACGGCCGGAGCCCCCGGCGTGCGCAGCAGGGCGAGGTCGGCCGGGCGCATGGCCGCGACGCTAACCCACCCGGTCGCGCACGCAGCGTCACGACGCCGGGAGCGCTGACGGGAGCGCCCCCCGGGTGCGCGGCTGCGGCGGCCGCACACCCGGGCGGCGCCTCAGTGCTGCTGCTGCTGGGCGCGGGCGATCAGCCGCTGCCCCAGCTGGCCCGCCTGGCTCGTGGTGAGCAGGTCGGTCTGCGACTCGACCAGCCGCAGCACCGCGGGGTCCTCCCGCGCCACCTCGGAGGACTGCAGCAGCACCGTCCCCTGGCCGGTGAAGTCGTACTGCCGCTCCTCCCCCGAGACGCGGCCGAACGCGGCCGAGAGGCCGCCGAGCATGCTGCGGCTCATCCACTCCGCGTCGTGGTGCACCGACGGCGAGGGGCAGTCGGCCCAGCCCAGCAGCGCATCCGGGTCGGCCCGGAACGGCGGCTCCACGAAGATCACCGGCCCGTTCGAGGAGGCGATGAACTTCCCCGTCCCGATGAGGGTCACGAAGCCCGGGACGATCGACTGCTTGAGCTCGAGCTGCGGGGAGAAGGCGCAGAGGTTGTTGGCCTTGATCGTCAGGTTGCCGGCGTCGAGGTCGTAGCTGTTCAGGTCGAACCCGCGGTCGCCGATGAGCACCTTGCCGCGGCCGCTGGCCACCACCCAGTCGTGGACGTAGACCGGGCTGGAGAACCGGGCGGCGACCCACGCCTGCGCCGAGGAGTACTGGGTGACGGCCTCGAACCGGACGTCGCCGTAGTAGGCCAGCATCGCGCCCTTGCTCATGAACCAGTCGCCGGTGAGCTCGATGCAGAACACGTACGGGTTGACGTTGTCGTCCGACGGGAGGGACTGCGCGGACAGCGTGCTCGGGATGCCGCTCGCACCGCCTCCGGGGGCACCGGGCGGCGGGCCGCCGTGCGGGCCGGGTGGGCCGTACCCGGGCTGCGGTTGCCCGTAGCCCGGCTGGCCGTAGCCCGGCTGGCCGTAGCCCGGCTGGCCGTAGCCCGGCTGGCCGTACCCGGGCTGGGGCTGCCCGTAGCCGGGCTGGGGCTGGCCGTACCCGGGCTGGCCGTAGCCGGGCTGCGGGCTGCCGGGGTGCTGGCCGGGCGGGGGGTAGGTCATCGTCGCCGTCCTCAGAACTTCTGCTCGCTGGCCTGCACGTACACCGTGCCGTGGCCGCTGATCCTCAACTGGAAGGCCTCACCGGAGCCGCGCCCCACGACGTCGCGGAACCCCACCTTGGCGGCGAGGTCGACCGAGAGCTGGCCGACGTGGCCCACGTAGGCCTGCGGGTCCACGCCGACCTGCTGGCCGGCCAGGTGCAGCGGGAACGCCCCGCCGTGCGAGAGCAGCGCGACCGAGCCGCGGCCGTGCACGTTGGAGGTGAACAGCCCCTGCCCCGTCATGGCCCCGCTGATGGCCTGCCGGAGCCCGCCGGACCCGAGGAACTGCACGCTGGTCTGCAGGCCGGCGTCGTGCACGAGCAGCCGGTCGGCCTCGCAGACCAGCGGCGCCGCGCCGTCGAGCTCCAGCACGGTGACGTGCAGCCCCTTGTAGCCGTAGAGCACCTCGCCCTGGCCCTCGGTGGCCATCATCGGGTTGGACTCACCGGAGAGCGCGGCGCCGACCATGCCCCCGACCCCGCGGCCCTGGCCGTGCACCGGGCGGAAGGTGACCGTGCCGGAGTAGCCGAGCATGGCCCCGCGGCGGGCGAGCACGGGGGTCTGCGGGCCGACGTGGGCACGCACGACCTTGCTGTTGACGGTCTCGAACGGCACGGTCAGCTCTCCGAGGACTGGACGAGCACCAGGCCGTGCCCGGTGAAGCGGAGGGAGAAGGGCTCGCCGGCGTCCTCGCCGAGCAGCGACTTCCAGGACACGCCGCTGACGAGGTTCATCGACAGCTGGCCGCGCGAGCCGACGTAGGCGTCCGGGTCGACGACGAGGTCCTGGCCGGGGGCGACCTCGAGGGCCATGACCGGCCCCTCGGAGACCAGGGCCACCTGACCGCTGCCGGTCACCGTGGTGGTGGCCAGGCCGTGGCCGCTGGTCATGCCCCGCAGGCCGGCGAACTGGACGTCCAGGCGCAGCCCCTCGGTGTGGGCGAGGATGTGCTCGCTCTCGACGGTGAGGGTGTCGCCGCCCAGGTCGACCACGAGGACGTCCATCGCGTCCTTGGCCAGGTAGGCGCGGCCCTGGCCGGTGACGTCCATGAGGGAGAGGCTCTCGCCGGCCACGGCCCGCTTGAGGGCCGCCCGCATCCCACCGCCCCCGCCCATCCCGGAGTTCTTGAAGTCCAGGTTGCCCTCGTAGGCGACCATCGAGCCGCTGGCGGCTCGGATGCGGTCGCCGTGGAGCTCGGCGCGCAGGACGCGTTTCTCGGCGGATAGCTGGGCCACGAGGTCCTCTCCGGGGTGGGGCGGTGCCGGCGCCGGACGGTAACCGCCCGACCCGGGCCGCGGTAGGCCCCGCGCCGCCGGGCCGCCCCGATCCGGGGACCTGCCGGCACCGGGCGCCGTCCCCGTGGATCAGGTGGGATCGCGGTCGCGGGGGGGGGGGGGGGGGGGGGGGGGGGGGGGGGGCGGGGGGGGGGGCGGGCGCGGGGGGGGGGGGGGTGGGGTCGGGGGGGGGCCTGGCCGGCGCCGTCGCCTTCGTGCTCGTG